>JBBQXT010000038.1:0-22344 GCA_038209415.1 Geobacterales bacterium
AGATCGCTCATCATCGGGCGTTTGTCAGCCCGTTTTTCCAGTTCACGGTTAAGCTGTGAAAGCGCCACCACCGGCACATTCAGCTCCTTGGCCAGGGCCTTGAGTGAACGGGATATTTCCGAGATCTCCTGCTGGCGTGATTCCGGGTTATTGCTGCCCTTCATCAGTTGCAGGTAGTCGACGATCACCAGGCCGATATCGTGCTCGCTCTTCAAACGGCGCGCTTTGGAACGCAGCTCCAATACGCTGATGGAGGGGCTGTCATCGATAAAAATCTTGGCGTTATGAATAATGCCGGCGGCCTGGGCCAGCCGCGGCCAGTCAGAATCATGGAAGTGGCCGGTACGCATGCGGCCGAAGTCGACCCGGGCGATGGAGGCCAGAAAGCGCATTACCAACTCCTCCTTACCCATCTCCAGCGAGAAGATCACCGAAGGCACCTTCTTCTTGTTATGCGGATTGGCGCTGGCATACTCGGCGATGTTAAGTGCCAGGGTGGTCTTGCCCATGGATGGACGGGCAGCGATGATAATCAGGTTGCCGGGCTGGAAACCGGCCGTTTTATGATCCAGGTCCACATAACCGGTGGGTACACCGGTGACATGTTCCTTCTGATCATACAGACCCTTGAGGATATTCATGGCATCTTTGAGGACCGACTGCACCGGCACATACTGAGGCCGGGACTTGTTCTCCGAGATCTCGTAGATTTCCTTCTGGGCCTTGTCCAGCAGCTCTTCCACATCGGCCTGTTCATCGTAGCCGCGGCTGACGATCTCGGTGGCCACGCTGATCAGTTTTCGATTGGTGGACTTCTCCTTGACCATCTTGCAGTAGTAGGCGATGTTTGCCGCCGTAGGGACATAATCAACCAGGGTCGCCAGGTAGGCCGCCCCGCCGACCTCTTCCAGCTCACCGGCCTTCTTGAGCATGTCGGTCATGGTGATAAAATCGCAGGGCTCGCGCAGGTCGGACAGCTTCATCATGGCCAGGAAGATCTTGCGGTGGCTTTCGCGGTAGAAATCTTCCGGCGTGAGCATCTCCAGCACCCGGTTGATGGCATCATTGTCGATCAGGATGCCGCCCAGGATGGACATCTCGGCCTCCAGACTCTGGGGGGGGAGTTTACGCAGGTCAGAATTGCTCATACGTCTTTCTATCTCCTGTGTTCAGCTATCACAATTATTAAATCAATCGAACGGTTCAAGGCGCAGCGGATTCACCGCTGTCGCCGATGGTTGGCTAGTGCAACTTCAATCATCAAAAGCCGGTGATCAGGAAATCAAGAGCAGCTATAATTTCGTTTCGCTGTTCCTTAAGAGAACATACTTTATCACCAAGGCTGTTTACCAAAACTCCGGCCAGCTCAGCCGTTGACATAATGACGGTGGTTCGTTTTATGGAAAATTGAGGGTTCAGATGTTTTGCCGCCTTGCCCATGGCAGATGCTGAATAGAGGGGAATAACCACGCGTGTTGTCAGGTTGTTCAAGAGATCGGCCTGTACATCAAGCACATAGGGAATTGTTCGCTTTGTTTCAGGGTTTGGGTTTGCATACACATCAAACTGCGCCATCAGAATCGCCTCAGTCCGTCACTGAAAACACCTTGAGTTTCAATGCGCCTGTTATATTCTTCGACAGCCGCGTGATTTTCCTCCTGCCACTGCCGCCGCTTCTCCTCGCGCAGTATTTCCGCCAGACGCAGCTCTAGGGCCTGTGAGAGGTTAATGTGATGTTCTTTGGCTTGCTGGAGGAGATCACTGTTAATGCTTACATTAGTGGGTTTTTTTGGCGCATACGGGTCATAAAAATTAAGCTGCATAACGCACTCCTTATACGCATGTTATATGCGCATAAATTACCGCTTCCCGGCACATACTGCAAGATATTTCGGGTTGTGTTCATTTTAAATTGAGAGTCCATCATCTGCAATAATCCGATGATAGACCCCTCTGCTTTTCTCCACGGCTTGCCAGCAGGCACCGGGCAAGGATCTCGGCGGCAAGATCCAAACTGGCCTCTCGGCCCTGGGCGGGGCCCAGCAAGCGGGTCTGGTTGACCCTTTTCAGCAAGCGGTCGTCAAAGGCGGCGCAGGAGGCATGCTGGCGCAGTTGACTGATGAGGTACGAGAAATTCAGTTTTCGGGACAGTTTCATCTCCTCGCCGAAGCCGTCGTAGTTCATGCCGTTCAGGCTGAAGATCGCTGTTGGCCGGTCGTGGGCATAGAGATAAAGTAATTGTTCACTCTCCTCGCGGGACACTTCTTCCTGACGCTCAACCTTCTTGGTCATGGGGATGCCGCCGGCAAGCAAGGTCTTGCCCATGCTGAACTTTTTCTCCACAATCGTTTTTGTCTCGCTGTAGCCTACGACGCTTGTACCCGTGAGGAGCAGTTCCATCCCTGCATAGGGGAGCGTTTCTTGTTGGCCGTTGTGAGTCTCGATCTTCAGTACGCGGCCTTCAAACTCGAAGCGGCGTACGATGAAAAAACCGCTTCGCATGCGCACCTCCGTGGCATCAACAATCAGGGCCTTGATGCCGTCCCGGCTCACTTTCCCCGCCAATTCCCTCGCCTGCTGCTGATCCGCAAAACTGGCCACAACGGACGGTCCGCCACCGATCAACCGCTGCCGCGCCTCGTACGCCGTAATGCCAAGGGCGCCAGCCAGGGCTTGCGCCAGCTCCGGCGTTTCTTCCAGCCAACCGTAAATGGCAACGACAAACATGTACACCTCCGGTTCTTCAGTTGCAGATTATCAGGTTCAACGAGTCAGACATTCGTCAGTTAACTGCTATGTAAAATGGGAGAAGGTTACAGTTATCAAGGTATGCGGAAGGATAAGCGCCATTCACAAGAGAGATATGCTATAGGCAAACCATACTCCTCCCCCCCGAATCCGCGCCAGTTCTCGATAGTGCTGGCAGTGAACCGAGGCAGAATAGATGGGAACCAAGGCGGACTCTGATTATTATCAACCTTACCGGGAGGGTTAAGCGTATCTCCGACTATTTAATTGAAATAGAGGAACGAGGTGCAGGAGCACCTCGTAAAAGTCCTTCTGTGCTCAGGTCTTCATCAATCTCAGGCCAGTGGATGCCGTAACCGCCACCGCTGGTCTGCCAGTTTTCACGAGCTTTCTGTGATGCGTTGGCAAGCCTGGGATACCAGATCAACGGTACGGATATGCTTCTACCGTCCATAAGGTCAACAGCAATTATGTCATCATCAATATGTATGTTCCTTACACGTTCATCCGCTTTAAGCGCCAAAGTACCCATTCCATGCCTCCAGCAAGGTTATCCGCTGTTCGATTACCAAAATTTGAATAGTCCGCAGTTCCCAAGGGGAAAAACCAACGCTTGATGCCAGCGCTACTGGCTCAATCCAGAATTTTGCTGTCTGGTCGTCACGATCAATATGGATATGTGGCGGTTCCGTTGTTTCGTGACTATGGAAGTAAAATCTGTATGGCCCAGACCTTAGAACTGTTGGCATCCAGCAATCCTCTGTTTTCAAAAAAGTATAGCATACAACGCCGTTAATTGAAGCCTTTCAGTAAACCACCGGCTTTGCCGGAGTTACTATAAAAGGCAATGCCGTTCCGGCTCATAATTTTTTCGCCTAAAATTTTACCGTCTAAAAAGAATCCTTTGGGGTCGCGTCTATAGAATCCAGATTCTGTGATCTGTAGACATGACCCAATGTTTCTGTTCAAGACGATAATTGATGATAGTGTTCTTGTCTTCCTGCTTCACAGAAATACACCTTCGGCTCTGATGTTGCCGGCAAGCAGAGATTGGCTCTCGACACCCTCCCACTCTGACTTGGAATAAGATACCGGCACGACAACAATGCCGCTCCCGAAACCGGATTCCCATGCGCAATCGCTGATGAAATTTGCTGTAGGGGTGTCCAGTTGATCGACCACCACCAAAACATCCATGTCGGAATAACGCCCAGCGTCTCCCCTGGCCCGTGAACCGAAAAGAGCGAATTTTTCAAGATGTACTCTTTGTTCCAGCATGCGCTTGAAGGTCTCAAGTATTCGCTTCTCTTTAGGTTTCATGCGGTTACTCTACCATGATTTCCAGCACGAACAAGCTCCATTAGCCGTTGAAGTTCTATAAGGGAACAAAAGCCCCTTGGCATATCTCTCAATAAACAGCCTGTCCCTTTATTTGTTCCTAAAATTCTGTGAATATTTTCAGTTCCCGATCAGTTCCATAAATACGCTACCGTTACGATTCGCGTCTCGCCGAAGTTATTCAATACCAGGAGATCCTGGTCTCCGGAAACAAGATATATCGCTCGTCCATACCTGGCCACCGCCAGAGACATGTCGTCGTGAGGATCGCGGCAGATACCAGTGACCGGTGTAACAATCTCCACCGGTTCCACGAAGGGAAGGATCTCCTCATTCAATATCGCGCGGATCTCCCGTGGGTAAAGCTTGAATTTAGGATACGAAAGGACTCTTCTGAACTCGGCGAATGTCTCTCTGGAGATGAGCGGTATGATACATCCGCTTTTCCACAATTCGCGCAGCATTCCTGTCCCGCCGCCAATGAGAAGCGCCGAGACGAGGACATTGGTGTCAAGAACGACCCGCAGGGGCGTCAGCTTCTGGCCCATTTCACCGCCTCGGTCACATCATTCTCGTCGATACCGAGCTTCCTGATTTTTTCACGAATGCCCTCCAGTGAGGCATTCAACGGGGTTACCATTACCGGGGTCAACACGATGCGGTTATCCTCCACAACAGCATCAAACAGATCGACACCGGGAAAGTTACCAACGATTTCCTTGGGCAACGTCAGCTGATTTTTTGATGTTTTCTTGGCCAGCATTATTCCTTACTTCCTTACTATAAAGATATGCAAAATTATAAAAAGGGACAACTGGAATCTTAATCCGACGTGATAAGGCACACCGGCTCGGCGGGGGCTTTTTCCCGCTGACCGGTGCTGCCGTTTGTTGAATATTCGGTGTTCTCGCCGTTGGTTATCTGGTTTTTGTCAAATGCGTAGATCTGACCCTAGATGGTTCTCCCGGGTGGGCGGCGTCCAACTGTCTTGTTGGGAACTCATGCTATTTCATGCAGTTACTTGTTGTTGTGAAATGTGTAGTTTTGACCACCTCTACTTCAGTTCTGGCCGCGGCGGCATTCGACTCGCTTCTCAGGTACCGCAATCCTGATCATATTCCAAAGATGATAATTGTTCGTGCACAGTCCTCGCTATTTCCCTGAATCCGCACTCTTTTGGCGATACAGAACGTAAACGCCCCACACCAGAGCCGTCACCATGATAATCACCCCGCAGCCGAAGGAAATACGAGCAATAAGGTGATCGTAGCTCATCAGGCCGAGACGCGTGAGAATATGTTCCCAGTCGTGATATTCCTCCACTTCGCTTCCGGTCACGCCGCCCAGGAGCATGAGCTGGCCGGCCCGGGCGTCGTCAATATAGGGCGCACAATCCATGAAACTCTGCCCGAGCCACCAGAGACCGACCGAGACGGCAAAGTGATTGCTGCGCAATAGGAATGAGACTGTTACGATCAGAGGAATCAGCAGTTGCCCGAGCGTCCCGCCCAGAACCTGGATAAAACGGCCGAACACCGAGAACAGGACATGCCCGGCCTCATGGAAGGGAAGATTGACCAGGTGCATGTATGATTCTGAAAATGCCTCGCCGGTTACCGGCGTAAACATGAACTTCACTCCCCACACCGCAAGCCCCAGCCACAGCAGCAACCTCCCTGACCAGACGAAAGAGTTCAACTCGATAGGAATATCGGTCAACAGTCCTGTCAGACGGTTGCCAGTCTCTACTTCATGAAACATGGCTGTTGAGCCGAATTCATCGGCAGGGTGCAAAGCCGGTGCATGCAATTTTGCGAAGATGACCCCGCAACGGAGACACAGTTCCTGCCTGTCGGGTTGCTCGAAGTTGCATTTTTGGCAGACCATGGAGAACCTTGTTCAACGTGATAAGGCACACCGGCTCGGCGGGGGCTTTTTCCCGCTGACCGGTGCTGCCGTTTGTTGGGAAATTCGCCTTTCTCTCTTTGTTTTTGTATGTTTTTGTCAGATGTGTAGGTTTGACACCATTATCTGCCCCCATTATCTGCCCCTATTGCCTCGCTCTGGCCCTATTGCTTCGCTTGCATTTTGCCAATGCGTACTGTGTGTGGCCCCACCAGGAGAGGACCAGCAGCGCGACGATCAGTAGGGTCCACCACATAGTCTATTGCCTCTGAATGCTATAAGGGTTCGGCAAACGGATAAAACCCCTTTGAACGTACTTCGTTCTCCAACTCCCTGAAGTCTGTCCTGGTGTTTTTCATGAGCGCAATAATCTTGTCGAGCTCCGGCCAGCCAAGGCGCTTGACACCATAGATGTGCTTTTCAAAGCCAACCTTGGCCTCAGTAATCCGGCGAGCCTTTTCGGTCGCAGTCCACTCCATAGACTCCAGCTGCTTGACATGGGCTTGGAAGTCCTTGGTGTAGGCCGCGATTATGAAGTCTCTCTTGATCGCGTGATGAGGCACCAGACGTGCCTCAGGCGATTCACCACGTTTATAGATCTGCGTATCCTGCTCCATCAAGTCCTTGATGGCACCACCGAGGCTGAGCCGTCCATTGTCTTCCAGTAGGTCCGGTTCCTTCGAGCCAGACAGCTTGACACAACGAAACAACGACTTGAAATCATGAAGAACATGGACGTGCCGACAGAAGCCGTTGCCGCTGACAAACGTAATGCCTTGGTACTTTGTTGTTAGTGCCGCAAGCAGTTTTTTTGTCCAAGGGGTAGCAATTGGTAGCCCGCACTCGGTGCAAGGAGGGCAGCAGGCGCTACACAGTGGCACACCACCGCGAGTCGTTCCCCGACTCTGCGACATAGCGACCAAGGGCGACGGGGTTTCGATTTTGTCGGGGTGGTAGAACTCAATTATGTGAAGGGCGAGAGGCGCGTTTGCTCGACCACACGCGATGCACGAGGCGTCTTCGACATGCCGGTGTTTGAAGGATTCGGCAAGTTCTTTTCGAATTTCATCGAGCATCGGAGATCTCCTTGTTCAACGGTTCGGGAGAACAGCGGCGGTTTTAGGCCGCTGCTTCTGCCTGGTTGGACGTTCACTTTTTACTTTTGTCTCGTGTCAAGGGCTGACCCCGCCTATTCTTTTTTATCTGTGGTGATAAAATCAGGAGTTACCTTCAGCCAAGCGTCGTAATAGTACCGATCCCATTTATGATCTATCGACATGATGCCAACGACTTGAGCGTAGTTAATGGCAGCGAGTACATTCATGTTACGATCAAGTCGATGGTCAAAAGCGGCTTCTAAAAGGTAGTCCTCGACACAACCGCTGTTTTCGTCGTTAAGTGGGAGACCAAAAACCCTTAGATAATGACGGACTTCACCTTCGATAGTGTCCTTCATAGTCATGCGGTAGTTGATCTTATTAAAAACGTAGGAAAGGAGTGTTTTTGTAAGGTCAAAAATGCACAAGAAAAAAATTATCTTCAAGAAGGCATGTTCCATGCCTAGATCGAAAAAATTTATAACTGCGTAGGCTGCAATGATGCTAATGCCAATGCCCCCAACGAATCTGACGTACCAACTGGACATGTATGCGCGTTTCTGGTTAAACAGCTTGTTGTCATAGATAGCTTGAAGACTTATCATTTTTGCCTCACTTTATTTTCTTGGTATAACGGCAGCGTAGCGGAGACCGTCTGCCGCCGAGTGGTTAGAGCAAGTTTTTATATTCGCCCCATTTTCTTTAGACTCTTAGCAAAATCTTTGACAAGACCACATTCCTTAAAATCACCTTTTATGATGCACAGCGTATTGTCTTCTTTGGGGAAAAGTGAATTTACTCCACTTGGAGGCAAATGACCTGATACATAATATGCCCACATGAAGCCACCAAAAATAAAACGATAACCTACGTGGCCATTCAATTTAGTTCGATTGGGTTGCATTATTAGGTCGGATTGAATTTTCCCGTCATCAATTATCGCAAAAGGTATTACTCCATACATATCAGAAGGACCTGGGTCACCTGAGAGGATCATATCTCTGATTTTGTTTTCATGTGGTCCAAGACTGACTTGGCTAAAGAACTCCAACTTGCTTATGCTCGCCCGCCAAATGACAGAAAGCAGAAATAGCTTAAACCGGACATAATTCACGTCTTTTACAATAATCACCCGGTCAAGTGGTAATTCAGTTTTCTTGCCGTCGAACGCAGTGCTAGCATATCTTTCATATCTAGAAAGCAATGTTTCACAATCTCTACAAAGCAGCTTTTCTCTTACCCCTTTCTGTTCGTATGGCCTTGGTGCCTTTTCATGTAGTGAAAGAGCATGCATTCTATGCTTGTCATCGTAAAGGTGCGTATATACGAATTCAGGAAGTATGTGGGAGTTTTGGAGAGGTGAATGTGTTTGGCACAATTTACATGTCATAATTTTTTCTTGCTCTTTTACGCTCTAACTCGTTATTGACCAGTTCACGCGCACGCGCGTGAACTGGTGATCTACCCAAATGGAACATTTATTTCCTGTGCACTGCAATAACGGCCTTGACCGCTTCAACCACATCCCCGGCGTCTGCCAGCGTCATCCGGGGAAACAGCGGCAGCGACAGGATCCGCTCCGAGGCGTAGCTGGCATTGGGCAGTTCGCTGTCGGCTATATGCAGATGCTCGCGGTACCAGGCATGGTGGTGGATGGCCTTGTAGTGCAGGCCGCTGCCGATATTATGCGTCTTCAGTTCCTCCATGAAACGGTCGCGGTCAATCGTCAGCATTTCGATTCGGACCAGCGGGGTATACAGGTGCCAGGCGTGGCGCTGCTGGTAGTGGGCATAAGCTGGCAAAGCCAGTTCGGCCATATCGGCGAACTCCCGGTTGTAGAATTCGGCAATGACGCGGCGCTGGTCGATGAAGCCGTCCAGCCGGGGCAGCTGATGGATGCCGAGGGCGGCCTGGATATCCATCATGTTGTATTTGAAGCCGGGCATGAGGATGTCGTAGTTGGGGGTGCCGCTGGCAGCAACGCGTTTCCAGGCCTCGCGGCTGATGCCGTGAAACTTCATCAGGGAGATCTCTTCGGCCAGGTCCTCGTCGGCGGTGCAGACCATGCCTCCCTCGCCGGTGGTGATGTTCTTGTTGGGGTGAAAGGAAAAGATCGAGATCGAATCCAGCGAGCCGATCCGTTTGCCTTTGTATTCCGTGCCGACGGCATGGGCGGCGTCCTCGATCACCGTCAGGTTGAACTCACTGGCCAGGGCAAAGAGCGGGTCCATATCGCAGGCCTGTCCGGCGAAATGCACCGGGATGATCGCTTTTGTACGGGTGGTGATCTTCTCGCGGACCCTGTCAACGTCGATATTCAGGGTGCCGGGTTCGATGTCGGCCAGCACCGGTGTTCCCCCGCAGAGGATAATCATGCTGACTGTGGAGGCAAAAGTCATCGGCGTGGTGATGATCTCATCCCCCTCTTTGATCCTGAGCGCCAGCAGGGTCAGATGCAGACCGGCGGTGGCCGAGGTTAGCGGTATGGCATAGGGGGCGCCCACATAGGCCTTGAAGGCCTCCTGGAAGCGTTTGACCTTGGGGCCGGTGGTAATCCAGCCCGAGCGGAGCGAATCAACGACCTCGTTGATCTCGGCATCTTCAATGGTCGGGGTGGAAAAGGGGAGAAAGGTGTCTCTCACGGTGTTAAACTCCTCTGGTTAAAACGTATGTTTTTTACAACAGGTAAAGCAGTTCAGGGACTGTTCGGGGCCGCGTCTAGTGCGGCATCCGCACCAGCCTTTGCTCGTTACTCATAATGAGTCCACATCCGGATAACCTTTACAATCTTACTGTCATCCTGAACCTGATAAACGATGCGATGCTGAATGTTGATCCGTCGTGAATACGCGCCTGACAGATCACCTATAAGTTTTTCGTAGGGCGGCGGTTTTTTGTAAGGATTCTCTGTAAGGATTTCAAAAATTCGCTCGGCCTGGGGTTTGAGCCCGGATTGCGTGATTTTTTTTGCGTCTTTTTGTGCCTGTTTGGTGAAAACCAGTTGCCAGCCTACCATGCAAGCTCTTCGCTGCACTCGCCAAGCGGGGTTTTCAGCCCTTTCTGAATTGATTCTCGCATGCCTGGTATTGATGTGAGATACAACGTTTCCTGGATCGCACGCCAGTCTTCCTCTGAGATGAGAACTGCGGAATGGCGTTTGCCGACAATTTGAATTGGGTCATGAGACAGCGCCACGTCATCGACGAGGTTATACAGGCTCTTTCTTGCTTCTGTTGCTGATAAAGTTGTCATTTATGATATCCCTCCGCTGTATCGTACGCATTATCGTACGCCGCAGAATTCGTCAAGTCAATTCATTCTTCTGTAGCCTGCCTCTCAGCGGTTACTGATCAGCAGGCGCCGGCCGGCTTCAGCTTTGACGACCGGCTGGGGCTTCAGCAACGGTCGCAGGCTGTCAAGCTCCCCTTTTTTGAGGAGCAGCAGGACATGCTGCTCGCTCCCCCACAGAGTCAGCAAGGCCGGCTGATCGGGAAACCAGGCCGCTTGATCGCCCTGGCTGCTGCCGAACTCAAGTTCATCCCGGTCGCCCGTCACCAGCACCCGACGCCCAGTGTACCATGAGAGCGCCTGCATGGGACCATAGCTGACGATGCGGGTATCCGGCCCGGCCAGGGCAGCGACTTTCATGGCCAGCTCACGGGGAGACTCGCTGCGGGCGATCTCGCCCATGATCATCCGCGGCACAACAATTTCCAGCAGAAACGAACCGATGCAGAGCACAACGAACATGAGCAGCGGATTGCGACCGGCTGTCTTCAGTGTGCCAAGCCCCTGAAACAGGAACAGGCCGCCCAGCGTGACGCTGGCGGCGACGGAGAAAGCCGGTGCGTGGCGGACAAACTGCGTCAACGGAGCCGACCAGCCGGGAACCTGAGCGATCAGGAGCGCGGCCACTTGGGGCAAGCGGGCATACCCCAGAGCGGCCGCGCCCAGCAGTAGCAAAACCAGACCCAGTGCCAGTGCAGCACCCTTTATCTCCCTGCCGTGACCGTCGGCGAGCAGATCGATGCGATGGCCGATCAGCATGGCCAGGGGCGGGAATACCGGCAGGATGTAGGGGATCAGCTTGGAGTTTGATTTAGAAAAGAACAGGAATATG
Organism: Geobacterales bacterium; assembly: GCA_038209415.1. Classification (GTDB taxonomy): domain Bacteria; phylum Desulfobacterota; class Desulfuromonadia; order Geobacterales; family Pseudopelobacteraceae; genus CAIPTY01. The sequence goes on from JBBQXT010000038.1 coordinate 11,209, forward strand.
ACCGCAGTCCAGATCAGCAGGTATATGCCGGCCCGGCCCTCCTCATGGTTTCGGTCACGCCAGGCCCTGACCAGCGCGCCGGGGATGAAGAACGACCAGGGCAACATGGTGCCCAGCAGTACCGGCACGAAAAACCAGAAGGGCTGGTAACGGCCATGTACCGTGCTGGTGAAGCGTTGGAAGTGTTCGCGGATAAAGAAGAAATGCGGGAATTCCGGATTGCGCAGCGAAACCGCAACAAACCAGGGCGTTGCTACAGCCAGGAACAGCAGCATTCCGGTGGCCAGACGCATCTCGGACAGCAGCCGCCAGCGCCGACTCAGCAGGAGATAGAAAAAGATGATGCCGGCCGGGAAGACCATGCCGATCAGACCCTTGGCAAGTACGGCCAGGGCGCAGAAAAGGTAGAACAGGTACCAGGGCAGGGCACGGGTACGCCGCCCTTCGCGCCGGGCGGCCACGATAAACGAACCCAGGGCCACGGTCAGACAAAAGGTCAGCAGCATGTCGGTCAAAATGATGCGCGATTGCAGAACGAACCCGGCCGAAGTCCCCAGGATCAGGGCCGAGATCAGCGCAGCGCGGCGGCCGTAAAGCTTGCGGGCTATGATGTAGGTTGCAAGTACGGTCAGCAGGCCGCACAGGGCCGAAGGAAAACGGGCGGCAAACTCGTTCTGGCCGAAGAGCTTGATCGAGGCGGCATTGATCCAGTACAACAGCGGCGGCTTTTCAAAATACTTGACGTAATTGAGGGTGGGGGTGATCAGATCGCCTTGCTCCAGCATCTCGCGAGGGATCTCGGCGTAGCGACCCTCATCGGGATCTATCAGCGGCAACCGACCCAGATACTGAAAGAATGGAATTCCGAGGCAAACCGCCAGTATCAGCAGGTCGCGCAACCAGCCGCCGGAACCGTTGCGGACAAAGGACTTGAGGTCTCTCATGGAGAGGTCTTCTCCCGCCGGACGAGATCGAACGGTTCGGCATTAAAGGGCAGATCCAACAGGATCCGCTGGTTGGGATTGACGGATTCTGCCTCACTTTCAGCGCCCTGCTGATCGAGCAGCCGCAGCCGGTCAACTGACAGATGCTGCGAGCGCATGGCCGGCCCGATAAATTCCAATTTGTCGCCAACTGCGATCCGGTTGCGGACCGCGACGACACTCAAGCCGTCCGCCCGCCGTTCTTCCACCAGCCCGACAAACTCGTGGCTGCGGATATAGGCCGAGTCGTACTCCTGCCCCACAGCCCGAGGCTCGCCGAACAGGAAGCCGGTGGTATAGCCGCGGTGGCTCATCTTGGCCAGTTCCTCCATCCATTCCGGCCGGCAGCGCCATCCAAGTGGGTCGGCCAGGTATTCGTCCAGCGCCTGGCGATAGACCCGCAACACCGAGGCCACGTAGTTGATGCCCTTCATGCGCCCCTCGATCTTCAGCGACGCGACGCCGCTCTGCACCAGGGCCGGGATATGCTCCAGCAGGCACAGGTCACGCGAATTAAAGATAAAGGTGCCGGTCTCATCCTCCAACACCGGGAAATACTCGCCGGGACGCTGTTCCTCCACCAGGTGGTAGTTCCAGCGGCAGGGGTGGGTGCACTCCCCCTGATTGGCGTCCCGCCCGGCAAGCATGCTGGAGATCAGGCAGCGCCCGGAGTAGGAGATGCACAGGGCACCGTGGCTGAAGACCTCGAACTCCATCCCCGGAACAACCCTGACCGTCTCACGGATGTTTTCAAGACTCATCTCGCGGGCCAGATTGATGCGCCGGATACCTTGGCGCTGCCAGAAGCGCGCAGTCCGCCAGTTGATGGTGTTGGCCTGGGTGGACAGGTGCAGTTCCCTGTGCGGGGAGATTTCCCGCACCAGATCCACGACGCCGGGGTCGGCAACGATGTAGGCGTCGAAGGGCAGCGGAGCCACACTTTTCAGGTACGCTTCAAGAGCGGCCATCATCTCGTTGCGCGGGTAACTGTTGACCGTCAGGTAGACCCTGATTCCGCGGCGATGGCAGAGGTCAAGTGCCGCCCCCATCTCCTCCAGGGAGAAGTTGTCGGCCTTGTTGCGTAGACCGAAGGAGTGTCCTCCCAGGTAGACCGCGTCGGCGCCGTAATGCAGGGCAATTTTCAGTTTTTCCATGTTGCCGGCCGGGGCCAGCAGTTCGGGCTTGGTCACAGGGAATTCCGGTTAGAGTTATTGAATATCAACGGAGGTGGCGAATGCTAGCACATTATAGCAGTCAATTAAACCGAAACCTGCTGAACGGGAAACCCAAGGCGGCAAAAACGTCATCTGCCCGAAGCACGGAAAAACAGCTTGCAAGCATGCCCAAAGGCAGCTTTCACTTGACAAATAACGGTTTATCGCTTTAATTATGAAAAACATCTATCAAATTGGGGGAATTATGGTATCCGGCAGCAGGTGGATCGCATGCTTCATTTTTTGTCTCGCGCTGACCGGTTGCGCTGCCAACGACCTGATGCTCAAGCGCCAGGCCGAGACAGAATCCAAGGTTGAACACCTGATCCAGTCAGCCAAGATGAATGGCCAGCGAGCCAACGAACTGACCGAACAGATCAGAATTCAGGATGACCAGACCAAGCTCGCGGCGGCACAGTCCAAACGGCTTGAGGAAACAATCCGGGAGTTGCGAAAATCACAGGATGAACTCAAGGTCCGGGTAACACTGCTGGCACAACAGAATGCCACACCCAAGATCGAGGTTGTCAACCAGGAACCCGCACCGAAAGGGAGGGATGCCGGCCCGCCGGCCGAGTACGTCCAGGCCTTCGGACTCTACAGCGTCAACAACTTCGCCGGAGCCATCACGGCCTTCGAAGCGTTTATGAAAAGCAACCCGCAGAGCGATTATGCCGCCAATGCCCTGTACTGGATCGGAGAATGTCACTACAGCCTCTCTGACCTGTCCAAGGCAAAAGATGTCTTTTTCCGTGTGGCAGGGACCTATCCGAACAGCTCCAAGGCTCCGGATGCCCTGCTCAAGCTGGGATACACCCAGGCGGCACTGAAGGAGAAGAACAAGGCAACCGCCACGTTTGAGGGCCTGATCAAGTCGTACCCCAGCAGCCCGGCGGCAGCAAAAGCCCGTGAACGACTTACCGCCAATTGAAGTCTGCAGGTGAACCCTGCGACTATCTCATGAGTAAAACTTTGAGGTGCCTATGAAATCCAGACTGAAGCTGCTATTGCTGGTGTTGACGCTGATTCTGCCCTGCCTTGCCTTCGCGGGAGATCAGGACGAACCGACCATCTATGTCATCAAACAGGGCGATACGCTCTGGGGGCTTTCGGAACGATTCATCAAGGACCCCAACTACTGGCCGAATATGTGGTCAAAAAACAGCCAGATCACCAACCCGCACGTGATCTACCCGGGCCAGAGGGTGCGCGTGTTCCCCGATCACCTTGAGTTTGTTCCGAAGGAAGAGAGTGCGAAGAAAATGGCCGCAGCGACTACTTTTACACCTGCCGCAGTCGAGACCCTGTCTGAAGTTGCCAGGGAGCGCACCTATTCCGTACTCGGCAGTGAAGGTTTCATCCTGGAATCCGCTGCCAGGCCGGCCGGCACTATTATCAGTCTCCACAACAACCGCAACATCGGCGGGGATGACGATATCGTCTACACCGACATCGGCAAGGAACGCGGCGTCAAGGGTGGCGAGAAATTTTCCGTGTACCGCATGGCGGGAAATGTCAGCCATCCGGTCACCAATGAAATCCTGGGAGTCAAGATTATTCCTCTGGGAACGATACAGTTGACCGATCTGGAAAAAAATGCCTCCCGCGCCATTATCACCAAAACCAATCAGGAAATAACGCCCGGGTCCTATCTGCTTCCCGCCCGCGACAACAAGCGCAGGGAGGTTCCCCTCAAGATGTCGGTAAAAGAGCTGAAAGGTTATATCGTTGACAGCTACAGCGGAACCAGCATCATTGCCGCGGGCGATATCGTCTACATCGACCTGGGCAGCGTTCAGGGTGCCGAGCCGGGTAATATGCTCTACATTGTCCGTGATGTCACTATCGATGGCAGATCCACCACAGGCTATACCGATAAGCTCCCTCAGGAACTTCTTGGGGCCTTGGTCATCCTGGAAACGGGGAAAAAGACTGCCACGGCACTTGTCGTCAAAAGCATCGATGCAATTTACCGGGGCGACCAGCTGATCAGTCATCCGAAATAGACACACCGTTAACCATTAAAAAAGACCGGCCGACTGCCGGTCTTTTTTTGTCAACTGCCGAGGAGGACCTGGATCGATGAAAGAGCTGCACTGGATAGGACTAAAATCCGTTCCCGGGATCGGCAATGTCACCTTCCGGAGATTGCTGGAACGTTTTGAAACACCCGAAGCCGCTTTATCCGCATCTCCAGCGGCACTTTCAACTGTTCGGGGAGTCACGCCCGTCGTGCTGGACTCCATCACGCAAGGTTCCTGGCGCAATTTTGCCGAGCAGGAGTGTGCCCGGTTATCCGCCAGCGGGGCCCGGCTGGTGACATTCACCTCAAGCGACTATCCCAAGTCGCTCTTTGAGATACCGGACCCGCCCCCCTTTCTGTATGTACGAGGAGAACTGCGCAGCCATGAGACGGCCGTGGCCATCGTCGGTTCGCGGCGGGCCACCGCCTATGGCATTCAGGCGACAACACGACTGGCCGAGGCGCTGGCCGGTCATGGTATTACGGTTGTTTCCGGGATGGCCCGCGGTATCGATACTGCCGCCCACAAGGGGGCTCTGGCAGTTAACGGCAGGACGATCGGTGTACTGGGATGCGGCATCGACCGAGTCTACCCTCCTGAAAATCGGCCGCTTTTCCAGGAAACGGCCGGGAAAGGTTGTCTGGTGTCAGAGTTCCCGCTGGGCACCCTGCCGCTGGCCGAGAATTTCCCGCGCCGCAACAGGATCATCAGCGGCCTTTCCCAAGGTGTGCTGGTTGTGGAAGCCGCCGAAAACAGCGGTTCGCTGATCACTGCCCAGTACGCCCTGGAGCAGGGACGGGATGTCTTTGCCGTGCCGGGCAACATCACCTTTGCCGCCTGCCGGGGCAGCAACCGACTGATCAAACAGGGAGCCAAGCTGGTTGATTGTGTTGAAGATATTCTGGAGGAGCTGTCCGGTTTCAAAGGAGTTGCGGGAGCCCCGCAGCAGCAAACAGCGACGCTGCGCAGTTTTTCTCTCACGCCCAAAGAGGCGGCTATTTATGAACTGCTGGCCAGGTCAGCGCTGCACATCGACGACATCATCTCCCAAACTGAATTGACAGCCGCCGAGGTTTCCTCTATGTTACTTCACCTTGAACTCAAGGGGGCGGTCCTGCCGCTGCCGGGAACTCATTACGCCGTTACTGGATAAGGACTCTATTACCTATGTCGAAAAATCTTGTCATCGTCGAATCCCCCGCCAAGGGGAAAACCATAGAAAAGTTCCTCGGGCCCGATTATAAAGTTCTGGCCTCCTTCGGTCACGTACGGGCTCTCCCGAGCAAGCAGGGTTCCGTGGACATTGAGAAGGGCTTTGAGCCCAAGTATCACGTGCTGCCGGAAAGCAAAAAGCATCTCGATGCAATCAAGGCTGCACTCAAGGGGGCAGACAGGCTGCTCCTGGCAACCGACCCCGACCGTGAAGGTGAAGCGATCTCCTGGCATCTGCTGGCTGCACTCGGCCTGGACAAAAAGAGTCCCGGCATAAAGATCCAGCGAGTCGAGTTCCACGAGATCACCAAAGAGGCGATTCTGCATGCCGTCAAGAATCCTCGCGACATAGCCCTTGATCTGGTTAATGCCCAGCAAGCCCGTTCGATTCTGGACTATCTGGTCGGCTTCAACCTTTCGCCGTTTCTCTGGAAAAAGATCCGCTACGGCCTTTCGGCCGGGCGGGTCCAGTCGGTGGCGCTGCGACTGGTCTGTGAACGTGAAAAGGAGATTCTGGCCTTCAATGAGCAGGAATACTGGACCATCGTAGCCCGTCTGAGCGTTGCTCCCGGACAGGAATTCAAGGCCGGCCTGGTGGATGTGGGAGGCAAAAAGCTCGGCAAGTTCGATATCCCCGGCGAGGACGTGGCAACCGCACTGAAAACGGCCTTGCAGTCGGGCAGCTTCCAGGTGGCCAGGGTCACAAAATCCGAGAAGAAACGCAACCCTTCGCCCCCCTTCACCACCTCGACACTCCAGCAGGAGGCATCCCGCAAGCTCGGTTTCTCGGCCAAGAAAACCATGTCGACTGCCCAGAAACTCTATGAAGGCATCGATATCGGGGAAGAGGGTACAGTCGGTCTGATTTCCTACATGCGTACCGACAGCGTCAACCTGTCCACCCTGGCTCTCAAGGATGCCCACGACGTGATCTCCGCAGCCTATGGAAAGGAATATGCGCTCTCCAAACCGCGCATATTCAAAACAAAATCAAAAAATGCCCAGGAGGCCCATGAGGCCATCCGTCCGACATACATCGCCAAGACCCCTGCCGAACTGAAAAAATATCTGACCCCGGACCTGTATAAGCTGTATGAGCTGATCTGGAAGCGGACCGTCGCCTGCCAGATGGCCGAGGCGCTCCTGGACCAGACCTCCGTGGACATCACTGCCGATCTGGCCACGGCACCGGCCAAAGGGCCCTTCGCCGAAGCCAGACACTGCGGCTTGCGTGCGGCCGGCACAGTCATCCGCTTCCCCGGCTTCATGAAACTGTACATCGAAGGACTGGATGACCAGGACGAGGAAAAGGAAGGTCTGCTGCCCGCCATGACAGAAGGGGCCGCGCTGAAGATGCACGAGATTCTCCCCGAGCAGCACTTCACCCAGCCGCCGCCCCGCTATACCGAGGCGACCCTGGTCAAGACGCTGGAGGAGTATGGCATCGGCCGACCGTCAACCTTTGCCTCGATCATGAATACCCTGGTGGAGAGAAAATATGCCCGTCTCGACAAGAAGCGCTTCTTCCCGGAAGATGTCGGCATGGTGGTCAGCGACCTGCTGACGGCTCATTTCCAGAAATACGTCGACTACAACTTTACCGCCGGCCTGGAGGAAGAGCTGGATCAGGTTTCCCGCGGCGAAAAAGAGTGGAAGCCCTTGCTGAAGGAATTTTGGGAGCCGTTTATCGCGCTTCTGAAACAGAAGGAGGGAGAAGTCAACAAGGCCGACCTGACCACTGCGGCAACCGATGAGCTTTGCCCGGAATGCGGCAAACCGCTGGTCGTGAAACTCGGCAAACGCGGCAAATTCATCGCCTGTTCCGGCTTTCAGGAAGGCTGCAAGTACACCCGCAACGTCGACCAGGAAGGGGGCGAAGTCGCCGAACCGGTCATCTCCGACGAAAAATGCGAAAAGTGCGGGGCGGACATGCTGATCAAGGACGGCCGCTTCGGCAAGTACCTGGCCTGTTCCGCCTATCCGGCCTGCAAGAATATCCAGCCGCTGGTCAAACCCAAGAGCACCGGCGTGGTCTGCCCGGAGTGTAAAGAGGGTGAGCTGACCGAGAAAAAATCCCGCTTCGGCAAGATGTTCTACTCCTGCAACCGCTACCCGCAATGCAAGTTCGCCCTGTGGGATCTGCCGGTCAAGCAGCCCTGTCCCAAATGCGGCTTTCCGGTCGTAATCAAAAAGATTTACAAGAAAAAGGGTGAGTTTCTGAAATGCCCGAAGGAAGGTTGCGACTGGCAAAGCGAATAAGTATTATCGGCGGCGGCCTGGCCGGCTGCGAAGCGGCTTGGCAGATTGCCCGTCGGGGAATTCCGGTCACGCTGTGCGAAATGAAGCCCGAGAAATACTCTCCCGCCCACCAGCTGCCCGGCCTGGCGGAGCTGGTCTGCTCCAACTCCTTGCGCGGCGATTCACTGGAAAACGCTGTCGGTCTTTTGAAAGAGGAACTGCGTCGCTGCGGTTCGCTGGTCATGGAAGCGGCCGAAGCGACCCGTGTACCGGCCGGCGGGGCGCTGGCCGTTGATCGGCAGTTGTTCTCCGACTATATCTCTCAAAAGATCACGACCCACCCGCTGATTTCCCTGGATCAGGGCGAAGTCACTGACATCCCCGCCGAAGGCATCGTTATTGTCGCATCCGGGCCGCTTACCAGTGACCTCCTGGCCAACGCACTCTCCAGCCTGACCGGTGACCGGCTCTATTTTTATGATGCCATCGCCCCGATAGTCTCCGCCGAATCCCTCGACATGACCAAAGTCTTTGCAGCATCACGCTACGGCAAGGGCGATGGTGACGATTATCTCAACTGCCCGCTTGATGAAACGGAGTACCTGCGCTTTGTGGGTGAACTGGTGAGCTCCGAAAAGGTTCCCAGCCGGGACTTTGAAAAGATCGTGCACTTCGAGGGCTGCATGCCGGTGGAAACCATGGCTGAGCGGGGGGTGGAGACATTGCGCTTCGGTCCGATGAAACCGGTCGGCCTGGCCGATCCGCATACCGGGTATGAGCCGCATGCCGTTATCCAGCTGCGGGCCGAAAACCGTGAGAAAACCATGTACAACCTGGTCGGCTTCCAGACCAAACTGACCTATGGGGAACAGCGCCGGGTCTTCCGCATGATACCCGGTCTGGAGAATGTGGAATTTGTGCGGCTCGGCTCCATGCACCGCAATACCTTCATCAATTCGCCGACCTTGCTGCTGCCGACCCAGCAGCTCAAGCAGGACCCGCGCATCATCTTCGCCGGACAGATCACCGGGGTCGAGGGCTATGTCGAGTCGGCCGGCAGCGGTTTCCTGGCCGGAATCACCGCATCTGAACTGATTTCGAAAGGCCACCCCTCTGCAGTCCCACCGCCCGAGACCGCTCTGGGGGCGCTCATGGCGCACATTACCAACAGCGACGCCCGCCATTTCCAGCCCATGAACGTCAACTACGGGCTGTTCCCGGAACTGCCCGGCCGGGTAAAGAAAAAGGAAAAACGGCAGTTGCTGGCTGAACGGGCGCTAGCGGCACTCGATGAGTGGCGGGAAAGCCTTGCTTGATCCGCTGAAGTTGTCGCTCCGCTATCACACGGCAGGTACGCTCAGCCCCGCAGGAATCTCCTCCTTCCGGAAAACCATCCGCGACCACTACCACGCCACCCCTCGTCCCATGCCGTGGCGTGAGACCGATGACCCCTACGCTATCCTGGTGTCCGAGATCATGCTGCAGCAGACCCAGGTGGAGCGGGTCCGAGGCAAGTATGCGGAGTTCCTGGCGGCCTTCCCAACCGTTCGGCATCTGGCGGACGCTCCGCTGCCGGACGTGCTCCTGATCTGGCAGGGTTTGGGTTACAATCGTCGCGCCATCGCCCTGAAACGGTGTGCCGAAGAGATCGCCGGCCGCTTCGGCGGAGAGTTTCCCCACAGCACCGTTGAACTACAGTCTCTGCCCGGTATCAGCCCCTACACCGCCCGTGCCGTGGCTGCCTTCGCCTTTGGAGTCGCCGAGCCGCTGATCGAGACCAATATCCGTACAGTCTTCATCCATTTCTTTTTTCATGGCCGCGACAAGGTTGACGACCGCGAGATCATGCCGCTGGTGGACGCGACACTGGACCGGAAAAACCCGCGCCAGTGGTACTACGCCCTGATGGATTTCGGCGTGCACCTCAAACAGCTCCACCCCAACCCCGGCCGGCGCAGCAGGCATCACGCACAGCAGTCCCGCTTTGAGGGTTCGAATCGCCAGCTGAGAAGTCGCCTGCTGCGAGCGGTCATGGCGACTCCGGGGCAATCAGCCGCGGAATTGACCGATCAGCTGGGCGCTGAGCGCGAAAATGTTCAGCGCAATCTTTCAGACCTGCAGCGAGAGGGCTTTCTTCAACAAAAAGACAGCCGCTACGTGCTGCGAGGCGCCACAGAAAAGGGGTAGCGCTTTCGCACTACCCCTTTAATCTACCTATGTCATCCGCTTATTTCTTGTGGCAATCCTTGCAGGAAGTCGGCCCTTTTTTCATTTCAGAGTGGCAGCCCTTGCAGGTCTTGTGTGCCCACTCCTTGCCCAGTTCGGCAATCTTGCCGGGGGTTTTCTCGTGGCATTTAGTGCAGTCCTTCAGCATTTCCTGGTGTTGCTTGTGCGGGAAGGATACATTGCCGTTTTTTGCGGGCAGATCGATCACGTCTGCGGCAAAAGCGGTTCCGGCAAAGGCTACCAGGGCAAACAGGGCAATAACGGTCTTTTTCATTTTCTCTTCTCCTTTGATGTGGGTTATTTCAGCCCGAAGCACCGGATTGTCTGTTCTGCTTCCCGGCTTGTGCATTTTAGTACTACACATCCCGTGCCAACCCCGCCGAGCAACATAACATACCGATAGAGCTACATTCTTTGCTTTGGCTCCACTACGATCCCCTATAATTCACCCCAATTGAGGCAAAGAATGGTTCTTTTGGGTCAGCTACAATGAAACCGAATAATCTTGTCCGGGCTCAAACCTTCATGTAACATTCACAGAGTAAAGAATACACCTGACGGAGGTTGTCTCACTATGCAACGACTCAACAACAGAAGCGGCTTTACCCTGATTGAAATCATGGTGGTAATCGTCATCCTGGCAATGCTGGCGGCTATTGTCGGTCCCAAACTGATGGGACGCACGGATGATGCCAAGGTCACCGATGCCCGGGTGCAGATCAAAAATATCGAGACGGCACTCAAACTCTACAAGCTGGACAATGGCTCATATCCCAGCACTGAACAGGGCCTGTCCGCTCTGGTTACCAAGCCGACCGTGGGCGTGATCCCCAAAACCTACAAGGATGAGGGCTATCTGGAGAGCAAAAAGGTCCCCAAAGACCCGTGGGGCAACGATTTCCTGTATGTATCCCCGGGGGAGCATGGTGATTACGACCTCTTCTCTTACGGCGCCGACGGTGCCAAGGGTGGCGATGGTAAAAACGCCGATATAACCAGCTGGGATACAAAATAGATGAATTTACCACAAAAATTGTTGCCATTTTGAAAAACCGCGTTATAGTCTGACTCTGCAACCTGTTATTTTTATTATGAATAAACGTTTTTAGCGAGTGTAAATCGCACCGTTGTTATCTATTTCAGAGGAGGCAGCACAATGGCGCACAAGTTTGTGTATTTCTTTGGGAATGGCCAGGCCGAAGGCCGGGCCGACATGAAGAACCTGCTGGGGGGCAAGGG
>JBBQXT010000039.1:0-22097 GCA_038209415.1 Geobacterales bacterium
AAAAGCCCCTGATTTCTCAAGGGCTTTTTTTGACCAGGACAGTGCCGGAGTGTTGATTACCGTTTTGCGCTATTCAATGGTGGAGCGGATCCTAACGCGGTCGCCAACATGATAGCGGGTTTTTGTACGGAACTCTTCTCCGCTGTCAACAGTGACAATATACCCGTCAATCACGTCCTTCTCCCGTTCAACATAGCTGATTCGGTCCCGCGGGTAGCATTTTGTGCCTCGGGTCATGTTCTGACCGGTAACAGCGCCAGCGACAGCTCCAAGAGCTGTCATGGCCGCATTGCCGGAACCCTTGCCGAACTGGTTTCCAACGAACCCCCCGGCAACACCCCCCAATATTGCGCCGCCAATACCTTTATCTTCCTCGCAGATTTCTTCCCGTGAGGTGATTGGTTCGCGCATGGTGATGGTTCTGAAAACTTCGCGTACATTGGTTATAGTCGCCATCGACACCGACTGACCATCAGCAAAAACTTCCGTACTTGAAAAAAACATGCATAAAGCAACAGCAAGCAATGTTATCGTTTTCATCGTATTCCTCCATTCATTGTCTGGTGTAACCTGAAATCTTTTGCCTGTTTGCAAATACCTGCATTTAATTGTACACAGAATCTGATAAATTTTCAAAAGTATAAACACTTCCTGTCAAATGAACCGTTGCAGCTTCCTATTCGGCTTTCACGCCCAGAGTGAGGAGATATTGTTGAGCCGATTTGGCGCGACGCTCGCCAAGCGCCAGGTTATATTCAGCTGAACCAAGTTCGTCACAGTTGCCCTGGATGAGGATTTTTGCTGAAGATTCCTTCGAAAGTTCAGTGGCATTTTTCGTCAGTGTGCTACGGGTGGAATCAGACAGGTTGCAAACCGCCAGCCGCGTATTGATCAAGGCAGCGGTGTGAACAGCAAAAAAACTATTGCGACCGGAAGGGCTTCGCGAGTAATATTCCCGCTAAACAGACCGGTGTTTGTCGAAACGGAAGATGTCTTTGTCTGCTGCTCTCATATTCAGCCGGACCGAGGCAGAAAACTGCTTCCTTTAACGAGCCCCCCACGAATCTGTCCCGAAAAATAGTCCTGTTGATCGTCAGCACATTCATTGTACTGGTATTCATTGTTGCGGCGGGGTGATTCAGGTTCAGGACATCGGTCTGCCGGAAGAGGTGGAACGGGCCATTGACAAGGCCGGCGCCATGGGAGGGCTGCTTGTCGGGCAGATTCAGCCCACCACCGCTGGCGACGGGTTAAACCGGGACTGAGTAGGAGACGGTTTGCTGGTCAGTCCTCAAGATCGCCATGGCCACATTCGCTGTAACTGTTTGCACTTTTGATCATCGCCATTCTGCTGAAAAGATAAGGAAACTGCCCATGCGTCTTACCCCGGCAACAGAGCTTGAATACCGCTGCAGCAGGCTCCAAAAACTGATGGCGGGGCAGGGGCTGGATGCCGTCATCATTGTCCAGAACGCCGACCTGTTCTACTTTACCGGCACCACCCAGAGCGGCTGCCTGTACGTTCCGGCCCAGGGTCAGCCGCTCTACATGGCCCGCAAGGAGTTCAGCCGGGCACGGATGGAGTCGGGGCTGAAAGAGATTGTACCATTCGGATCCATGAAGGATATTCCCGACATTCTGGCCCGCTACGGTTATCCTGAGCCGGAGCGGATCGGCATGGAGCTGGATGTGCTGCCGGTCAGCTTCTTCGAGCGCTACAAAAAGGTTTATCCGACCTCCGAATACCTGGACGCCACTCCGCTGATCCGCCAGGTGCGGATGACCAAGTCCCACTACGAAATCCACCTGATGAAGGACGCCGCCGATCAAGTCCACAAGGTTTACCTGCGGGCCGCTGAGATCATCCGCGAGGGGGCCACGGACCTGGAAATCGCCGCCGAGCTTGAATATACCGCCAGAAAGGATGGTCATCAGGGGCAGGTGCGCATGCGCGGCTTCAACTCGGAGTTGTTTTACGGACAGGTCTTCTCCGGCACCGACAGCGCGGTTCCGTCCTATTCCGATACGCCGCTGGGAGGGCTGGGGCTGAACCCCTCTTTCGGCCAGAGCGCCGGCCTCAAGAGGATCGAACGCAACGAACCGGTTATCATCGATTTTGCCGGCTGCGTTGACGGCTATCTGATCGATCAGACCCGTGTCTTTGCCATCGGCGGCATCTCAGACCGTCTGCGCAAGGGGTATGACGACATGCTGGCGGTGCAGCGCCGCATGACCGAGATTGCCGGGCCGGGCGTTGTCTGGGGCGAAATCTACGACCAGTGCCTGGCCCTGGCCGTAGATCTGGGCTACGCCGACAGCTTCATGGGCGCCAAGGGATCACAGGTCTCTTTCATCGGTCATGGTCTGGGGGTCGAGATCGATGAATATCCGTTCATTGCCCGCGGTTTCAAGGATATGACGCTGGAGGTCGGGATGGCCTTCGCCTTCGAGCCCAAAGTTGTTTTCCCCGGCGAGGGGGCCATCGGTGTCGAAAACACCTTTTATCTCAGCAATGACGGGCTCAAGCAGTTGACATACTCCAGCGAGGAACTGGTGATTCTTACACCATGACCAGCCCACAAAATATTTGTTGCATTTTATCAAAGCTTTGATATAACTACGGCTACAAATTGTATACAGTATTCTAAAAAGCGAGTATTCATTCCTGTATCCACCTGATTTTAAGGCAGTTTATTTTGCCCCACACCACAAAAGGAGAGTACACACATGGCTTTGAAAGAAACGCTCAAGCAGAAAATCGAGGAGCATCGTCCCCGGATCACCCGTCTCGTCAAAGAGTTCGGCAAGGTTATCATCGATCAGGTTAACATCGATCAGTGTATCGGCGGCGCACGTGACATCCGTTCGCTCGTGACCGACATTTCCTACCTGGATCCTCAGGAAGGTATCCGTTTCCGCGGCAAGACTATTCCGGAAACCTTTGCAGCACTGCCCAAAGCTGCCGGTTCTACGTATCCGACGGTTGAGTCCTTCTGGTACTTCCTGCTGACCGGCGATGTCCCGACTGATGCCCAGGTTGCCGAAGTCGTGGCCGAGTGGAAGACCCGCCAGATTGTACCCGAGTATGTGTTCACTGCCCTGCGCGCTCTGCCGAGAGACAGCCACCCGATGGTCATGCTCTCCGTGGCTATGCTGGCCCTACAGAAAGACTCCAAGTTCGCCGGTTTCTACAACTCCGGCAAGTTCAACAAGATGACCGCCTGGGAATCCGTTTACGAGGACGCCTGCGACATAGTGGCCCGTATCCCGGTAATCGCCGCCTTCATCTACAACCTGAAATATCGTGGCGACAAACAGATTGCGATCGACCCGAAACTTGACATGGGCGCCAACTTTGCCCACATGATCGGCCAGAGCGAATCCTACAAAGATGTTGCCCGTATGTACTTTATCCTGCACTCCGACCATGAGTCCGGCAACGTTTCGGCCCACACCACTCATCTGGTGCACTCGGCCCTGTCCGACCCTTACTATTCTTACTCCGCGGGCCTCAACGGCCTGGCCGGCCCGCTGCACGGCCTCGCCAACCAGGAGGTCCTGGACTGGACCATGAAGTTCCAGGAGAAGTACTGCAAAGGCGTAGAGCCAACCAAAGAGCTGATCAAGGCTGCTCTCTGGGATACACTCAATGCCGGTCAGGTTATTCCGGGATACGGCCACGCCGTTCTGCGCAAGACCGACCCTCGTTACATGGCACAACGTGAGTTCTGCCAAAACACTCCCGGCCTCAAGGACGATCCTTTGTTCAAGGTTGTTTCCATGATCTTTGAAGTTGCTCCCGGCGTACTCACCGAGCACGGCAAGACCAAGAACCCCTGGCCGAACGTCGATGCTCAGTCCGGCGTTATCCAGTACTACTATGGTCTGACCGAGTGGGATTTCTACACTGTTCTGTTCGGTGTAGGCCGCGCCCTCGGCTGCATGGCCAACATTACCTGGGACCGCGGTCTGGGCTACGCCATTGAGCGTCCCAAGTCCGTTACCACACCCATGCTGGAGAAATGGGCTGCCGAAGGCGGTCGCCAGCTTTCCTGATATTTCATAAATCTTGTACTATCGACGGGGGTGCGGCAACGTACCCCCGTTTTTTTTATTTCATCCTTGCAAAAAAATGAAAGTGCGGTATAAAAAATAAAAATAGTCCTGTTAAACGGGCAACCAAATCCTAAAACAGAAAAGGAGCAGAATATGCCGAAAAGTCTCGAAGTCTACAAATGTGCACTGTGCGGGAATATTGTCGAGGTCGTCCATGCCGGCGATGGGGAACTGGTTTGCTGTGGAGAGCCGATGACCCTCTTGACCGAGAACACCGTTGATGCAGCCAAGGAAAAGCATGTCCCGGTGATTGAAAAGATCGACGGCGGCTACAAGGTTACGATCGGCAGCGTGGCCCATCCGATGGAGGAGAAGCACTACATCGAGTGGATCGAACTGATCGCCGACGGCAAGGCCTATCGTCAGTTTCTCAAACCGGGTGACGCCGCAGTAGCGCTATTCAAGGTTGCCGCCACCAGCGTGACAGCACGTGAGCTGTGCAACCTGCACGGCCTTTGGTCGGCAGCTGTCTGATTCCGGCTTTCGCACACGGGTATCATTGAGACGCCTCCTCACAAGGGAGGCGTTTTTTATGATGAGATATATTTCAACTCCATATTTCAGCCTGCCTTTACACCCTTGCCGTTGTCATGTATCATCACCGCGATGAAACGCATTCTCAGCCTGTACATAATCCGCGAAATCAGTTCGCTATTCCTGCTGGGCATCATGGTATTCACCCTGATCCTGCTGATGGGGCGCCTGATCAAGCTGACCGACCTGGTGATTTCGCGCGGGGTCCCGCTGGCGGATGTCAGCCTGATGATCCTGTACCTGATGCCCTCATTTCTGGTTTTTACGATCCCGATGGCCTTTCTGCTGGCGGTATTGCTGGCCTTTGGCCGGCTCTCGGCAGACAATGAGATCACGGTCATGAAGGCCGGCGGCATCAGCCTGATGCAGCTCATGCCGCCGGTTGTGCTGTGTGGCATTTTAGCGGCGTTGCTGACGCTTGCCGCCAGTACGATCGGCGTCCCTTGGGGCAACAGCGCCTTCAAGAACCTCAGTTTCGCCATACTGAAGCAGAACGTGGCAGCCACCATCCGCGAGAAGGTCTTCTGGGACGATATCCCCGGTATTGTCATGTACACCGAACACTACGACGAGGAACAGCACATCCTCAAGGGGGTCATCATTTACGATGGCCGTGAGCAGGCTCGCCCGCTGACCATTTTCGCGGCAGACGGCGTTCTCAGCGGCGGCCCCGATCGCAACGATATCCGCCTGTCTCTCAAAAACGGCAGCATCCACGCCACCGGCACGGCTGAGGAATACCGGCTGGTTAATTTCGGCGAGTACACCATGACCATCGCCGGTGCCGGTCAGGGGACGGGGCTGGGCAGGAATGAACTGGATATGACGCTGGCAGAGTTGCGTCAACAGATTGCCAACCCGGCTGCGACGAAACCGGTCAGACTCAAGATGCAGTCTGAACTGCACAGCCGTTTCGCCTTTCCGTTTGCCTCACTGGTTTTTGCCGTTGTGGCTGTGCCGCTGGGGATGCAGAACCGCCGCTCGGGAAAATCGGCCGGCTTTTCCACCAGCATCGCTATTTTGCTGGCCTATTATGTGCTGCAGTCGCTGCTGAGAACGCTGGCCGAAAAGGGCAGCCTTCCGCCTGCTCTGGCGCTCTGGCTGCCCAATATGATCTTTCTGGGGCTGGGTTGGTACCTGTTGCGCAGGGCTTCCCTGGAACGGGGACTGCTGCCGGCCTTCCTGACCGACCTGTTCGCCCGGAAACGGAAGCAGGCCTGAGTCATGAGCATCCTCAACCGTTACATAGCTGTTGCCTGGCTGCGACTTTTGGCCCTGTGCCTGGGTAGTTTCGTGGCGGTCTATCTTGTGCTTGACATGATGGACAAGATACCCCGCTTTGTCCGCGCCGGCGGAAGTGCCATCGATATTGTCGGATTTTTTGTTTGCAAGCTGCCGGAGATGGTCGGCCAGACAGCTTCCTTCTCGATCCTGATGGCCACGCTCTTGACTCTCGGCCTGTTATCCCGCAACAGCGAGATCATTGCCATGCGCAGCTGCGGCATCAGCCTGCTGCTCATCTCCCTGCCCATGCTGGTGCTCGGCCTTATCGCCAGCCTGCTGCTGCTGATCAATACGGAGCTGGTTGTACCGCAAAGCTATGAGCGCATGGATTACATCGAGCGGGTCCTGATCAAGAAACAGGGTGTCAATGCCGTATTCAAACGCAACAACATCTGGTTCCGTTCCGAGACAATGATAGTTCAGGCCCTACTCTTCGAAGCGCAGGAAAAGAGGCTCAAAGGAGTCATTGTCTGGACCGTTGACCGGTCAATGAACCCGCTTGGCCGAATTGATGCCGAATCCGCTGAATTCCGCAATGGCAGCTGGACGCTGAAGAATGCTGTCGTGAAGGAGTTCAGCCCGGGGGGCGGTTTTGCCATGCGGAAGGTTCCGTCCATGGATATTGCACTGAACCTCAAGGTCAATGACCTGAAGATTCTGGACAACAGCGCCGACAACCTCAGCTACCGCAAATTGAAGGAATATGCCGATAACCTGCGCCGTGGCGGCTACAATTCCTTCCGCTACCTGACCATGATGCATTCCAAACTTTCGGCGCCTTTTGCCGCCTTTGTGATGGTGATACTCGGGATCCCCTTTGCCCTCAGGAACAGCCGCTCAGGCGGCGTGGCCCTTGGTATCGGGGCCAGCATCGCCATCGGATTCGCCTACTTTGTTGTCAATGCGGTGCTGCTTTCCTATGGCCGCAGTGGGGTGCTGCCCCCAATAGTCGCCGCCTGGGGGGCGAATATGCTTTTTGTGACAGGCGGAATCTGGCTGTCCATGACGGCCAAGAACTGAAACAGCTCCCGGCTGACGACAGGTCTCCCGGGAATTTCCATACCAGTGAGGTAGCTTATGAAGATCATTACAATGCTTGTGCTTGCGGTCACGATCTGTTGCGGTGCCCAGGTCTGCGCTTCAGCCGCCGAGCGTCCGCAGCGCGTAAAGAACCAGGCCGCCCCGGCGAATGTACCTGCAACTACCCCGGCTACTGCCCCTGCAGCGGCTCCGGCAATACTCAGCATCATCCCGGCTCAGGCGGAACCGGGCAGCAAGGTGATGATGTTCGGTTCCGGTTTCGGCGCCCAGGCCAGCGCCTATCTGGGCAGCGTGGAGGTAGCTGCCAGGGTCAGTGACGGGAAACAGGCCGAATTTTCCATTCCGCAGCAGCTTCAACCGGGCCTCTATGCGCTGTATCTCAAACGTTCCGACGGGGTTGTCAGCCGCCCGTACAACTTTACCATACTGCCGCAACGTCCGGTTCTGAACGGATTGTCGCCGGATGTGATCAGCTCGTGTAGCCAGGGGGCGGAACGGGAGGTGACGGCCCGCGGGCAGAGCTTTATTGAGAGATCGCAACTCGTTTTCGACGGCTCCGTACTAAAAAGCCGATTCGTATCAAGCGAGGCGCTGGTCTTCAGTGTACCCAATGTACCGGGCGGCCTCCATCAGGTTGTTGTCAGGAATTCAGCGGATAACGCTTCCGTGGCTCTGGGTTTGATGATCGAAACCAAGCCGGAAATCGCTCAGATCATGATAGGAAGCCACTTTGTGGACTACTATGAACTGCTCATTGTGGGAAGAAACTTTCAGCAGAATTCATCGGTTTATGTTGACGGCGTGAAAATTGGAGGACAAGGCGGGCAGGACCTGGCCGAGAGAGAAAAACTGATCTATGAAGACTGCACCAGACTTATCTACCAGAGACACCCCTATTCGCCGGTCAACAAGGATTTCCGGATCATAGTTATGAATCCAAGTGGGGAAGTGAGCCAAACCATCAACGTCACGGCGCCCTAGAATCCGTGGGCCGTGATCCGGTAAACGGTAAACGGATTACCGTTTCCCCCAGATCTCCAGCAGGGCCGGCAGAAAGACCATGAAGACCGCCACGCTGGCGACCATCCCCAGAGACATGACAGCGCCGATGCTGAAGACCCCTTGGTGGTGGGCCACCATCAGAGCCCCAAAGCTGAACAGAATCGTCAGGGCATTCAGGAATACGCCGATGCCAGCACTCGACAGGGCCACCTGAGTCGGTGTCTCATGCCCCTGGCGATAGCGGTTGATGATGTAGATGGCCGAATCGATCCCCACCCCCAGTATCAGCGGCAGGACGATGATATTTGCCGAGTTGAAGCTGACCCCGGCCAGCCACATGCCCCCTATCATGATCAGCAGCCCCGCTGCCAGTGGTAGTGAGCCGATCAGGGCGAACCGCAGGCTCTTGAAGTTGATCAGCAGGATAACCGCGATACCGATGAAGGCGTAGCCGAAGGCTTTCAAATAGGAATCGCGCAGTACCGTCAGGGATTCATAGACCATGACCGGTTCGCCGGTTGCATGGGGTACAATCCCCTTGACCTGGCTGACGAACTCCTGCAGCGGCCCATGTTCGAAGATCTCGTGTTTGGGTGCTACCTGCAGTAGCAACTTGCCGCTTGTTCCTACGAAGCGTTTCCTGAGCTCCTCGGGAATATCCTTCGCGCTGACCGGGGCGGCATTCAGGCTCTCTTTCAGCATGCGCAGCTTGTCAGGTAGCTCCGCAAACATGCCCCCCTGAAACTCGCGCAGCATCCCCAGAGCGTTTTTGTCCTTTTCCTTCTCCAGTGACGTGAAGAAACCATCCAGAGTTTTGAGGAAGGCCCCCACTGGACGGGCCTCGGCGGCCTTGTCGGTTTCCAGCCTGATTTTCAGCTTGTCTACCCGGTCACGGAAGCGTTCAAAGATAGCGGGCAGTTCCATGGGTCGCAGGTTTTCCTCGTAGGGAGCCGGCCTGACTCCGTCCATGACCTGCCGCAGGGCCGCCAACTCTGCCAGCTTCGACGCCTGCTGGTCGGGGACCAGCGCCAGCAGACTGACCACATGGTCAACAGACGGCAGCTTCTCCAGTCGTTCGGTCAGTTGCCGGGCTTCTGCCGTGTCTTTGGCAGTAACGACGGCGAAATAGCCAGAGTTTTCTTGACTTCGCATCAGCTTGTAGGCGTATTCCACCGACTGTAGCCCCTTGGCCTGCAGATTCATCAGGTTGTAGTCGAAGCGTGTCTGCACGGCAGGATAGATGCACAGGGCCGTGATAAGCAGGGTTACGGCAATGACCGCTCGCGGGCTGTTGTACAGGGCTTTCAGGAATGGCAACCCGGCTGTGCGTGCCTTGGGGGCGGGCTGCACGGGGTCGGGCGGCACGGGTGCTGCCGGCTTGCGGAAACGCTCCAGCAGGATCAGCATGGCCGGCAGGACGGTAAAGGTTGCCAGGACGCAGATAAAAACCCCGCCAGCGGCGATGATGCCCAGTTCTGCAATGCCCTTGAAATCGGTAAAGGCAAAAGTGGCGAAGGCCAGGGCCACCGTGGCGGCTGCCATGATGATCGAGCGGACATTGCTGGTCAGTCCGGTCTCGATGGCAGCCAGGCCACTGGAGCCGTTTCTGAGCTCTTCCTGGTAGCGCAGAACGACCTGAATGCCATACTCGATGCCCAGGCCGATCAGCATGATGGCGAAGACCATCGAAAGAATATTGAGGTGGCCGATGGCCAGCGTGGCAAAGCCGAATGACAGGCAGATGCCGACGATCAGCGAGACCATGGCGGCGATGACGTTCAGCAGCCCGCGGAAGGCGAACAGCAGCAGGATCACGGTCAGTGACAGGGAGAGTATGGTGGCGATCTCGATATCGCGCTGGCTGGTGGCCATTTCTTCATACTCCAGCACCGGCACACCGGTCAGACCGCCCTTGATCCCCTTAAATTCGGGTTTGCTAAGGATTTCATCCAGCGCACTCCGCGCCGTTTTGATGGCCTTTTCGGCCGGCACAAAG
Source organism: Geobacterales bacterium (assembly GCA_038209415.1). Lineage (GTDB taxonomy): Bacteria > Desulfobacterota > Desulfuromonadia > Geobacterales > Pseudopelobacteraceae > CAIPTY01. Next base: position 9,974 of record JBBQXT010000039.1, read on the forward strand.
CTGCCCGCTTGCTTGATCGGCAGTACGGTGACGACCTGCTGCTTTCCGGCGCTCTCCAGCAGGGACGGTTTGCCGTCCTGGCTCCCTTTCAGGAAGGAGTCCATCGACATACCTGAGCCGTTTTTCCCGTTAAAGGCTTTGAAACCCTTGTCCAGGGTCGTCAGCATGAATGTCAGACTTTTCAGCGACGTTGGGTCGGGGTTGGCCAGATAGCCGTCTATCTGACGGGTCAGACTGGTGAAGAGCGTCTGTATCGACGGGGCGGCCGCCAGGTCCTTCAGCACGGGGGCCGCCATGGTCAGGGTGTTACGCAGCTGTTTGATATCTTCCAGCGGCATGAACAGCAGGCCGTTGTTTCGGAAATAGGGCAGGCCGCCGGGATGGAATACCTCGCGGAAAACGCCTTTTTCCCGGTTCAGGCGCGCATAGAGCGCATCGGCGGCACGGGTGGCGCGTTCGGCATCGTCCGATTCGATAACGGCAACGATCTCCTCCTGATCGCCGAATTCGGCGCGATAGGCGCGGTAATCCACCTGGAAGGCGGCGTTTTTCGGCATCAGGTCGTCGCGGCCGGTGAGGAACTCCATGTTTTTGATCGTGTAGACCACGGCTGCGACCGAACAAAGCAGGGCCAGGGTCAGGATCAGGCGAGGCCTCTTGGATACAAAATTGAACAAACGATTTTTCGATTGTTGGTGTGACAAGGTGTGCTCCTTGCGGTTGTGCTGCAGGTCAGATATGCAAAGGCTGTCTGGTCAGGAACCATACAGCCTTTTTGATGAGCCACCTGTGCCGTATCGGCTTAGACATTGAAACGGAAATGCATCACATCCCCGTCCTTGACCACATATTCTTTGCCCTCAAGCCGCATCAGCCCCTTTTCCTTGGCGCCGGACTCGCCGTTGCAGGCGATATAGTCGTTGAATGCGATAACCTCGGCCCGGATAAAGCCCTTCTCGAAATCGGAGTGAATCACACCGGCAGCTCCGGGTGCCTTGGTGCCGTTGACGATTGTCCAGGCCCGCACCTCCTTGACGCCGGCGGTAAAGTAGGTGATTAGGCCGAGCAGCTCGTAGCCGCTGCGGATCAGACGGTCCAGGCCCGGTTCTTTAACCCCCATATCATGCAGGAAGTCCTGTTTCTCTTCCCCGTCCAGTTCTGAAATCTCCGCCTCCAGCTTGCCGCAGATGACAACGACCCCGGCTCCTTCGGTGGCGGCAATCTCCCGCACCTGGGCCACGAACGGGTGCTGGCCGGACAGGTCGTCCTCGGCCACATTTGCGACATACAACACCGGCTTGTCTGACAGCAGATGCAGTTCACGCATCCAGCTGCGTTCATCTTCGTTCTCGGCAGCGCCCTTGAGCTTACTTACCTGTTCCAGCAGTGCCCGGACACGCTGGTAGAAGGCTACTTCATCCTTGGACTTCTGGTCACCGCTGCGAGCCATCTTTTCGGCTCGCTGGATCTTTTTATCCACGGTATCAAGGTCCGCCAGCGCCAGCTCGGTATTGATGACTTCGATGTCGTCGGCCGGCGAGACCCGCCCGCTGACATGCACCACGTTATCGTCGTCGAAGCAGCGTACCACATGGACGATGGCATCCGTGCCGCGGATATGGCCGAGAAACTGGTTCCCAAGACCCTCGCCGGAGCTGGCACCCTTCACAAGGCCGGCGATGTCGACGAATTCGATGGTGGTTGGCTGAATCTTCTGCGGGTTGACAATAGCGGACAGCTGGTCCATGCGTGGATCCGGCACCTGGACGATGCCGACGTTGGGGTCGATGGTGCAGAACGGGTAGTTGGCCGACTCGGCACCGGCCGAGGTTAGCGCGTTGAAGATGGTTGATTTTCCTACGTTGGGCAGTCCGACGATACCGCAATTGAAACCCATAATGTTAATCCTTTAGTGAGTTACACAATGCTTTCTGAGCATACTAAACAGAAAGCACTGTGGCTAACGAACTATCCTGTCTACAGTGTCAGATAATTCTTGTTGTTGTAAAGGCTCATGGCCTTGGGCAGTCCCTCATCCAGCATCATCTCCAGCATCTCCAGTCCGCCGTCCAGAACGCGGGGTAGGATTTCCATCTCGGCCGGCGGGATGTTTCCCAGTACGTAGTTGACCGTATCACCATGGGGCGGTCGCCCGATTCCTATTCGAAGGCGCGTGAAGTCGCCCTTGCCGAGCTGCTCCATGATTGAACGCAGACCGTTGTGCCCACCGTGTCCGCCGCCCTGTTTGAGACGTGCAGTACCGAAGGGCAGATCCAGTTCGTCATGGGCGACGATCAGCTGCGAGAGGGGAAGTTTGTAGAACTGGAGCGCCTGCATGATGGCCCGCCCCGAAAGATTCATGAAGGTCTGCGGTTTGAGAAGGATGAGACGTTTGTCGTTGTGCTTCCATTCTCCGGCCAGACCCGAGAATGACGTGCGGGTTATGGGCAGGTTCTCAAGGTGTGCCAGGCGGTCCAAAAAAAGAAAACCCGCGTTGTGGCGGGTCCATTGATACTTGGGGCCGGGATTGCCCAGCCCCGCTATGACATACGTATTCATTCGGTTCTATAGTCGAGGGCTCAGGCTGCGGTCGGAGTCGGAGCTGCGGCTGTTGTGGCTGTTGTGGCGGCAACAGCTGGAACTTCTTCCTCTTCCTTGGCTCTGCCGAGAACGCTGACAATCGGTGTTTTTGGGTTGTCCAGAATCTTGACGCCTTCCGGGACCACAATATCACTGACATGGATCGAGTGGGCCATCGCCAGGTCCGTGATATCGATTTCGATATGGTCGGGGATGCTGCCCGGCAGACATTCCACATGCAGTTCGTGGTGGGCCAGATCCAGCAGGCCGCCTTCCTTGACTCCGATGGCGGCGCCTTTCAGAACAATCGGTACGGTAACGCGCAGTGTCTCGTTCATGTTGATGCGATGGAGGTCAACGTGCCGGTAGGTGCCTTTGAGCGTATCACGCTGCAGGTCGACAATGATCGCCATGCACTGATCCAGGCTGCCGCCGCCCACCAGGGTAATCAGGTTGTTCTGGCCGCCTTCGCCAGCCATGGCGGCCTGTAGTTCGCGATACTTGATGCTGATCGCCATGGGATCCATGCCTTTGCCGTATACAACGCCCGGAACCATATCAGCGCTTCTCAGCTGACGGCTGATGCCCTTACCGGTCTTGGATCTCAATTCGACGTTCAATTGTTTCTCTTGCATGGTGTTCCTCCAATGGTAGTGACGGGATATACCCATCTTGTACAGGTAAAATTATAGTGCTTATACGAACAGTGAACTGACCGATTCATCCTCGTGGATACGCCGGATAGCCTCAGCCAGAAGATCAGCTACGGAAAGCATACGTACTTTGCCAGACTGCTGACCCTTGTCGCCCAGTGGTATCGTGTCGGTCAGAACGATCTCTTCTATGTCGGAGTTGTTGATGCGTTCGATGGCCGGTCCGGAGAGCACCCCGTGCGTGGCACAGGCGTAGATGGAACTGGCGCCGTTTTCCTTGAGTGCCTTGGCCGCCTGGGTCAGGGTGCCGGCGGTGTCGATCATGTCATCCAGAATAATGGAGATCTTGCCCCGGACATCACCGATCAGGTGCATGACCTCGGCCACATTGGGGCCGGTGCGGCGCTTGTCGATAACCGCCAGGGTGCACCCCAGGCGCTTGGCAAAGGCGCGGGCACGTTCGGTGCCGCCGGCGTCCGGGGAAACCATGACAACCTCTTCGCCCTTGAAACGGGTCTTGAGATAGTCGAGAATGACCGGCGCGGCATACAGATTGTCCACCGGGATATTAAAAAAACCCTGAATCTGGCCGGCATGCAAGTCGATCGTAACCACACGATCAACGCCGGAAGTGGTGATCAGGTCGGCCACCAGTTTGGCGGTAATCGGTGTGCGCGGTGCGGCCTTGCGATCCTGGCGGGCATACCCGTAATAGGGAATCACGGCGGTGATGGTCGCTGCCGAAGCCCGTTTGAGGGCATCGGTCATGATCAGCAGCTCCATCAGGTTGTTATTAGTTGGTGCGCAGGTGGACTGAACGACATAGACATCACGCCCGCGGACATTTTCGGTGATTTCGATCATGATCTCACCATCGGAGAAGTTGCGGACCCGTGCGCCGCCGAGGGGCACATGCAGAAAGTCGCAGATCTTCTGGGCGAGGGCCGGGTTGGAATTGCCGGTAAAAATCTTGATCTTGTCATGCATGATCGTTCAGTTACCTTTCAAATGGAAACGAGGCTGATGTCTGGGGAGCACCCATGATCGAAAAGCCGGATGTCGGGATGGGAAATCCCCGAAATGCAAATTTTTACAATATCGTCACATCAAAGTCAATCATAAATACATAAGTCAGCGGGTTTGTTGTGTCGGGCGATGCTCTGAAAAAACCGTCCTTGCGACCATGCGCGGTTCCGGATGATCAGGTTTGAAACAGACATTACTATTTCTTCGGGTCGTCCTTTTTTCTGCTGACCGGATTTTTGTCACCGGGCTCCTGTGCGCCGACACTCTTTTCGGTTGTCAGCTCCATGCCGGCATCTTTTACGACCTGCTCCACGAATTCCTGAGCTTTCTTCTGCTCAAATTCGGTCTTGAGCCTGTTGAATATGAAATCCCTGACCTCGGACAGGGCCGCAGTCCGTTTTTTCCGCCGGTCATCCATCTTTATGATGTGAAACCCGTAGGAAGTGGTCACAATACCGCTGATCTCACCAGGCTTAAGGGCAAAGGCGGCTTTTTCAAACTCTTCCGAATTGGTCTTGCCGAGGGTGATGACGGCCAACTCGCCACCCTTCTGGGCCGAGATCTGGTCTTCGGAGAACTCCCTGGCCAAACCGGCGAAATCCTCGCCCTTCTTCAGACGCTGCAGAAGCCCCTCAGCCCTGCCGCGGGCCTTTTCACTCTCCTCTGGTTTGGCTTCTTTCAGCGACGCTATCAGGATATGCCGCACCGTTATCTGCTCCGGAATCAGAAAATCCTTTTCGTGCTCCCGGTAGTACCTGTTCAGGTCCTCTTCCGGCACGGTCACGCCGGCGGTCACGACCTTGACAAGGTATTCCTGCGAAATGAAGTTGTCATACACGTAGCCCAACTGTTCCTTTATCTCCGGCTTCCTGTCAAAACCCTCTTTGCGGGCCCTGGCAACGACCGCTTTTTTTATTAGGATCTCCCGGACAAGGCTGATCCGCTGCTGGGGGGCGTCCTGAAACTGCTTCTGCACCGCCGGCGGCTGGATGGCCAGGATCCGGTCCAGATCGGCCTCCCTGAGGACAAAGTCTCCCACCTTCCCCAGTACCGGGTTGATCTCCTCGGCCCATACGCTGCCGGTGACGATTGTCCCCAGCACTGCTACCATCAGAATAATTTTTGATATCATCTGTTTTACCTCGAAAGTTATTATGGACAAACTATATACCACAGGCTGTTACAGGTTTTCAACACCCATGGGCGCATCTGTTTCGGGAAGAGATACTGCACAAACTCCCTGTTGATAAACTATTTCGGCATTACGACGAGTTCAATGGGCGAAAGACCTACGAGCTGAACGCCATGCTCGGTCTGGTCATAATCCATCACCCAAGATTGCACCGACCAGGATGCTGTTAATAACTTCGCGCTGAACATCATGTGGCAGTTAGCCCTGAACCTTTATGAATACGTTGCCCTATCCCGAGGAAAGCTGTTTCAGCATGAGAATCAGCGAGTGGCACGATCTTACGAGCCGCTATCGGAAACAGCTCTTCGACATGGACAAGAAGGACTACCTCGTCTTAAAGACACGCGAACCAGCTGACACTACAGCGATGGATCGGGACGGAACATCCGTAAGTGTTTGAAAAATCCTGAAAACTTCACCGGGCAGTTGAGAGTTCCGCATTATCGCGACATCCGAATGTTCGGGAAGATTATCAGGTGGGAGTGATCTGGTTTTTGTTCCGCTCTACCGCTTTTTCCTCCAGAAACTCGATAAAATCGATGGAGCAGTTGACGAATTTCAGATTGAAGCGGCTTTCGTAGAGTAGCAGGGCAGAAGCGACAAACAGGGACAGGCCGCCGGTGAGGGCGATCAGGGTCGGTATCCAGGCACTGTCTGAGCTGTTGTAGGCCACATTGACGGCAATAGCCAGGCTGGAGGCAATGAAGAGGGCCGTGGCGGAATAAAGGCAGACCATGGCCTTGTGGATCAGCTTTGCGCGGAGTTTCTGAAGTTCTATCTGATCCTTGAGATGCTCCATTCGCTCGTGCGGGTGGGACATCTTGCCGTTCACAACAGCTTCCACCTCACCTTTCATGACATTAACCCGATCGAAAATACGCCCCATCCTCGCCGAAGTCGAAAAGATCAGCGTTCCGCAGGCCGAGATCAGTACCGCCGGGGTGATCATGGACGCCAGAACCCGCGAACTGGAAAGCGCCGCCAGGATTTCTTTATCGTACAAGGTCATATCAGTCCCGGTAACGCTTGAGGATATCGCCGTAGGCATCGATGCGGCGATCACGCAGGAACGGCCAGATCCGCCGCACGCTTTCGCTGCGCGCCAGATCCACTTCAACCAGCAGGATCTCTTCCGTGTCCCGTGACGCCTCCGCCAGGAGCTCTCCCTGAGGACCGGCAGCAAAACTGCTGCCCCAGAACTGAATCCCCTTTTCCGATTTTTGCGGTGAGGCCTCGAAACCGACCCGGTTGACCGACAGCAGCGGCAGGCCGTTGGCCACGGCATGGCCGCGCTGGCTGATGATCCAGGCTTCGCGCTGCCGCCCCTGCTCCTGATCCCCGTCGGCCGGGTCCCAGCCGATGGCGGTCGGATAAATGAGCAGGTCGGCCCCGGCCAGGGCCATCAGGCGCGCCGCCTCGGGATACCACTGATCCCAGCAGACCAGGACGCCCAGGCTGCCGACCGAGGTCTGGATCGGCGTGAAACCGAGGTCGCCCGGCGTGAAGTAAAACTTTTCATAGAAGCCGGGGTCATCCGGGATATGCATCTTGCGGTAGGTGCCGGCAATCGAGCCGTCCTTCTCGAACACCACCGCCGTATTGTGGTACAGGCCCGGCGCACGGCGTTCGAACAGCGATGACACCAGCACCACTCCCGCTTCGCTGGCCACCCTTCCCAGAAATTCCGTCGAGGGGCCCGGGATCGGATCGGCCAAGTCAAAAAGGTTCGGGTCCTCGGTCTGGCAGAAGTAGGGGTCGCTGTGCAGTTCCTGCAGCACTATCAGCGCAGCCCCGGATGCTGCGGCGCGACGAATCATTTCAACCGTTTTTTCCAGGTTTGCCTGCCGGTCGTCGCTACAGCTCTGCTGGATAAGCGCACATGTCAGATTCGTCATGGCAATACCCCTGCGGGGAGTTGCATGGTAACGCAATGCAGCGAACCGTGCTGTTCGAGCAGCGGCAGGCAGTTGATTCCGACGGCCACGCGTCCGGGGAAGGCCTGCCCGATGCAGGCCAGCGCCTTCTCGTCATTTTCCCGGTCCCCGTAGGTCGGCACCAGCACCGCTCCGTTGATAACCAGGAAATTGGCGTAGGTGGCAGGCAGGCGGTGGGCCTGGTCATCAAAACGGGCCTTGGGCCAGGGCAGTGCAACCAGGCGATACGGTGCGCCGTCCGGTGCCATGAAGGCCTGCAACTCCCCTTCCATCAGCTTGAGTTCCTGATAATGCTCGTCCAACGGGTTGTCACAGGCCTGATAGACGATGGCGTTATCCGGGCAGATGCGGGCCAGGGTATCGATGTGCGAGTCGGTATCATCCCCCGCCAGACGACCATGATTGAGCCACAGCACCCGTCGGGCACCCAGCAGGGAGGCCATGGCCTGTTCGATTTCGCTCTTGTCCAGCTGTGGGTTGCGATTGGGTGAAAGCAGGCACTCTACGGTGGTCAGGATCGTTCCGAGTCCGTCGCTCTCGATGCTGCCTCCCTCCATGATCAGACCGATCTTCTTGATGCTGGAGGCAAGAGCGCCCTGCTCCTTGAGGCGAGCGGTGACCAGGTTGTCGTGATTGGCGGGAAACTTGAGCCCCCAGCCATTGAAAACGAAATCCAGCAATACCGGCTGGCTGTTGAAAATCACGGTAATCGGGCCGAAGTCCCGCGCCCAGGTGTCGTTGGTCGGCATCTCACGGATCGTGACCCTGGCCATGTCAACCCCGGCTGAAGCAAGCAAACCGTTTGCATCATCAACGTCGGAAGAAGCCAGTAACACACGTTCGAAGCGGGTGATCTGGCGAATGATTTCAACAAAAACCGGGCGGACATCGTCAAGCATATAGGCCCAGTCGGTCCCGCGGTGCGGCCAGGCCAGCAAAACGCCGTCCTGCGCCTCCCATTCGGCAGGCAGTCTTGGATTCACAATATTTCTCCTCATCTGTCATGTTCTTGAGCATACTGCAGTACGACAGAGTATAGAGGCAGAACATGCCGCGCGCAAGTCCCCAATCAGCTCTTGCCGTGTTCCAGCAGTTTTGCCTTGATTTATACTCCGGCTTGCATTAGAAAACAATCTACCTTCTACCCATACAACTGCACGCCGGAGACACCGTGAACAGCATTACTCTCAAGGCGCCCGCCAAGGTCAATTACCTTCTGGATGTCATTCGCCGCCGTGCGGACGGCTACCACGACCTGCGCATGATCATGCAGCGGGTCAACCTGTGCGATGAGATCACCCTTACCCTGACGGGCACTCCGGGCATTTCTGTCCGCTGCGGAAAAGTCGGCGTGCCTGACGGTCCGGGGAACATCGCCTGGAAGGCCGCCAACGCCCTGCTTGGACTGGCTAACAGCAGCCAGGGGATCGAAATCGCCATCACCAAAAATATCCCGGTAGCGGCAGGTCTGGGCGGCGGCAGCAGCGATGCCGCTACTGTGCTGATGGGGATGAATGAACTGCTGGCGCTGGGATTATCCGACCAGAGTCTGATGAAAATCGGCGTTACACTGGGTGCCGATGTGCCCTTCTTTATCTTCAAGAAGACTGCGTTAGCAGAAGGGATCGGCGAGACACTAACCGTTATGCCGGAAATGCCCAAGGCCTGGGTGCTGTTGGTAAACCCCGGCGTGCATGTTTCAACGGCCTGGGTCTACAAAAGTTTGACATTGACAAACCGGGTTGAGCTGGCTAAACTGCCCACCTTTTATGGTAGTATTGAGAACATCTGCTCGATCTTTGCCAATGACCTCGAATCAGTTACTATCCCGGCCTTTCCGGTCATCGCCGAAATAAAGGCTGCCATGCGGCAGCACGGGGCGCTGGGTGCCATGATGTCCGGCAGCGGCCCGACGGTTTTCGGGCTATACCGGGACAGGGAAACGGCCGAACAGGCCCGGGTAGCCCTGAAACATGACAGCGGCTGGTTTGCTGCAGCAGTTGAAACCTTGTAAGACCGAACAAAAACTTATTGGGGCGTCGCCAAGCGGTAAGGCACCAGATTTTGATTCTGGCATTCCCAGGTTCGATCCCTGGCGCCCCAGCCATTCGTACAACTAGCTAATATAGCTATAGAAAATCAAGACCACTTATTTCTAGGTATACAATTAGGTATACTGGAGTAAGTGGTCTTGTCATATCCAACACACCTCATAAAAGTCAGTAACACATTTTATTACAAAGCAAAAGTACCTGCTGACCTACAGCAGTTCTTTCCTTGCACCTTTATCAAAAAGTCCCTTAGAACATCTGACCTGCGAGCAACTAAATCAATATTGGCAGCAATGGAATATACCACACACAGAGGCTTTACACTCTTGCGTACTGGTATGTTACCTGATGATGTAGCTGTTAAAATCGTTGAGCAGATAGTTCCAACAGCCAAGAAAAATATTGAAGCACCGCCTAAAGTATATTTAAGAATATATTTAGCTGTGCGAAATTAGGATTCTATACAGTGTCCAGTTTGATTGTGAAAGTGGGAATCGAACTGCCCCAGTTAGATTGCTGTAAGTAGGAATCGAAATGCCCCAGTTGTATGGGGATTTGGGAATATAACTGGCACGCAGCAACTGAAGCGCAAAAACAGAAAAAGCTGCCCAATCCAACTGAGCAGCTTATCTCTGTTAACGTATGAAATCAAATAACGAAATGATTTCAAAAATTTGGTGGAGGCGGTCGGAGTTGAACCGACGTCCAAAAGACCTACAAAACCAGACACTACGAGCGTAGTTCCTTTTCTAAACTTACGCTCTGGCCGAAATAGAACGAAAACTCCGGAGCCTCAGAAGGTTTGACTGACACCTACAACCAGGATCACTCTAGTTTACTTCTGTTGATGCGCGAAGAGTTACCAGAACTATCTACTCTCTACGCCACCTAGGATTTTCTCTAGGGATTGTTGACACTAAGCAGCGAGGCAAGCCTCAAAAGCGTAGTTGTCAGCTGTTGCATTTGTTAAATTGGCAATTAATAATTCGCAGATTTTTTAACGCGGGCCATCTGCATCCCTCGGCTCGCTTCCAATTCCTTTAATCCCCTGTCGAAACCTTTACGCCCCCATATACTGTGGAATACCAACAGGTTTATACTAAACGTAGCGAGCTATTTCTGCAACGCATATTTTTCCAAAGCGTAACGTTCATTCCACGGCTATGCCCTTAATTCCATCTGGTCTCCAGTTTGGTGGGATTACGTGCGATCCTGCCTTTTCTTTTCCAGGTATCAAACTCCCATACGTTACTGACATTTTACCGTAGCGCTCGTTCAATTTATCCATCGCCTGCGTTGCGAAGAGCTTCTTTCGCTCATCCTCAAAGAGTGGCAACTGTTCAGCCTGATGTTTGAGGTCGCTCAGGCTGATTCCAAGAAGTCGGACAGGCTGCTCAAGTTCAACGGTTGCGAGGATGCTGAGTGCTGCGCGGTGGATCTCGTCGCTAAGGTTGATATAGCTTTTCAGTGTAGTTTGTTTGCCCCAGGAAGAGAAGAAATCCGCATAACGGACGTAAAATACATACCGCTCCTTAAATGTAGAAAAAACCACTCTGTGATATAGAGCAGCTTTGATATGGTAGTCTTGGCAGACTTGTAGTTCCTTGTTTTCAGTGACTTCCATATTTCCTTGCGAGTAAAATATGGTGCTATATCTTGAGGTATATTGAGTCGGAAATAATAGATGTTGTTACGTTTGAACAGACAGTCTGACATCATTGAGGTCGCTCCAGTCGTAGCAGTTTTCGTAGCGACTGCATAACCGAAGACAAAACTCAATTATATCAAATATTTGGTGGAGGTGGCGGGAATCGAACCCGCGTCCGAAAGACCTACAAACTGAATTACTACACCGTTAGTCATTTGCTCGATTTAACCGGTAGACTGCGCACATGACAAAGCAGCAAACCAGCGGTCCCGTTGATCTCGAGTTGCGCTACGGGCGTTGCGCGTCCCTATCCGGTAGTGAATGACGCCCCCGTTTTACCACCGGCATCTCAATTGGGGGCGCCTGTTAAGCAGCTAGTGCAACAGGAGTGTTGTAGTTGTCGGCAATTAAGCCGTTGCAGGTTTATTAAGGTCGGCCGCCTGCCCCGACCCGGTGCAATCCAGAAATTTAATCCCCCGTCGAAACCTTTACACCCCCAAAAAAGTCAGATTCTTCACTCTTCACTCTTTTAATCCCTGTTTCTGCTTTTCATCACCTGCGATATCTCACGCTGGCTGTCCTTTTTCTTCAGGTCCTCACGCTTGTCATAGTTCTTTTTGCCTTTTGCGAGGCCGATCTCTACTTTTACCAAACCATCCTTGAAATACAGCCTGAGCGGGACTACCGAATAGCCCTGCTCCCGGATCCGGGCATAAAGCCGGTCGATTTCCTTGCGATGCAGCAGCAGCTTGCGGTTACGATCAGGCTGGTGATTCTGGATGTTGCCAAACGCATACTGCGATATGGTGAGATTGTGCAAATAAGCCTCACCCTCGCGCACCATCATGAAGGATTCATTCAGGCTGGCCTTGCCGGCCCGCAGGGACTTGACCTCCGTGCCTTTGAGCACCATGCCTGCCTCGAACTTCTCTTCGATGAAGTAGTCGTGGTAGGCCCTTTTGTTATTACAAATCAGTTTTTCACCCATAGCAGATTTTTATCATAACAGAGTGGCCCTGCAAAGGGAATGCAATCTTTTG
>JBBQXT010000040.1:0-21860 GCA_038209415.1 Geobacterales bacterium
GAAATCGCAGCCATCCCGGTTGCCGACCTGCTCAAGGACGCTGCACTGGCAACAACGGAGCGCTTCTATCCACCTGCCAAAAAGGGCTGTGGCCTGGTGCTGGAAGGGGATCTGGCCGAACTGGTGGACAAGGTGATCGGGATACTCAAGGAAAAAACCACGGTTCTACGCTAGTACATCGAACCGTCATTACTTATCGAATCATGTAGGCTGGTTCAAGCGAAGCGGAACCAGTATTGTTGCCATAACCACAAGTGTTGCCATATCCGCTTCGCTTGATACGGCCTACGAAGGAAAACGAGAGGTAACAGGTACCAGGAGACGACCATGAAAGCACTATTGATAGGGGAATACCGGGAAGGAAAGCTGCTGGAGTCAACCTACGAACTGTTCGGCTTTGCAGCCCAGCTCTCGGCCGGTACGGCCATGCTGCTGGTGGGAAGCGAATCCCAGCTCCCGGCCTACGGCGGTACACTCTACCTGGCCGATGTAGCCCGTTACGGAGAATACAACCCCGACCTGCACAAACAGTTGGTTCTTCAGGCGATTGAAAAGGAACAGCCGGACTGCGTCGTCTTCGTGCACTCCTCTTACGGTTGGGACCTGGCTCCGCGCGTTGCAACAGCCCTGAAGGTCGCCCAGGTGTCGGAGGTCGTCGGCCTGGCTGACGGCGCTTTCGAGGTCGGCTGCTGCAACGGAAAGATGCGCCGCACCGTCCGCACCGTCGGCGCCCGGGTGGTGCTGACCATTCAGGCCGGGGCCTTCCCGGTCCTGCAGCCGGGCGGCACGCCGCAGCTGCAGCGCATGGAGACCGACGCTGCCACAGCCCTTGAATTTGCGGGATACGAACCGGCCGAGGAGAAGGGGGTCGATCTGGCCAAGGCCGAAGTTATCGTCACCGCCGGCCGTGGAGTCGGCAAAAAGGACAATATCCCGGTGATTGCCGCCCTGGCCAAGGCCCTGGGCGGTGAACTGGGCGCCAGTCGCCCGGTGGTGGATGCCGAGTGGGTCGGCCACGACCATCAGGTGGGAACCACCGGCCAGACCGTAGCACCCAAGCTGTATGTGGCCTGCGGTGTCAGCGGTGCCATCCAGCATCTGGCGGGTATGAAGAAATCCGACTTCATTCTGGCCATCAACAAGGACCGGGATGCCCCGATCGGAGAGGTGGCCGATGTGCTGGTGGTGGCGGACGTGATGCAGTTTGTGCCGGCGCTTACCGCCAGGCTGGCCCGCTAGCCATGCTGCCGCTGGCAGGAATCCGGATCGTCAACCTATCCGCCAACCTGCCCGGGCCGGAAGCCGCCCGCCGCCTGCAGCTGCTGGGGGCCGAGGTGGTCAAGGTCGAGGCGCCCTCGGGCGACCCGATGGAACAGTATCAGGCCCAATGGTACCGGGATATGGTTGCCGGTCAGCGGGTGATCAGGCTGGACCTGAAGAGCGACGCAGGCCGGGCTGAACTGGACGGACTGCTGGGTGTTGCCGATCTGCTGATCTCGGCCACCCGTCCGGCGGCCATGGAACGCCTCGGATTGGGGTGGCAGGCGCTGCACGAGCGCTATCCGCGGCTGTGCGTGGTGGCCATCACCGGTTTTCCCGCGCCGCGCGAGAATGAGGCCGGCCACGACCTGACCTATCAGGCTGCACTGGGACTTTTGACCCCGCCCCATATGCCGCGCACCCTGCTGGCCGATATGGCCGGGGCTGAACAGACAATTTCTGCGGCGTTGGCGTTACTCCTGGCACGCGAACGGGTACAGACCGCCGGCTATGCCGAGGTGCCGCTGTCCGAGGCTGCCGCTGCACTGGCCCAGCCGCTGGCCTATGGCTGCACCGTTGCCGGAGCGAACCTGGGGGGCGGCATCCCCGAATACAACATCTACCAGGCCCGCCAGGGGTGGGTCGCCGTGGCAGCTCTGGAGCCGCATTTCAAGAGTCGCCTGGAGTCGGCCCTCGGCATCGCCACCCCGGATGAGTACCGGCAGGTCTTCCGGGAAAAGAGCGCCGCCGAGTGGCAGCGGTGGGCACAGGAACAGGACATCCCTCTCACGGCTCTGGCTGACCCGTGCTGATCCGACTCATGCATATCAACAGGAGCTGAAGATGAATCTGGAACTGACCGAAGAACAGAAGCTGATTCAGGATACTGCCCGCAATTTTGCCCGGGCAGAACTGGAACCGGTGGCGGCCAAGCTCGACCAGGGTAGCGACCGTGGAGTGATGCTGTCAAACCTCAGAAAACTGGCCGAGTTGGGCTTCATGGGGCTGAACGTGAAGGATCAGTATGGCGGCTGCGAAGCCGGCGTGATCGCCTTCAGTGTCGTCATGACCGAGATTGCCCGGGCCTGTGCCTCGACCGCAGTAACCGTGTCGGTCAACAACATGGTCTGCGAAGTGATCCAGGCGGTCGGTTCGGAAGAGCAAAAAATGGCCTACATCCCCAAGATCTGCTCCGGTGAATATGCCGCCGGCAGCTTCGCCCTGACCGAAATCGGCGCCGGTTCCGATCCTTCGGCCATGACGACCCAGGCGGTTGCGGCCGATGACGGCTACCTGCTGAACGGTTCCAAGATCTTCATTACCAGCGCCCCCTATGCCGGTGTTTTCGTGGTCTGGGCCGTGACCGACCGGGAAGCGCCAAAGGGGAAAGGGATCAGCTGTTTCCTGGTGGAGGCCGGCACCCCCGGGCTGATCATCGGCAAGGAAGAACACAAGATGGGGCAGCATGCCTCGGCCACCAATGAGGTCCTTTTCGACAATTGCCACGTTCCGGCCTCCGCCCTGATGGGTAAGCTCAACGACGGTTTCCGGATTGCCGTGGCCGAGCTGGCCGGAGGCCGGATCGGGATCGGTTCCCTCGGGTTGGGGGTCGGTCTGGCGGCCATGGATTACGCCACCCACTACGCCACCGAGCGCAGCCAGTTCGGACAGAAGATCAGCAGTTTCCAGGCCATGCAGTGGATGGTGGCTGATGCCTATACCGAGCTGGAGGCGGCCCGGTGGCTTTTGATGAATGCCGCCTGGCGCAAGGAGAGCGGCAAGACCTTTGCCAAGGAGGCCTCCATGGCCAAGATGTTTGCCACCGAGGCGGCCAACACGGCCTGCTACAAGGCGCTGCAGATGCTGGGCGGCTATGGATATACGCAAGACTTCCCGGTGGAACGTTATGCCCGCGATGCCCGGATTACGTCGATCTACGAAGGAACCAACGAGATCCAACGGGTGATTATCTCGCGGGAGATCTTGAAGAGTTTCAGCGCCTAAACCATTTTCCGTGAGGAGGGACGCATGAGTACGGACAAACGCATAACCCTGCAACAAGCGGCTGAGATCGTCAAGAACGGCTCCAGTCTGACATTCTCCGGCTTCACCATCTGGCGCCGACCGTTCGCCCTGGTGTACGAACTGATCCGCCAGCAGCGCCGGGGGCTGCACCTGATCGAGGTCAACGGCGGCCCCCAGACCGAGTTCCTGGTGGGTGCCGGTTGTGTCGATATCTGGGAATCGTGCTGGGTCGGCCACGAGCTGTACGGCAAGTATGGCGCCAACCTGTCGCGCAAGGTCGGCAAGCGGGAGATCATCGTCGAGGACTACAGCCACGCCGAGATGATGTTCCGTTTTGCCGCCGGAGCAGCCGGGGCCGCCTATGCCGTGACCCAGACCTCCCTGGGGACCGACCTCCACAATCCGGAGTACGACATGCTGGGTCGGGCCGGTCTGCGGGACGGCAAACGGATCGCAAAGCACAAGTATGTCTTTACTGAAGACCCTTTCTACGATGCCGGCTCACAGGTATTGGTCCCGGCCGCCAAGGTTGATGTTGCGGTCATGTGCGTACAGCAGGTGGGTGAAGAGGGGACGGTGCGGGTCAACGGACAGTACTACTCCGATCCCGAAGCGGCCCGAACGGCCGACATCACCATCGTCATAGCCGAGGAGATCGTGCCGGAGGAGTATCTGCGCCGCAACGCCGATATCAACACCATCCCCAGCTTCGAGGTTGACTATATCCTGGAATGTCCCTTCGGCGGTCACCCGACCGGCATGTTCGGGCGTTATGACGTGGATGGCTACTTCCTGAAGGATTTTTACAACATGACCCGTACCCAGAAGGGATTCGACGACTTTACCAAGGAGTGGATCCATGGCCTCGATCACATGAGCTATCTTGAGAAGCTGGGCTGGCCGCGCATGCTCAAGCTGAAGGCCAATTCGGCGCTCAACTACAGCCCCCGCACCCCGAAGGGAGGTAAATAACATGAGTGATTACGCAAACCCGGAAGAATACGGCCTGGCTGACCTGCTCTGCTGTGCCGCCGCCCGCGAGGTGGCTGACAACGAGATCGTCTTTGCCGGCACCGGACTGCCGATGGTGGCCATCATGCTGGCCCAGAAGACCCACGCCCCCAACCTGAAACTGATCTTCGAGGCCGGCACCCTGGACGGACGGCCGCCTGAAATACCGACCTCGGTGGGCGACGCGCGCTGTGAAATGGGCGCATCCCGCTCATCCGGGCTGTACGATGCCTTCAGCATTGCCCAGCGCGGGTACGTGGATCTGGGCTACCTGGGGGGGGCGGAGGTTGATCAGTACGGCAATGTCAACACCACCTGCATCGGTGACTATCTCAACCCGGAACTGCGCCTGACCGGCAGCGGCGGCAACCCGGACATCAATTCCTTTGCCAAACGGACTGTTTTCATCATGGTTCATGAGAAGCGCCGTTTTGTGGAGAACGTCAGCTATATCACCAGCCCCGGCTGGCGGGTGAAAAAATGGCCGGGTGGCGAATTCGTCCATCGTCGTGAACTGTATGGCGCCGCCTTTCGTGGCGGGCCATCGGCGGTCATCAGCACCGCCGGAGTGTTCCGCTTTGACGGGGAGAGCGGGCGTATGTATCTCGATACGTGTCACCCCGGCAAAACTCCCGCTGAAATCCGGGAACTGTGCCAGTTCGATCTGGATATTTCCCGTGTCAGGGGGGAAACCGAGCTGCCAACCCGCGCGGAGTTGCGCATCATCCACGAGGCACTCGATCCGGATGAAATCTTTATCCCAAGAATAAAAGCAGTGTAATTGCTGTATTGCAATGATCGAGTGTTCTGTGCCCTTTTGCGAGGGCACTCTTTTTGTTCACCAAGGTGAGTCTTAAAGATTAGCGGGTCTTAGGAGTTCAATCTGTAAGTTGCTTATTTTACGTTGCTTTTCTTTGTCCTTACTAAACAGTCAAAAACCTTAAAAAGCATCACGTCATATTCCAGATCATCATTTCCCAGATATCTTTCCAGCTCTTGCCGATTTCGCTGACCACCGTCGGCTCGAATCCACAGTGCATCATGCACTGGGCGCAGCGCAGGTCCTTGCCGACACCGTATTTCTCCCACTCGGTCTTTTCCATCATCTCTTTAAAAGAAGGATAATGGGCATCGGTAATCAGGTAGCAGGGGGCTTTCCAGCCGAGGGTGTTGCGGGTCGGATTACCCCAGGGGGTGCACTCCAGCTTTTTATCCCCTTTCAGAAAACGGAGATACATGGGCGTCGAGTAAAAGCGGTGCTTCTTGCTCATCTCATACACGTCGGCAAACTTTCGCTCGATGTCCCGCCGCTCCAGAAACAGTTTTTCTCCGACCGCCTCGTAGCCGAAACCGGGGGCTACCAGAAGCCCGTCAACACCGATCTCTTCCAGGTGGGTAAAGAGCATCTCGATCTCGACCAGGTCAGTTTCGTTGAAAATAGTCGTATTGGTGCAGACCCTGAAACCGAGCTTCTTGGCCTTTTTGATACCTTCCATGGCAATCTTGAAGGCGCCTTTGCGCTCCAGGATCCGGTCGTGGGTCTCTTCCAGACCATCCATATGCACGTTAAGGGTAAAGTTGGGATGGGGCGTCATGTGATCCAGCGCCTTTTCCAGCAGGATACCGTTGGTGCAGAAATAGATGTGCTTGCCGCGGTCAAGCACACCCTGGATCAGATCATAGATGGGTGGATATAGAAACGGTTCCCCGCCGGTGATGGTCACTACCGGGGCGGGACATTCGTCCACCGATTTGAGGCAATCCTCCAGGCTCATCATATCCTGCATGGTATCGGCATATTCTCGGATACGACCGCAACCCGAGCAGGCCAGGTTGCAGAGGTGGGTCGGTTCGAGCATCAGCACCAGAGGGTATTTTTCGATCTTTTTCCGTTTGTTGCTGATGATGTACTTGGTCAGGTCATAGTTGAGCCGAAACGGAAAACGCATTGATTACTTCCTTTCAATCATATTCAAACTTTCAAAAATAACTCGGCCGCGGCAGCAATCCCTTCGGCATCAATCCCAACATCCTTGCGCAGCTGTGCCTGGCTGCCTTGCTCTATGTAACGGTCGGGTATTCCGAGCCGTCGGATCTTTACGTTCTGCAGCCCATTGTCATGGAGCAGTTCGAGTACGGCACTGCCGAAACCGCCCTGCAGGGCGTTCTCCTCGACCGTTATCAGCCGGCCGGTTTTCCCGGCCACCGACATGATCAGTTCGGCATCCAGTGGCTTGACAAAACGGGCATTTACCACCCCTACGCTGAAGCCCTTCTGCCGGAGAGCTTCGGCAGCCTGCACGGCCGGATAGACGGTGGAACCGATGGCGATGATGCACAGGTCGCTGCCATCCAGCAGCATTTCACCCCGGCCGATCTCCAGCGTCTGCAGCTCGGCATCCAGCTCGACCCCGTATCCGGCACCGCGCGGATAGCGCAGGGCCATGGGAACACCAGAATAGATGGCCGTCTTGAGCATGTGGCGCAGTTCGTTTTCATCCTTGGGGGCCATCATGGTCAGCCCCGGCAGGTGGCGCAGGTAGGAGAGATCGAAGACGCCATGGTGGGTCGGGCCGTCGTCACCCACCAGACCGGCGCGGTCCATGGCGATGGTGACCGGCAGCTTCTGCAGGCAGACGTCGTGGAAGACCTGATCGTAAGCCCGCTGGACAAAGGATGAGTAGATGGCGGTCACCGGCCGGAAGCCGTCGGCAGCCAGGCCTGCGGCAAAGGTCATGCCGTGCTGTTCGGCAATGCCGACATCGAAGAAGCGTTTCGGGAAACGCTCCGCGAACGTATTCAGGCCGGTCCCTTCCGGCATGGCGGCGGTGATGGCGACAATCTTGGGGTCCAGCTCGGCCAGTTCCACCAGGGTCTTGCCAAAAGCATCCGTGTACGAGAGGGCGGCTGATTTGGGAGCCCCCTTGCCAGTGGCAACATCAAAGGCACCGACACCGTGGTACTTGGAAGGTTTGTCCTCGGCCGGCTTGTAGCCCTTGCCCTTGGTGGTCATGATATGCACCAGCAGCGGGCCGTCCAGATGGACTATATTGTTGAACACCTCGATCAGCTGTGGCAGGTCGTGACCGTCCAGCGGTCCCAGGTAATCAAAGCCCAGGGCCTCGAACAGGGCACCCGGTGTCAGAAAACCTTTCAGCGAATTTTCGGCCCGCCGGGCAAAATGCAGGATATCCGTACCGATGGCGGGTATACTTCCTAGCAGCCCCTGCATCTCCTTTTTCAGATCGCGGTAGTAGCGGCCGGTCATCTTGCGGGAGATAAAGGCCGAGAAGGCGCCGACGTTTTTCGAGATGGACATCTCGTTGTCATTGAGGATGACAATCAGGTTCTTTTTGAGATGACCGGCCTGATTGAGCGCCTCGAAGGCCATGCCGCCGGTCAGTGAACCATCGCCGATGACCGCTATGGCGTGCTTTTTGGAACCGGCCAGGTCAGCCGCTACCGCCATGCCGAGAGCAGCTGAAATGGAGGTGGAAGCGTGTCCGACCCCGAATGCGTCATGTTCTGATTCCGACCGTTTGGGAAAGCCCGACAGCCCCTTGTACTGACGCTGGGTATGAAAGCTGTCACGCCGGCCGGTGAGGATCTTGTGGGTATAGGCCTGGTGCCCGACATCCCAGACGATCTTGTCCTGGGGCGAATCGAAACAGTAGTGCAGGGCAATGCTCAACTCGACCGTTCCCAGGTTCGAACCCAGATGCCCGCCGGTGTTGGAAACCGTCTCCAGCAGGAACTGGCGCACCTCCTCGGCAAGCACCGGCAGCTGGTTGAGTGACAATTTTTTCAGATCTGCGGGAGTATTGATTGTTTCAAGTAACATACAAACCTCGGTTCATTGCTTACGCGTAGCCGTTCTGACGAAACCACTCCACCGCACGCTGCAGGGCCTCGGCAATCGGTGTCTGGGGCAGCCCCAGATCCCGTACCGCCCTGGATGGATCAAAATACATGAATTTAGCCGCCATCTGCACACCGGCCAGCGGGATCAGTGGCTCCCGGCCGGTAATCTTTGATATGCCCTCGTTGATATAGGCCGCCAACAGGATCGGCGTGTAGGGCAAGCGGACCTTCGGGGCCGGCAGGCCGGTGATCCCGGCCAGGGTCGCGAAGATCTCCCGCAGGGTCAGGTTGGTGTTGCCCAGAATATACTTTCGCCCAACCTGCCCCTTCTGCTCCGCCAAAACATGTCCCCGTGCACAATCTTCAACGGCGATGATGTTAAGCCCGGTATCAAGGTAGGCCGGCATGCGCCTGTTCAGGAAATCGACGATGATCTTGCCGGTCGGGGTCGGCTTGATGTCAAGCGGCCCAACCGGTGTGGACGGGTTGACAATCACCAGTGGCAGTCCGCGCGCAACAAACCGTTCCGCCTCCCGCTCCGCCAGAAACTTGCTCTTCTTGTAATGCCCGACCATGTCGGCGAGAGAGACCGGCGTCGCTTCGTTCCCCGGAGTTCCGTCGCCGGGGTTGCCCAGGGTACCGACGCTGCTGGTGTAGACGACCCGCGCAAGACCGTTTTCCAGAGCCGCCTCAAGGACGGCGACCGTACCATCCACATTGATGCGGTACATCTCGGCCGGTTCGCGGGTCCAGAGCCGGTAATCCGCTGCCGCATGGTACAGTACGTCACAGCCTTTCAGACCTTGCATCAGGCCGGCGCTGTCACGCAGGTCCCCCTGCCACAACTCCAGATCGAGTCCGGCCAGGTTGGAAGTATCCGACCCCTTGCGGACCAGTGCCCGCACCTCACGGCCATCCCGCAACAGTTCCCGGACAATGCTGGCGCCTATAAAACCGGTTGCACCGGTGATGAATGTCTTCATATACCGTTTATCCGCACTATCAATAAAAAGGGGGAAGCCCCGGACCGCAATACGGGGCTTCCCTTGGTTTCATCTCATAAAACCGTTTAAAGACGGGTTACTGCCGCAGACCGCTTTCCAGCGTCAGACGTCGATACCTGCCCATCGCCGTCAGCGGAAAACAGTTGCGGTAGATGTGATACTTGATCATGAAAAACTTGGGAAAGCCGGTGCCGGTAAAGGCCTCCTCATCCCAGGTTCCATCTTGTTTCTGGGTCGCCAACAGGTACTCGATCCCGCGTGCCGCCGACTTGGAATGAGCCTCTCCGGCCGCAAAGAGCGACAGCAGCGCCCAACTGGTCTGGGAGGCGGTGCTTGTCCCGCAGCCCATCAGCGAACGATCGCAGTACGATTCGCACACCTCGCCCCAGCCGCCATCCATGTTCTGCTTGGATTTGAGCCAGTTGACCGCCTTTTTGACATAGTGCTGGGTCATATCCTCACCGATGGCGTTCAGACCGCACAATACCGACCAGGTACCGTAGATGTAATTGACCCCCCAGCGACCCCACCAGGGACCTTCCGGCTCCTGCTCCTTGCGGAGGAATTCCAGTGCGCGGACTGCGGCGGGGTGACTCTTGGGGTACTCGAAGCTGCCCATCAACTCCAGCATGCGGCCGGTCAGATCGGCCGTAGGTGGGTCGATCAGCGCCTCCAGGTCGGCGAAGGGGATCTTGTTGAGCAGGTGTTTGGTGTTGTCCTTGTCGAAAGCAGCCCAGCCGCCGTTCTCGCTCTGCATTCCCAGGCACCAGGCGATACCGCGCTTGATGGCCTGCTCCTTGCTCTTCTTGTCGCGGGTCTTGATATCTTTGATGGCCATGATGACAAAACCGGAGTCATCCACATCCGGATACCAGTCATTGAGAAATTCAAACGCCCAGCCACCCGGCTCAAGATCCGGAGATTTTATCTGCCAATCGCCCTTGCGTCGCACCTCCAAATCCAGC
This sequence comes from Geobacterales bacterium, assembly GCA_038209415.1. GTDB lineage: Bacteria > Desulfobacterota > Desulfuromonadia > Geobacterales > Pseudopelobacteraceae > CAIPTY01. The sequence continues at coordinate 10,127 of JBBQXT010000040.1, forward strand.
AGCCATTGGGCCGACTTCACCAGGGCCGGATGGTCCGCGGGCACTCCCGCCTCCTGCATGGCAACCAGGGCCAGCGCCGTATCCCACACCGGGGAAACACAGGATTGCAGCACCAGGCTCTCCTCGTCCTCGATGCAGAAGTTGGCCAGCGCCTCCAAGCCCTTGACCACGGCCGGATGATCGTTGGCATACCCCAAGCAGTGCAGGGCCAGGATGGCGTTGAGCATGGCCGGCTGGATGCCGCCCCAGTCACCGGTCGGCTCCTGATGGTCCAGGATCCACTTTTCCGCAATGGCGGTGGCCCGCTTCATAAACGGCCGGATCGGACTTGATTCGTAGACCTTGAGCAGATGGTCCATGCCGATGAAAAAGTTTTTCCAGGTCAGGATGCCGTCTTCCTTGGTGAAGGTATAGTCGGTCGGCCGTGGCGGACGGACGTACAACTCCTGCACGCGGGCCCAGGGTGGCAGCTTGCGCACCGGCCGCTCGGACATGACCACCGACAGCGGGATAATGGTGGCCCGTGCCCAGCTGGAGAATTCATACATGTTGAAATATGCCCAATTGGGAAGCAGGGACAGCTCGATCGGCATGGACGGCACGCCCAGCCATGAAAACTCTCCGAAGAGCGCCAGAAAGGTCTTGGTAAAGACCCTGCTCTTGAGGATGCCGCCGTTGGCCAGGATGAACTCGCGGGCCTTGCCCATGTCCGGGTGGTCGGCCGGATAACCGGCCAGTTTGAGGGCGAAGTAGGCCTCAATGGTGGTGGAAAGATCGCCCGGACCGCCCTGCCAGATGGTCCAGAACCCCTCGCTGGTCTGCTTGCCGAGGATGTAACGGGCCATCTTGCGTTCACGGACCTTGTCCACCATGCCCAGAAAGTGAAAGAGGATGATGTACTCGGAGGTAATCGTTACATTCGACTCCAGCTCGGCCCACCAGTACCCATCGGGAAGCTGCTCGCGAAAAAAGAAATCCCGCGTCCGCTCAATGGCCTTGTCAAGCGGACCCGTGGCATCGCCGACCATCTTCTTCCAGATGGAAGGAGGCAGATGGTGGACCTTGGCTGCGGACTTTTTTGAGGATTCTATGGCCGGTTCTGCTGTTTCGGTATTGAACGACGTCAATGCAGTGGAAATCGGGTATTTACTCGGGTTCATTAACAAAGCTCCTGAAGGCCGCGAATACGGGCAGTGCCTTGGCAATACGTCTGATGTTAAATTGATTTTAAATACCATGTAAATCAAAAAATGTATATCCTTTTTCATTTCATGGTGACACGTCTGTAACATACAAAAAGCATACCTTCCGCTGTCGGTAACCGGCAATTAGGGTTTACCGCCACCGGCCCATGTGCTATACAACCACAACACGCACGAGACCTTATGCGCTGACTGAATACTAAGGAGCCGCCATTATCATGCTGACCGGAAAACAAAAACGCCACCTGCGGGCACTCGGCCACAAACTGAAAGCGATCATCCTGATCGGCAAGAAAGAGATCGAAGGGGCACTGATCGGTGAAACCAATGCCGCCCTTGACCATCACGAACTGATCAAGGTCAAGCTGCTGGAAAGCTGCGCACTCGACAAGCACGAGGCCTCCGGCATGCTTGCGGATGCCTGCGCTGCAGAGGTGGCCCAGATTCTCGGCAGGACCTTCCTGCTGTATCGCCCGGCCAACCCGCCGGTGATCGTCTTGCCGGCCACCGACAAACCGGGCAAAAAAACAGCGCCATGACGCTCGCCCTGGTTCTGTTCGATCTGGACGGCACCCTGGTCGATTCTCTTCCTGACCTGACCGATGCCGTCAACCATATGCTGACAGGCTTCGGCCGGCAGCAGCTGGCGCCCGCACGGGTCAGACAACTGGTCGGCAAGGGTGCGCGCAATCTCGTCCAGCGGGCGCTTGACAGCGACTCTGCCGAAGACATCAGCCAGGGACTGGCGACGTTCACGAAATGCAACACGAACCATATCGTCGACAAAAGCAGGCTGTATCCCGGCGCACGGGAACTGCTGCAGCGGCTGGCCACAGCAGGCGTACCCATGGCGGTCATATCAAACAAGAACGAGGCCCTCAGCCGCCTGATTCTGAAGGCACTGGACATCGACGATTTCTTCTCAAGCATTGTTGGAGGCGACACCTTTTCCGAGATGAAACCGTCTCCCCTGCCTTTGCTGCGGGTAATGGACGAGCTGGGAGGCAGCCCCGCCGATACGGTCATGGTGGGAGACAGCATCAACGACATCCAGGCCGGCAAGCGAGCCGGGATCACCACCATCGGCTGCTGCTGGGGTTACGGGGAGTTGCGGGAGTTCGCTGGCGCCGACTTCCGTGCCGCGTCATGCAACGAACTGGCCGGGATACTAGGGGGACTTTTCTTGTGAAAGGCTGGACCGGCAGGATACTCAGGGTTGACCTGACAACCGGCACGTCACGCTACGCCGAGATTCCCCGGCCATGGCTGGAGGAATACCTGGGCGGCCGGGGACTGGGGGTGCGTCTGATGCGCGACTATTTCCGGCTCGACCCGTTTCATCCTGCCATGCCGCTGATCTTCGGTGTCGGACCGCTGTGCGGCACAACGGCGCCCACCGCGGCCCGGCTGGCCGTGGTCTCGCGCTCACCCCTGACCGGCACGATTTACGACTGCTCCGCCGGGGGCCGTTTTGCCTGGCGGCTGAAGGCCGCCGGAATTGACGCACTCTTCATCACCGGCAGGAGCGCGACTCCGGTCAGCCTGGCCATCAGCAATGATTGCGTCGAGTTCCTTCCGGCCGACGGTCTGTGGGGTTGCGATATCCCCACCACGGTGGCGGCACTGGAGGAGCGCGGCAGTGTAGCTGCCATCGGTCCGGCCGGGGAGAACGGCGTCCTCTTCGCAAACATCATGACCGGTGAGGGAAATTCGGTCGGCCGCGGCGGTCTGGGCGCCGTCATGGGATCAAAAAGACTCAAGGCCGTCACGGTCAACGGTGAACGGACAACGGACATTGCCGACCCGCACCTGTTCGACAAGGCCCGCCAGGATGTGATGCGGCTCTTCAAGGCCTCGCCGGTCATCTTCGGTCCACTGGGCATCGCCGAATTCGGCACACCGGTGCTGGTGGACCTGATGGCCCAGCGCCGCATGGCCCCCACCGCGAATTTCCGGGAAACATTCTTCGCCGGCTCGGGCAACTATTCCGGCCCGGCCATCAAGGCCGCCTGCGGGGCAAAGAAAGACGGCTGTTACGGCTGTCCGATCCAGTGCAAGAAATCAGACAACAGCGGCCAGCATCTGCCGGAATACGAGACCGTTTCCCACTTCGGAGCCCTCAACAACGTGGATAGCCTGGCGATCATTGTCAGGTCCAACCAGATCTGCAACAACCTGGGGCTGGATACCATCACCGCCGCCGCCACCCTCTCGGCCTGGGGTGAGATCCGCGGCAGGTTCCCGGGCGCCGATGAAATCCCCGGCCTGCTGGAGGATATGGCCCTGCGCCGGGGCGACGGGCAACTGCTGGCCCTTGGTTCGCGCCGCCTGGCCGGGCAGCTGGGCCGACCGGAACTTTCCATGAGCGTCAAATCCCTGGAACTACCGGCCTACGACCCGCGCGGGGCCTACGGCATGGCGCTGGCCTACTGCACCAGCCCGCGCGGCGGCTGCCACCTGCGGGCCTACCCCATCTCCCACGAGATCCTGCGCAAGCCGGTTCCCACCGACCGCTTTTCATTTTCCGGCAAGGCCCGCATCATCAGCATTGCCGAAGATAGCAACGCCGCCGTGGATTCGCTGGTGGCCTGCAAGTTCTCCTTTTTTGGCGCCAGCCTGGAGGAATATGCCGAACTGCTGAGCGCGGTCAGCGGGATTGACTACACCCCCCAGCGCCTGAAGGAGATCGGCCGCCGCATCGTACTGACCGAGCGCTTCTACAACTGTAGCAACGGCTTCAGCAGAAAAGACGATCTCCTGCCGGAACGCTTCTTCAGCGAAGCGGGATCGAGCGGTGACGGCATCGAGATCCGCCCCATCGACCGCACGCGCTTCGACGAGGAGCTGGACAAGTACTACCGCATCCGCGGGCTGAACAGCGACGGCTGTTTCGATGACGCGGGATTTCTGGACAAACAGCCGTGAAATGGTTCGGTGGAGAAACCCCGCAATTGAGCGCCGAGCGGGTTTCGACAAACAACATAAGCACCGGTAACCGGGGCGAAGAGATCGCAGCCAATTTCCTGATTGCCCGCGGCTACAGGATCATCGAGCGCAATTTCAGGTGCAAGGGCGGCGAGGTGGACATTATTACCCGTGACCCAATCGACAAAAGCCTGATTTTCGTAGAAGTCAAAACCCGTCGGAGTCTTTCCTATGGTGTACCGCAACTGGCGGTGACCCCTTTCAAGCAGCGCCAGATATCCAAGGCAGCGCTGACCTGGCTCTCGAAGAACCGGCTGCACGACACGAACGCCCGTTTTGACGTAATTGCAATTCTGTTGCATACTGACGGCAGACACCAGATTGAACATATTCAAAATGCCTTCGAGCTGGCGTATTGAAAGCGGAAACTATCTTTAATCAGGTACAAAGGAACCGCCCATGAGTGATTTCACCGCCGTTCTGGCCCAGATAAAACCCAAACTCGGCTGCGTTGCCGACAACCTGGCGCTGATCGAAGGGCGTATCCAGCGAGCCATCACAGACAAGGCCGACCTGATAGTCTTTCCCGAACTGGCCCTGACCGGGTACTTTCTGAAAGACCTGGTGCCCGAAGTGGCACTGCGGACTGACTCGCCCGAGATCGCCCGGCTGCGGGAACTGTCGCGCTCCATCTCTATCGCCGTCGGCTTCGTTGAAGTGACCGACGACTACCGCTTCTTCAATACGGCCTTGTACCTGGAGGACGGTGTCATCCTGCATCTGCACCGCAAGGTCTATCTGCCCACCTATGGCCTGTTCGACGAACAGCGCTACCTGGCGCGCGGAGAGCGCTTCCGGGCCTTCCATACGAAATTCGGCCGCATGGGTCTGCTGATCTGCGAAGACATGTGGCACCTGTCGGCCTCCTACATCCTGGCCATGGACGGCGCCACAACACTGATCTGCCTCTCCAGCAGCCCGGGCCGGGGCGTCGAAGGGGATACGTTGGGGTCGGCCGAAGCCTGGCAGCGGCTCACCTCCACCACGGCCATGTTCCTCAACAGCCGGGTTCTGTACTGCAACCGGGTCGGTTTCGAAGACGGCATCAACTTCTGGGGTGGTTCGGAATATGTCGCCCCGTCGGGCGAATCACTGGCCCGCGGCAGGCTTCTGGAGGAGGACAGCGTCACCGCGAAACTCGATGAGGGCGCCCTGCGCCGCGAGCGGATCTTCTCTCCAATGCTGCGGGACGAGAATCTGTTCGTCACCATGCAGGAACTGCGGCGCATCGAACGGGAAAGGCGGTTGTGATGGCGGGTTTGACAGCCAATACGGAATTACTGCGGCAGATTCTGGTCGGCTTCGTCCGGGACGAGGTGCGGAAAGTCGGCATCAGAAAAGCAGTGCTGGGGCTGTCGGGCGGCATTGACTCGGCCCTGGTCGTATTCATCGCCGCCGAGGCGCTCGGACCCGAAAACGTCCATGCGGTCTGCATGCCCTACCGCTCCAGTAACCCGGAGAGCGAGGCGCATGCCGGGCTGGTGGCGCAGGCCTGCGGGGTCAACTTCTCGGTGGTGCCGATCACGCCGATGGTGGACGCCTATTTCGAGATGTTTCCCGATGCCGACAACATGCGCCGCGGCAACAAGATGGCCCGCGAGCGGATGACAATCCTCTTCGACCATTCCGCCCGCCTGTCGGCCCTGGTATTGGGCACCAGCAACAAAACCGAACTGCTGCTGGGGTATGGCACCCTCTACGGCGATATGGCCTCCGCTCTGAATCCCGTCGGTGACCTGTACAAAACTCACATCTGGCAGTTGTCGGAAGCCATGGGCGTACCACGGGAGGTGATCAACAAACAGCCTTCCGCAGACCTGTGGGCCGGCCAGACCGACGAAGAGGAGCTAGGCTTTTCCTACCGCCAGGTGGATGAACTGCTCTACCGCATGGTGGACCAGCGCCTGACGCGTGAGGAACTTATCGCGGCAGGCTTTGCGGCTGAGTTCATCGACACGGTCCACGCCAAGATACAGAACTCGCACTTCAAACGCCGTCTGCCGGTTATCGCCAAGGTCTCCAACCGGACCATAGACCGCGACTTCCGCTATGCGCGCGATTGGGGCAAGTAAACATGGTCTTTTTCCGCAATCTCTGCGTTGGACTTCGCCGATGCTTGTGCGGCGTACCCCTTGGTACGCCTCCGCGCATCACCTCGCCCGCCTTGACCTTACGAAAAAATCCTCATGTTTGGGCGGCCTCGATATGAAATCATCCGACAACTCGACCCTGGTCTACTCGTCTGAAAGCGGTCTGGTGAAACAGAACCCGGCGACAGCAAAGAGTAAACCAAAAGCGCATTCCACGAACACCCCTCCAACGCCAAGCGACGGCACTGTGCGCCTGCGCCGCGAGACCAAAGGTCGCGGCGGCGGGACGGTGATCGTCATCAGCGGCATCCCCCTTGCAGAATCAGCACTGAAGGAGCTGGCCGGGGCATTAAAAAAACGCTGCGGCTGCGGCGGAACAGTCAAGGAAGGCATCATCGAGATCCAGGGCGATCATCGCGACACACTGCTCCTGGAATTGCAGATACGGGGCTACCGCGTGAAACTGGCCGGAGGGTAGTACACAATTAATTACTTGACCCCACGCTGATTTTCCCATATTTTTGGTTATTCAATTTATTCTCTGATTCGTATCAGAAAGTAAATGCAGCATCTGGCTTGTGCGAGAGTGGCGGAATTGGCAGACGCACCAGACTTAGGATCTGGCACCGTAAGGTATAGGAGTTCAAGTCTCCTCTCTCGCACCATTTAAACACCATATAAGCACCCCCTCAACAAACCGCCGTTTCACACTATTTCATCAGGAAAGGCCACACCCATGCAGGTTACCGTCGAAGCCATCAATCCCGTTACAAAAAAAGTCTCATTTGAAATTCCGGCAGAGCGGGTCGATGCCGAGATTGAAAAATCCTACGCCGGCATCCAGAAAAGAGCCAAACTACAAGGGTTCCGCCCGGGCAAGGCACCTTTGCAACTGATCAAACGCACTTACAGCGATGCCATGCGGGACGAAGTCATGCGGCGCTTTTATGAGCAGACCCTGTTCAAAGCCCTGGACGAGCACAAGATCGAGCCGATCGATTCTCCGACTATCGAAAGCGATATTCTTGAGCAGGGTGCGCCCTTCAAATACAGCGCTTTGGTAGAAATTATGCCCGAGATCCTGCTGAACGAGTACACCGGCTTTGAGGTCAGCAAGGAGACATTCACTCTCAACCCTGACAACATCGAGGGCGAGATCAGGCGCATGCAGGATAACATGGCTCAACTCATTCCACTGGATGAGGGCGCAGCCACGGAAATCGGGCATACGGTTGTCATGGACTACTCCTTCAGCGTGGACGGTTTCCCGGAAGAGAGCGACGCAGCCGAAAACGCCGAACTTGAGGTGGGGACAAACAAAATGGTTCCCGGCTTCGAAGAGCAGCTGGTCGGCATGAAGTGTGGCGAGCAGAAAGAGGTCCGCATTACCCTGCCCGAGAGCTATCGCAACACGGAGGCAGCCGGCAAGGAAGGCATCTTCCAGGTGACACTCAAGGAAATTAAGCGTAAAGAACTTCCTGAACTTGACGATGAGTTTGCTCAGCAGTTCGGTGAGTATGAGACCTTGGACCAGTTGCGCGCCAAGATGGCCGAATACATGGAGAAACAGGAAACCGAACGCATCGAGGGCGAACTGAAAGAACGCGTCATCCAAGCCCTGATACAGAAAAACCCACTGGACGTACCGCAGTCCATGGTGAAACGCCAGCTGGATCATATGCTGGAAAACATGAAGAACCGCCTGAAGAGCCAGCACATGTCCATCGAAATGATGGGGCTGGATGAAGAAGGTTTCCGCCTGCGTTTCCGTGATTCGGCCGAAGACAAGGTCAAGGGCGGTCTGTTGCTGATGGCTCTGGTGGAAAAGGAAAATATCAGTGTCAACGACGACGACCTTGCCGAGCGCTATGAACTGCTTGCCGGCGGGAATCCGGATATGCTCGGACGCGTCAAGGAATACTACGCATCCAACAAAGACGCCCGCAACTCGCTGACCTCGGAGATCAAAGAGGACAAGGCCATCCGCTTTCTGCTGGACAAGGCCGTCGTCACTGAAGTCGACGCTGCCACGCTGAAGGCACAGTAGGACGATCACGCAGGCCGTAATTCCGCCTGCCTTTTCAGAAAGGACACCATGTATATCCCGATAGTAGTCGAACAGACCGGACGCGGCGAACGTTCCTATGACATTTACTCGCGTCTGCTCAAAGAGCGTATTATTTTTCTGGGCGGCGGCGTCGATGATCACGTTGCCAACCTGATCATCGCCCAGCTTCTGTTTCTGGAAGCCGAAGACGCTGACAAGGATATCCACCTCTATATAAATTCACCCGGCGGCGTCGTAACGGCCGGCATGGCGATCTTCGACACCATGCGCTATATCAAGGCCCCGGTTTCAACAATCTGCGTCGGCCAGGCCGCCTCCATGGGTGCCTTTCTTCTGGCTGCAGGGGAAAAGGGCAAGCGCTTCAGCCTGAATCATTCACGGATAATGATTCACCAGCCACTGGGCGGATTTCAGGGGCAGGCCACCGACATCAACATCCACGCCAGGGAGATCCTGCGCATGAAGGATGAACTGAATGCTCTGTTGAGCGAACTAACCGGGCAAAAACAGGAAAAAGTGGAAAATGACACCGAGCGCGACTATTTCATGTCCGCGGCGGAAGCCAAGGAATATGGATTGATCGACGCCATTGTAACCAGGAATACGGTCGACGGAGGTGCAGCATGAGTCGTCGGGAAACGAACCAGGAAAATCTGACCTGTTCTTTCTGCGGCAAAAGCCAGGAAGAGGTCAAGAAGCTCATCGCCGGACCGGCGGTGTACATCTGCGACGAATGCATCGAACTCTGCAATGACATCATTGCGGAAGAGCTGAAGATGGAGGAAACCCTGGGGCCGGACATGAAAAAACTGCCCAAGCCCCGCGAAATCAAGGACATCCTCGACGAGTACGTCATCGGCCAGGATAAGGCCAAGAAGGTGCTGTCGGTAGCGGTCTACAACCACTACAAGCGTATCGAATCCGGGCAGAAGCCGGGTGACGTTGAAATGCAGAAAAGCAACATCCTGCTGCTGGGACCGACCGGGTCAGGCAAGACGCTGCTGGCCCAGACTCTGGCCCGTATCCTCAAAGTGCCCTTTGCCATGGCCGATGCCACCAACCTGACCGAGGCCGGCTATGTGGGCGAAGATGTTGAAAACATCATCCTGAGCCTGCTGCAGGCCGCCGATTATGATGTGGAGCGGGCCCAGAAGGGCATCGTCTACATCGACGAGATCGACAAGATCGCCCGCAAGAGCGAATCGCCGTCACTGACCCGCGATGTTTCCGGCGAAGGCGTCCAGCAGGCTCTGCTCAAGATCATCGAAGGCACCGTGGCCAGCATCCCTCCCAAGGGAGGCCGCAAGCATCCCCAGCAGGAATTCATGAAGGTCGATACCACCAATATCCTCTTCATCTGCGGCGGGGCATTTGCCGGACTGGAGAGCATCATCCAGCAGCGCATCGGCATGAAAAGCCTGGGTTTTGGCGCCGACGTCAAGAAACGCGCCGAGAAGAAACTGGGTGAACTGCTGCTCAATGTGACACCGGATGACCTGTTGAAATACGGCTACATTCCCGAGTTTATCGGCCGACTGCCGATGCTGGCAACCCTGACGGAACTGGACGAAGACGCCATGGTGCAGATCCTCAAGGAACCCAAGAATGCCCTGGTAAAACAGTACCAGAAGCTTTTCGACCTGGAAGGAGTCCGCCTGCGCTTTACCGACGGCTCGCTGGTGGCCATCGCCAAAGAGGCACTCAAGCGCAACACCGGCGCCCGTGGCCTGCGCTCCATCCTGGAAAATTCCATGCTGGACATCATGTACGATGTACCATCCCAGCCAAATGTCCGTGAAGTGGTTATCAGCGAAGATGTTATCTACCACAAAGAAAAACCGATCGTGGTCTATGAACAGCAAGTGAATGACGCAGCCTGAGTTATTTCGCAACATAATGTTATTTAGATGTTTTATTACAACATCACGGAAACGCTGCTCGCTGTCTGAATTTCCCGAAGAAGGCTAAAAAGCCTCTCATTGCCCGTAAACTGTGCGTTTGCGAGTTTTTTTCTTGACAGTTCCTGATAGAATCTGATAAACACTGACTCGCTTTGAATTCACACACAGAATTTCAGGAGGTGTAACATGACAAAAGCTGAACTGATTGGCGCGGTAGCCGCAGGTGCCGGACTGAAAAAGGTTGAAGCAGAGAAGGCTGTCAGCGCTTTCATCGCCACCGTAACGGCAGCCCTCAAAAAGGGTGACAAACTGAGCCTGGTTGGCTTTGGAACCTTCTCGACCGCTAAAAGGGCTGCCCGTAAAGGCCAGAATCCCCAGACCGGCAAGAAGATCAATATCCCTGCTGCAACCGTACCCAAGTTCAAGGCCGGCAAGTCCCTGAAGGAAGCCGTTAACAGCAAATAGTAATTTCACAGACCTCTTGTCTGTGTTTGCGGGGTTGTAGCTCAGTCGGTTAGAGTGCCAGCCTGTCACGCTGGAAGTCGCGGGTTCGAGCCCCGTCAACCCCGCCATTCAACAAAAAGGGTATCTGCTTAGTGGCAGATACCCTTTTCTTACAGAATTTCCTATTCAGACATGGCAAGGTGAGTGCATGTTCACATCCATCTTCAAACAACCCATGCACAAAGACACACCACTACCCTTCACATTACCAGAGTGGATTGCCCTGGCTCCCTTTGAGGTGTTTTTGGGAATGCGGATTGAAAGCACTGGTGAGGGGAAAGCAACCCTTTCCATGCCGTTTACAGCCTCGCATTGCCAAGGTGTAGGACTGATGCATGGAGGGGCGGTTGTTTCACTGGCAGATACAGCACTGGCAATTGCCATCAAAACAGTGCTGCCTGAGGGAACACATTTTGCTACTATTGAAATGTCATTGAAGTTTCATGCACAGGTGCGCTGGGGAGTAGTCACGGCACATGCGACCATCACGGATCAGACCGAAAGAGACATCAGCGGAGAGGTCGCCATTTTTACCGAGGAGGGAATCAAGGCCGCCACATTCCAGGCTTTATTCCGCATCAAGCAGAACAAAAAGGGGAACGCGTAAATACTGCTTTTATGATTCCGGGACAGACAACATCCCCATCCTTCGCATCTTCTCAACCAGCGTCGTCCTGTTGACCCCCAACAAAAGAGCAGCCCGCGCCTTGACCCCACCAGCCAACGCCAGCGCCTGAACAATCAACTTACGTTCGATATCGGCAATGGCAGCCACCATATCCATACCCTGCTCGGTCAACTCCAAAGAAATATCACCTCCTGCGACATTCTGTCGGCACATCTCAACAGGAAGGTCCTCAAAATTGATAACATCTCCCTCCGTCAGAGCCACCAGGCGTTCAACAAGATTCTCCAGTTCACGGACATTGCCGGGCCATGCATACTGTTCGAGAGCTTCAAGTGCCCGCCTGCTGATGGTCATCG
>JBBQXT010000041.1:0-21654 GCA_038209415.1 Geobacterales bacterium
AGGACGGCATCGTCAAGGTGCGTCTGACAGGTGCCTGCGGCAGCTGCCCCATGTCCACCATGACCCTCAAGATGGGCATCGAGCGGGCCATGAAAGAGAAAATCCCGGGCGTCAAAGAAGTCGTGCAGGTCTGATCACTGCGATGAGATGTTTCACAAACGACCCCGCCGGACCCATTCCAGCGGGGTTTTCTATTGTTTGGCCGCTGAAGGAGACAATAGCACCATGAAAATCTGGATCGATGCCGATGCCTGTCCCAGGGTCATCAAGGAGATCGTCTTCCGTGCCTCGCAGCGCTTGGAGATCCCGGTCTGTCTGGTGGCCAACCAGCCGCTGGCCAAGCATCATACCGAACTGGTGACCTCGGTCGTTGTGCCCGACGGTTTTGATGTGGCCGATGACTATATTGCCGAGCATGCCACGCCGCAGGATCTGGTGATTACCGCCGACATCCCGCTGGCGGCCCGCATCGTGGAAAAGGGGGCGCTGGGCCTTGATCCGCGCGGCGAACTCTACACCGAAGAGAATGTGGGCGAGCGGCTCTGCATGCGCGACCTGATGCAGGAACTGCGCAGTGCCGGCATGATCCAGGGCGGACCGGGCCCCTTCAGCACCACCGACCGCCAGCGCTTTGCCTCCTCGCTGGACCGGGTACTGACGCGCATGCGCAAAGACAGGCACGCCCCATGAAAAAGCTGCTGACCTGGGGCGGAGTCAGCCTGCTGACTTCGGCTATCCTCGATCCGCTTATCTACTCCATACTCGCCCTGCCGATCCCCTGGTTCCGAGATCTGGTCATGCTGGCAAGTGGTGTTGGCTGTTTCTATGTGCTGATAAAATTCCGGTATGAGTGGTAAGATAGAAGATACGGAAAGAGGACAACTGGAATTAAACCGTTTCAGAGGAGGTGCCCAATGAAAATTTTAATCATGGCGGTCTGTGTGATTCTTGCAACCGCCCTGACTGCCCCGGCCCAGACCTATCGCTGGACCGACGGCCAGGGGGTGTTGCACTTCACCGACAGCCTGGAGTCGGTGCCCGCCAAATACCGCAAGAAGGTCGTCACGGAAGCTGATATTACTATCCGCGACCCGAAGATCAGGGAAGAGGTCAGGCAGCAGGAGGAACGCGCCCGGCAGGAGGAGAAATCCCGGCCGCGGATAGCGACGACACCCGTTTACGTGCCCGCTCCCCCGCCGGTTGTGGTTAAACCAGTCACACCGGTGAGCGATGAACTGCCGCCCGGCAGGACCAAAAGCCAACGAATACGGGACAACATAGAACGGCGCACAGCTGATGAAGAAAAGGCCCCGCAGCCGGGACAAACCCGATATTGACAGTTCCGGGCTCAGCGGCGGGTTGCGGCGCTGTGCTGCTCACGAACGTGAAAAGATGAGGATACAATGACGGTCGAGATTCGGGATGCCGACATCAGGGTAGAATTCTACCGCGGCTCCGGCCCTGGCGGACAGCACCGCAACACCACCGATTCAGCCGTGCGCATCCGCCACCTGCCGACCGGAATCGTGGCCCAGGCCTCCGAGAGTCGTTCACAATTGCAGAACCGCGAGAAGGCCATGGAGCGGCTGCAGGCAGCCTTGGAACGGCGTGACCGCAAAGTAAAAAAACGTATCGCCACCAAGGTGCCCAAAAGAACCAAGGAAAAGCGTCTGACCGAAAAGAAGATCGTCTCACAGCGCAAGCAACTGCGCTCCACGGTGGAATGATATGCGTTCAGCCTCCAATCTCAGCATCAGTTGGGTCAAGCCGGACATCATGGCCGAGCAGTGGGAATTCGCCCAGCACCCCGACAAACAGGCCTTCTACCTGCACCACGGCCTCGACTGGGACCAGATCCTGTCCGGTTTTGAAGCCGGCCAGTTGGCCCCCTATCCGCGTTCCGAACGGATCAACGGGGTAGCGGTGGCTCTCTCCTATAGCAGTTATGCTGACTACGCCCGTTATCTGGCCAAGGCCAAACGCGGCTACCGCAGGAATTATTCCCTGATGGAGGAGGCGCTGCAGCGTGACGGTCACCTGACGCTGCCGGCGCCGATCATCCTGCAATGCAACGGTAAAGCGCTGCTGTTCTCCGGCTACCGGCGGCTCTGCCTGGCCTGGAACTACGGTATGGCACCCGCTGTGTGGCTGCTGCCGCTGCAGGGAAAGGCTGCGTCATGCGGGTAGTCCTGGTTGCCATTCACCCCTGCCCCTCCCCCCAGGCCGTGCCGCTGGCCAACGCCTTCCTGCAGAGTTACCTGGCCGGCGCTGCCCCGCAGAGTCAAGTTGAGACGCTGCGGGCCGATTTCTTTCTGGGCATGGACCCCGCCGCCTGCGCGGCGGAACTGGCAAAACTACGGCCAACGGCGGTCACTTTTTCCCTGTATGTCTGGAATCGCGGGATGTGCCGGGAGATCGCCGATGAACTGCAAGAGAGACTTCCTGAAGTCCATATTTTTGCCGGAGGGCCGGAGGCGACCGCCGACCCGGCCGGTCTGCTGGCGGGAAACAGCTTCGACTTTCTGATCTCCGGCGAGGGTGAAGAACCCTTTACTGCGGTCTGCCGGCGCCTGGCCGACGGCGGAGACGTTGCCGGCATCCCCGGTGTCGTCACCCGCACGGAACAGGGCCTCTCCCTGATCTCGGCCACGCCCCTGGCCGAGCTGGACGCCATTCCCTCCCCTTGGCTGAACGGCACTCTCGACGCAACACAGTATCCGGGGATCCTCTGGCAGCTGTCACGGGGTTGCGGTTTTACCTGTGATTTCTGCTTTGACTCCCGTGGAGTCAATGGTGTGCGGCGTTTCTCGCTGGAGCGGATCGAAGCTGAGTTGCGCCGGTTCGCCGCCAGCGCAGTCAGCCAGATCTTCGTACTGGACTCTACCTTCAACCAGGACTCGCGCAGGGCCAAGACTATTTTGCGTCTGATCGGAAAGATCACCCCGCAGATTCATTTCCATTTCGAGGTGCGCAGCGAATTTATCGACCGCGAGATGGCCGGGCTCTTCGCCAACATCACCTGCTCGCTGCAGATCGGCCTGCAGAGCGCCGATCCGCAGGTACTCAAGCAGGTCGGGCGGACCTTCCGAAAGGATGACTTCATCAGCCGCATCATGCTGCTGAACGAGACCGGCGCCGTGTTTGGTTTCGACCTGATGTACGGACTGCCGGGCGATACCCTGGCCGGTTTTCGTGACAGTCTTGATTTTGCCTTGGGGCTGTACCCCAACCATCTGGACATATTCCCCCTGGCGATTCTGCCCGGAACCGCCCTGGCGGCCCGTGCCGCAGACATCGGCCTGCTGCATCTGTCGGCACCCCCCTACACCCTGACCGCCTCAGCCACCTTCAGCACCACGGACATGCGGGAAGCACAGAAGCTGGCGCTGGCCTGCGACATCTTCTATACCCGCGGCCGGGCCGTGGCCTGGTTCAACGGTGTACTTGACCCGCTCGGTCAGCGGTCGTCTGATTTTCTGCAGCAGTTCGGGGAATGGCTGGAAACCGAGGGTGGGGGTGTACAGGATGAGGCCGACCTGACCGATGATCAGGTCTGGCAACTGCAGCGGGCCTTCCTTACCGGTCGTTTTGCCGGTAAAAAACTGAAACGCTTCCTGCCGGCGGTGCTGGACCTGGTGGATTACCACTATCACTATGCCACGGCCCTGATGTCCCCGCCGCAGACGCCGGCCAAACGGCTGCCTCCACGCGTCGATCTGTTGGGTATACGGTTGCGCCTGGCCCCGACAGCCCGTCTGGTGGCCTTTCACTACGAGATTCTGGAGATCCTGGAGGCCGGGGTGCCGGATGTGCGGGGATTCAGCGACAGCCTACAGCAGGCGGGCTCGTGGGCGGTTATCTATCCGACCGCCCAGGGGGTGTTTACGGAGTCTCTCGGCGAAGCATACTTCAGGCTGCTGGAAGGGTTGGACGGCGCAACGCCTGCCGGTGACGCGGCCGCCCGGCTCGGCATCCCGATTACGGAGACCCGGTCGTTTCTGGAGTTTGCACTTACGGAAGGTATCCTGGAGTACGGCGAGCGTTAGTTTTCGAGCTCAAAAAAAACGGGGGACTTTCGCCCCCCGCTGGTGTCATGACAGATCAGTCTTTATCATGCTTGTCATGTTTTCTGTCCCGCTTTTCTTCCTTACGATCTTCCTTGTCCTGCCTGCGCTCATCCTTCCATTCTTCCTTGTCCCGCTTGCGTTCCTCTTTCCACTCTTCCTTGTGCTCCTTGTCGGGACGGAAGGAGCGGCCGCGGTAATGGTCGCGCTCATCGCGATAGACGCGATACTCCCGGTCACGATAGGAGCGGATCTGCTCGATGCGGTGCCTGCGGATCCCCGGCGGCAACTGCCGGTAGGGGACTTCAACCCAGGGTCCGTTGTAATCCCGGGCGCGACGCCAGCTGTTGCCATAGTACAGATAGTAAAAGTCCGAGCTGAAGATGATGTCATAGGGCGTGTCTACCCCGACATAGAAACCGAGTCCGGAAGGCGCGACAAAAAGCGGCGCGACCTCAAAAACCACCGACGGGGGTGCGGACACAACCACCCGGCGGGGAGGGGGGGGAGGAACTACAAAGGTCGGCCCCGGCACACCGATACTCACATTGACGTTCACTTCTGCCTGAGCGATCGATACTGCTGCCACGGCGGCTATCAAAAGAAACAGTACGGCTTTTTTCATGGAAAACTCCTTTCGTTAATTCCGCGAGTATAACACAGCTTGAGCAAGTTCAGTGCCTAATGATTCCGTATCGGGCGTAGATCATCAATAACACCCATCCAGGCTTGCTGTTGCTCAACTACCTGGATTGCAAAGGCTCATTTCATTCATATCATATTTACCTGATTTGGGGCGCTCATTGCGCATTACGGTCAATCGCCACCCCACCGCTTTGATTTTGCCAAGAAAGATATTGCCGGTAGTTGCCGGTTAATGTTATATTCTTTCATCACCTGAACCGCAGGGATTATCCCTGTGGTTTTTTATTTGTCTGAAAGGAATTCCCGCACATGATTTCTGCAACCAATGTCACCCTCTCCTACGGGAAACGGGTCCTCTTCAAGGATGTCAACATCAAGTTCACCCCCGGCAACTGCTATGGCCTGATCGGCGCCAACGGCGCCGGCAAATCCACCTTTCTCAAGATCCTGGCCGGCGAAATCGAGCCGGACAAGGGCGATATCAGCATGGGAGCCCGCGAACGCATGGCGGTCCTCCGTCAGGACCAGTTCGCCTTCGATGAGGAGACGGTCTTTAACACGGTCATCATGGGACACAAGCAGCTCTACAAGGTCATGGTCGAGCGCGATGCCATCTATGCCAAAGCCGATTTCTCCGAGGCCGATGGCACCCGTTCCTCCGAACTGGAGACAGAGTTTGCCGAGATGAACGGCTATGAGGCCGAATCAGAGGCCGCGGTGCTGCTCAATGGTTTGGGCATCCCCGAGGATCTGCGGCACAAGCGGATGAAGGAGTTGGAGGGGGGCGACAAGGTCCGCGTACTGCTGGCCCAGGCCCTGTTCGGCAACCCGGACGTCCTGCTGCTGGACGAACCGACCAACAACCTTGACCTGAAGTCTATCACCTGGCTGGAAGATTTCCTGTATCGCTTCACCAATACGGTTATCGTGGTGTCCCATGACCGCCACTTCCTGAACCAGGTCTGTACCCACACGGCCGATATCGATTTCGGGAAGATTGCAGTCTATGTAGGCAATTACGACTTCTGGTATCACGCCAGCCAGCTGACCCTCAAGCAGAAGCAGAACGAGAACCGCAAGGTGTCCGATAAGGCCGAAGAGCTGAAGGCCTTCATCCAGCGTTTCAGTTCCAACGCCTCCAAAGCCCGGCAGGCTACCTCGCGCAAGAAGCTGCTGGACAAGCTGACCCTGGAAGACATGCCCATGTCGTCCCGCAAGTACCCGCATGTGGTTTTCAAACCGGAGCGAGCCTGCGGCGATATCATCCTGGAGATTCAGGACCTGTGCAAAGAAATCGACGGGGTACAGGTGCTGAAGAATTTCAATTTGATCGTCCGCAAGAATGACAAGATCGCCTTTGTCGGCAGCAACACCCTGGCCCGCACGACCCTGTTCCAGATCCTGGCCGGCGAACTGGAATCGGACAGCGGCAGTTTCCGCTGGGGGATTACCATTACCAGTGCCTATTTTCCCAAGGAAAACAGCGCCTTCTTCGAGAACGATCTGAACCTGATCGAGTGGCTGGGACAGTTTTCGCCACCGACCGAGGGTGAAACTTTTGCCCGGGGATTTCTGGGAAGGATGTTGTTTTCCGGCGATGAAGCTACCAAGAAGTGTTCGGTCCTTTCCGGCGGAGAACGGGTGCGCTGCATGCTGTCCCGCATGATGCTGACCGGCGCCAATACCCTGATTCTGGACGAGCCGACCAATCACCTGGACCTGGAATCGATCACCGCCCTCAATGACGGCTTGATTGCCTACACAGAAGTGGTCCTGTTCGCCTCCCACGACCACGAGTTTGTGGCAACGATTGCAAACCGGATCATCGAGATCACCCCCGGCGGGACCATCGAGCGGAGTATGGGCTTTGAGGAGTATCTAGAGAGTGCGGATGTGAACCGGGAGCGTGACGAACTGTATCACGGCCACGCCGAGTTGAATTTGTAGAAGCCGGATTTTGGCAACTGAATAATTGAGCGCCATTTTCCCTGTGAAAGTGGCGCTCTTTTTATGGGCGTGTCTGGCTGATGGAGGTGACGTAGACCGTCAGGTCGCCGGTGGGGCGCTTGATCACGACCTCTTCGTCAAGCCTTTTGTGCAGCAGGGCCTGGCCGGTTGGTGAATCGATGCTGATCCTGCCTGCGGCCACATCGATCTCGTCCGGACCGACCAGCTGATAGCAGCGGGCGCTGCCGTCCACATCCTCATAACCCACCCAGCAGCCGTAGGAAACCAGCTGCGGGTTGACCGGCGGGGCGGCTACCTTGAGCACCTTGAGTCTGCCACCCAGGTGTTTCAGCTTACTATCTATCTCGCGCAGCCGTTTTTTGCCGTAGATGTATTCCGCATTCTCGGAGCGATCCCCTTCCGCCGCCGCATCGGAAACACCCTGAACGACCTTGGGGCGTTCCACCCGCCACAGCTGGTGATACTCATCTTTCAGTTTTTTCAGTCCTTCAGCGGATATAAGATTTGTCATGAGTTCACCGGTTCATTCTTGGAATAGAAAAAGGCCCCGGATTTCTCCGGGGCCTTTCAATGCTTTAACGCAGGCGTTAATTAAACGCGCACAACGTTAGCGGCCTGCAGGCCTTTGGGGCCTTTGACCAGTTCAAAGGTTACGCTATCACCTTCAGCGAGGGATTTGAAGCCGTCTCCCGCGATTGCGGAGAAGTGAACGAATACATCATCGCCACCTTCCTGCTCAAGAAAACCAAAACCCTTGCTGTCGTTAAACCATTTTACTGTTCCGTTTACCATGTTCGTCTTTCTCCTGATACTTCTCTTTAAGTTTGTCCGGGAATATCCGCGGACGTTCGCGAACCTTATCAGAATTAAATGTTCAATGTCAAACAAAATAATTACAGCAGATCAATTTAGTTCTCAGGCCGATGGCATTTCCTCGCCATGCACCTTGTGCAGGTAGTACTCATAACTTCCGTCGTAGCTGCGCATCTCGCCGTGATCGATCTCGAAGACCCGGTCCACCAGATGACGCAGGAAGTGGCGGTCGTGGCTGACCAGCAGCACGGTGCCGGCGAAATTCCTGAGTGCCTCCAGCAGCATCTCGCGTGAGCGGATATCCAGATGATTGGTCGGCTCATCCAGGATCAGCAGATTGATCGGCCGCGCCAGGAGCGTAGCCAGTACCACGCGGCTCTTTTCACCGCCCGACAGATTTTCCACCCGTTTTTCTATGGCATCTCCCGAAAAGAGAAAGGCGCCCAGCAGGTTGCGGATCACACCGATATTCGCCAGCGGCATGGCGTCCTGGAGCGTTTCGAAGACGGTCTTGCGCGGGTCGAGCACCTCCAAAGCGTGTTGGCTGAAGTAGCCGGCCTCCACATTTGCCCCCAGATTGAAACTGCCGGTCGTAGGATCGGTCTGCCCGGCCAGGATCTTCAACAGGGTCGATTTGCCGGCCCCGTTGACCCCCACCACGGCGATCTTGTTCCCACGGCGGACGATACCGGTTACGCCGCTGAAGACTGGATGCTGGCCGCCGTCAGGCGTGTCCCAGACCTTGCCCAGATTTTCCATCACGACCACATCGTCACCGCTGCGGGGCGGTTCGATGAACTCGAAGCGGACGGTGCGTTCCTCGGGCGGGATCTCGATGCGTTCGATCTTGTCGATCTTCTTGACCCGCGACTGAACCTGGGCCGCATGAGAGGCGCGGGCGGCAAAGCGGGCGATGAAATCCTCCTCCTTGGCCAGCATATCCTGCTGACGCTTGTGGCTGGCCAGGAGCTGGTCGCGGCGGAT
Organism: Geobacterales bacterium; assembly: GCA_038209415.1. GTDB lineage: Bacteria > Desulfobacterota > Desulfuromonadia > Geobacterales > Pseudopelobacteraceae > CAIPTY01. Next base: position 8,475 of record JBBQXT010000041.1, read on the forward strand.
GTCGCGCTCGCGCTCGTAGAAGTCGTAATTGCCGCCATAGGTCGTGACGGTCCGGTTGGCGACCTCGATGATGCGGGTCACGATGCGGTTCATGAAGTCCCGGTCATGGCTGGTCATCAGCAGGGCACCGTCGAATTCATTGGCCAGCCACTCCTCCAGCCAGATGATCGACTCCACATCCAGATGGTTGGTCGGCTCATCCAGAAGCAGCACATCCGGCTTGAGGGTCAATATCTTCGCCAGGGCGATGCGCATCTTCCAGCCGCCGCTGAAGGACTCCACCGGGTGGTTGTAGCGGTCCGGCCCAATCCCCAGACCGGTCAGAACGGTCTGGGCACGGGTATCCAGATCGTAGCCGCCACGGTGCTCGAACTCCTCCTGAGCCACGCCGTAGCGTTCCAGCAGGGCCGCCATGGTGTCGTCATCCATCGGGTCACACATGGCTGTTTCCATCATCTGCAGTTGTTCCGCCAGTTGCATGGTGGCGGCCGAGCCGGCCATGACCTCTTCCAGCGCCGAACGCCCTGTCATGTCGCCCACATCCTGGGAGAAATAGCCGACCGTCGTACGCTTGGCGCAGGTCATCTCGCCGCTGTCAACCTCTTCTTCGCCGGTGATGATCCGGAAGAGGGTGGTCTTGCCGGCGCCATTGGGACCGACCAGCCCGGAGCGCGAACCGGGCAGGATCTGGAAGCTGGCCTCGCGGAAAAGGACCTGCGAACCGTGCTGCCTGGTTATATTGGACAGATGGATCATTGCCGTGGGACCTCATGTGCATAAATTGAACTGAATTTGATACCATGCCAGCTACCGGCAGGCAACCGAAATCATCTGTCTCGGATTGCGGGGAACTGCTTGCCCGACAGCAGCCATTCTGCTATTCATACCAGCATGAAAAATTTATCCGGACAATCGGCAATCCCCTTTGCACTGGCAGACAGCAATGGCCGCAACCATAGCCTGGGGGAGTATCGTGGTTCATGGCTGTTGATGGTTTTCCACCGCCATCTTGGCTGACTCCCCTGCCGTGCGCACATCACGCAGTTGCGTGAGCGGGAAGCAGAATTCGACCAGTGGGGGCTCAAAGTCGTCGTGGTGACCTTTGACCATGACTTTCTAGCCCGCGGTTATGTCGCGGACACCGGCCTGAAATGGCCGCTGCTGATCGACGGCGACCGGCAGGTGTACCGTTCCTACGGCATGTTGAACGCCTCCTTCTTGGATGTCTGGGGGCCGAGGACCTGGCAGGCTTATGCCGGCGAACTGCTTAAAGGCAGAACATTGGAAAAATCAGGGGACGACATCTACCAGCGCGGCGGCGATGTGCTGATCGACCCGCAAGGGATCGTCCGGCTGCACCATGTGGGCAGCGGCCCGGCTGACCGGCCGGCAGTTGATCTGATTTTCAAAATCATCACTGGCGCTACAGAAAGCCGCCTACAACCGGACTCCTGACTTCAGGGACCGACAAGGAGCACATATGGATAACAGCAGATTATCGAATCTGGATCAAACCCTGGCCAAGGTCTGCGAATCCTGCCCGGTCTGCCGGGTGGCCCGCAACAACCAGCACGGCCTTGCCAACCGGTTTGTTCGGGGGATTGAGGTTAACATCTGCCCCTTCTGTCGGGCTTATGAGCGGGTACACGGACGCAAGGCCCACGAACCAGTCGGGGAGGGGAAATGATCCGTCCCGGCCGCTACCGGCACTATAAGGGCAACCACTATGAAGTCATTGGCACCGCCCGCCACAGCGAGACCGAGGAAGCGCTGGTGGTCTACCGAACACTGTGCGGTGACGGTTCCCTGTGGGTCAGACCGCTGGCCATGTCCCTGGAGGATGTGACTGTGGACGGATGTCAAGTACCAAGATTTTCCTGGACAGGAGCAAAATAGAACCATGGCACTTCTCTCACTTCGCGACATAACCCTGGCCTTCGGCGGCCCGCCGCTCTTCGACGGAATCAACCTGCAGGTCGAGGCGGGCGACCGTCTCTGCCTGATGGGGCGCAACGGCAGCGGCAAATCGACCTTGCTGAAACTGATCGGCGGCGAACTACCGCCGGAAAGCGGCGAGATCCAGCGTCAGCAGGGGCTGAAGGTGGCCCAGGTCGCCCAGGATATACCGCCGGGGCTGACCGGCAACGTCTTCGACGTGGTGGCTTCCGGCATGGGCAATGCAGCCTCATTGCTGGCTGAGTACCATCAGATCAGTCACGAACTGGCCATTGACGGCAGCGAAGCTCTGCTGGCGAGGCTGGAGGAGCTGCAGCACCGGCTGGAGGAGGGCGGCGGCTGGTCGCTGCACCAAGAGGTGGAGCGAATACTGAAGCGGCTGGACCTGGATGCCGAGGCTGAATTCAGCTCGCTGTCGGGCGGTACCAAGCGCCGTGTGCTGCTGGCCCGCGCCCTGGTCTCGTCACCGGATATCCTGATCCTGGACGAACCGACCAACCATCTGGACATCGACACCATCCTCTGGCTGGAGGAATTCCTGGCCAAATCGGTCAAGACCGTGATCTTCGTAACCCACGACCGGGCCTTTGCCCGACGCCTGGCCAACCGCGTGGCCGAACTGGACCGCGGGCGGCTGTACGCCTTTTCCTGCGGCTACGACGAATTCGTGGAGCGGCGCGAGGCGCTGCTGGAGGCGGAGATCAGCCGTCAGGCGCTCTTTGACAAGAAGCTGGCCCAAGAAGAGGTCTGGGTCCGTCAGGGTATCAAGGCCCGCCGCACCAGGAACGAGGGGCGTGTCCGGGCATTGAAGAAGCTGCGCGAAGAATACCGCCAGCGTCGGGTCAGGCAGGGGACAGCCAAAATTCAGATGCAGGAGGCCGACCGTTCCGGTGCGCTGGTGGTCGAGGCCGCCAACATCTCCTTTTCCTACGATAACAAACCGATCATCAAGGGGCTTTCCACCACGATCATGCGCGGCGACCGGATCGGCATCATCGGTCCCAACGGTTCGGGCAAGACTACCCTGCTGCGTCTGCTGCTGGGTGAACTACAGCCGCAACAGGGTGAAATCAAACTGGGGACGCGCCGTGAGGTGACCTATTTCGACCAGATGCGCGAACAGCTTGATCTGGAGAAGAGTGTTCAGGAGAACGTGGGCGAGGGCAACGACACTCTGATCATCAACGGCTCGTCGCGCCACATTATCGGCTATCTGCAGGATTTCCTCTTCTCGCCGGAGCGAGCCCGTTCCCCGGTCAGCATCCTCTCCGGCGGCGAGCGCAATCGCCTGCTGCTGGCCAAACTGTTCACCAAGCCCTCCAATATCCTGGTCATGGATGAACCGACCAACGACCTGGACGCCGAAACGCTCGACCTGCTGGAGGATCTGCTGCTGGAGTATTCCGGTACCTTGCTGCTGGTCAGCCACGACCGCGAATTTCTCAACAACGTGGTCACCAGCACGCTGGTGGTCGGCAACGACGGTACGGTACGGGAGTTTACGGGAGGCTACGATGACTGGCTGCAGCAGAAAAACGGCGATGCCGGCGGCTCCCCGGCGCTTCAAAAGAATACCCCGGAGAAGCCGAAACCACTAAAGGGGCGCGCCCGCAAACTCTCTTTCAAGGAAGAGCGCGAGCTGAAGGCGTTGCCGGACCGGATCGCCGGCCTGGAAGGGGAACAGGCAGGACTGCACGCCCGCCTCTCGGACCCGGAATTCTATAAATCCGCCGGGGGCGAACTGGCCGGAATAAATACCCGCCTGGCAGAGCTGGAACGGGAGCTGACGGAGGCATATTCCCGCTGGGACGAGCTGGAGACTTTCAAGGGATAAAACCCGTGGCAACCGGTCATTCCTCGGGTTCTTCCGCTGCATTCTGCCTGAGCCGGGCCTGTTTTTCGGCCTGCCTCCGTCTTCGACCCCCAAGAAAGACTTCTTCAATGACAATCATAATAAACAGTATGAAAAACAACCCGAAAATAATGCCAAATCCCATCTGCATCATACACGCCTCCGCAACAGTTTCTCGATGCCCTGATCAGTGGTCGTGATAGCCCAGCACCACCAGCAGGCAGCTGCCATCGGCAATAATGTTGATGCCCTTCGCGTGGCAGAGCGCCACGGCAGCCGGACTTTCAGCCCCCGGCTGCATCCAGATATTTTCAATACCGTGGGCAATGGCCCGTGGTACAAGCTGTTCCGTAACGGCCGGCGGGGTAATCATGGAGATGCTCTTCACCTCCGGCGGCAATTCTTCAACACTCTTCACGCAGGCGACCGCTTCTATCTCGGCCTCGACCGGATTGACCGGAATAGCCTTTTTACCCTGCTGGAGGTAGCAGCGCAGCACTTTATTGCCGTATTTGCTGCGATTTGCCGATGCCCCCACCACGCCGAAGGCCGCGACAGAGAAAAACTGATCGATCTGTGTTTGTATGGACATGAGACCCTCCCGGTTGATCCTTTTTCTTTGAGTGTACCCCAAAAACCGCCCGTACGCCAGACCGCCATGCTGTTTATGTCATGCGATTCCAGACGAATCTGCTCTATAACCTCTGGACAGAGCTTCCCTGCCTCTGCTAAAGTGCAAAACAGTCAAAAAAACAAACACGTTATCTCCCCGTAACGGCAGCACAAACATTGAGCTCATGATTGCAGCAAGTCTGAGAAACCGTATGCTGACAAAAAATTCGGGCAATCCCCTTGATACTGCTTGTTGAAGATGACATTAGCCATGTGACGGCCATTCAGCGCTCATTTCAGGATGCAGCGGATCGGTATCGGCACAACCTTTAGCGTCCGGTTGCCGCTCAACCATTATGCATAGGCGCTTATTTGCATGTGCTCTCACAGATAATGCTTACCTGTTCAGGTCGTCAGTGTGAAGGCTGAACGACAGACCTGCGAGGTTTTGGAAACCTCGCAGGTTTCTGACGACAGTTGTGAGAAAAGGTCAACCAATAAGCGAGGAGAAGTAAGATGGCGGAACCTGCCGGCACACTGACCGATAAATCACTGTTAAAATTGCTGTCCCCGGGCAATAAAACTCTCCTGGCGCTGATCCTGATTGCGGTTGCCGCGAGTTTCTGGTGGGCCGTTTATAACAAAGACCGTGACCAGCGGGTTGGGTTTCTCGAAGACGCACGGACAGTCTCCCGTGCACTCAACTGGCGCGACATTGACCAACTCTCCGCCAGCGACGCTGATCTGGCATCTCCCACCTACCAGAGACTCAAGGAGCAACTGACTGGCATCCACCATACCTCACCACGCAACCACTTCGTCTACCTTCTGAAACAACGGCCTGATGGTACGGTCATTATTCTGGCGGACTCCGAACCGCCAGCTTCCAAAGAAAATTCCCCGCCGGGCCAGGTTTACCAGGAGGTCTCCGCCGGCGTCCGGCAGGTGCTCACCAGTGGCGTGGAGTCAACGTCCGGCCCCTATAGCGACCGCTGGGGTAGCTGGGTCAGCGCCCTTGTGCCGATCATCGAACCGGAAACCGGCCGGGTCGTGGCAGTGCTGGGGATGGACATTCACGCCCGTGAATGGCGCTGGAATCTCGTGCGGGAAACGGCAAAGTCTCAGGCGCTCTTCCTGGTGGTTCTCCTGCCGCTGGCACTGTATCTTTTTCAACGCCGGCGTACCGAAAGGGCACTTCGGGCATCACGTGATGAATGGCAGAACACCTTCGACAGTATGCCGGACCTGATCACCATCCTGGATACGGAGCACCACATCGTCAGGGCCAACCGGGCCATGTGCGAAAAACTGCAGCTGGACGGCGCCGGGCTCATTGGCCAGCACTGTTACCGCCATGTACATCAACGGGAGACCCCGCCCGATTACTGTCCACACACCAAGCTACTGGAAGATGGGGCCCCGCACAGGGAAGAGGCCTTTATGAGCGTGCTACGGGGTTACTATTCCATCAGCGTAACCCCGCTGCATGACCCGTCCGGAAATCTGACCGGCAGCATCCACATCGCCCATGATATTACCCAGCGAAAACGGGCCGAAGAAGCGCTGCGGTCCAGCGAGTTTTTCTTCAAGGAATCACAGCGGGTAGGTTTTATCGGCTCTTATAAAACCGATTTCATCACCGGTTGCTGGGAATCGTCCGAGGTTCTTGACCAGATTTTCGGCATAGACATGAACTATATCAGAAACATTAAAGGGTGGTCAGACATCCTGCATCCGGATGACAGAGAAATGCTGGATCGGTACTTGAGGGAAGAAGTTATTTCGAAACGCGCGGCGTTTGATAAGGAATACAGAATTATTCGCAAGTCCGATGGAGAAATCAGATGGGTATACGGTTTAGGTGCAGGAGATTTCGATGCTGAAGGTAACACTATTTCGTTGATCGGAACAATTCAGGACATCACCGGGCGCAAGCGGGCGGAAGAAGAACTGAACAGCAAAAACATCGAGATTGAACAGTTCCTCTACACCGTTTCCCACGACCTGCGCAGCCCGCTGGTGACAGTCAAGACCTTCCTGGGCTTTCTTGAGCAGGATATGTCCGCCGCCGATGGCGAGCGTATCGCCAAGGATCTGGAATTCATCAATTCCGCCGCCGACCGGATGGAGGCACTGTTGAACGAGCTGCTGGACATGGCGCGGGTCGGCCGGGCAATCCTGCCCCATGAGGATGTCACATTCCGGGAGCTGGCCGTCGAAGCGCTGGATGCGGTGGCGGGCCAGATCAGCGCCGGGCGGGTTGATGTGCAGGTCAGCGACGACGATCTGATCCTGCATGGCGACCGTCGCCGTCTGCTGCAGATCTGGCAGAACCTGCTGGACAACGCCGTCAAGTACATGGGCGACCAGCCGGCGCCCCTTATAAGGATCGGCGTTGAACAGCAGCAGGGTGAGACGGTCTTCCACGTTTGTGACAACGGCATCGGCATTGACCCCGCATACCAGGAAAAGGTCTTCGGCATATTTGAACAAATTGACCGGCAGAGCGGCGGTGTTGGTATGGGTCTGACGATGGTCAGGCGCATTGTCGAGCTGTACAACGGCAAGATCCGGCTGGACTCCGGGGGTGAGGGCCAGGGCTGCTGCTTTTGCTTCACCCTGCCGGAGGCGCTGCAATAATGAATAGCCCTCCGGAAGAAAAGCCGCTTTGCCGGGAAACTTTATCGGTCATGCTTGCTAAATTTCATTTTTACGGTAGCCTACTGGATAGATCTGTGAAAAAAACCTTCCGGAGAGACCAGTAATGCAGGCTGAACTGTTTGTGATTCTATTGATCGAAGATGATCCGGCCCATGCCGAGATCGTGCGCAGAAATTTCGAGAAATTCCCGATTGCCAGCCGCTTGTTGGCTGTGTCAGACGGCCAGGCCGCGCTGGATTACCTGTATCGGCGGGCCGCTTACAGCGATCCGGCCGATTCTCCCCGGCCTGGCATTGTTCTGCTGGATCTGCGGTTGCCCAAGGTCGATGGTCTGCAGGTGCTGAAAATCGTAAAGGAAGACCCGTCACTGCAGCATATCCCGGTCATCATCCTGACAACCTCGGCAAATGAGTCGGATATTGCCAGGGCCTATGAGTATCGAGCCAACAGTTATCTAGTCAAACCGTTGGATTTCTTGCAGTATTCCGAAATGCTGGACGCGTTTGGCTCCTATTGGCTGACATGGAATCAGTACCCGCGGGTCTGAAAGAGGCGCCATGGACACAGCTCCCCTGAATATTCTGGTTGTAGAGGATGACGCCGCCCACTCTGAAGCGATCAGGCGCGCCCTCAAGGCATCCGGCATGAAATGCTCGATTCATGTCGTCGATACGTTGCGGGGATTTCGTGACCACGCCGCACAGCAGCCCCCTGACATAGCCATCATGGATCTGAACCTGCCTGACGGCCGGGCGGTCGAGGCGCTGTCCAGCCCGGCGGAAGACGGTCGTTTCCCGATCCTGCTCATGACCAGTTATGGTAATGAACAGGTGGCGGTCGAGGCCATCAAGGCCGGAGCGCTTGACTATATCGTAAAATCACCTGAGGCGTTTATTTCAATGGCCGGTACGCTTGAACGGACTCTGCGTGAATGGAAGCTGCTGCAGGACAAGAAAAGGATGGAGAAACAGCTGCGGGAATCCCAGGCGCATGTCATCCAGCAGGAGAAGATGGCTTCCATCGGGCTTCTGGCGGCCGGTGTCGCGCATGAGATCAATAATCCGATCGGATACATCACCAGCAATCTGAATTCCCTCGGGAAATATACCGATAAACTGGTCCGTTTTATCGAGTTTCAGGAGCAGGCCCTCGAAAGATGCGCCGATGAAACCACTCGCGCGGCGGTTGTAGAGCTGAAACAGCAGATCAAGCTGGATTATCTGATTCCTGATCTGCGTGAGCTGATAATCGAGACACTGGATGGCTCCCGGCGGGTCAGCAAGATCGTACAGGAATTGCAGAGTTTTGCACGGGCGGATAGCAACAAGTCTGTACATTGTGATCTGAACGAGGTGATCAGGAGCACGATCAACATCGTGCGAAATGAGATAAAATACGTGGCCGAGCTCGAGCTGCAACTGGCGGACATGCCTCAGCTGCTCTGCCGACCGCAACTGATCAGTCAGGTGATCATGAATCTCCTGCTGAATGCCTCCCACTCAATTCATGAAAACGGTCTGATCACGCTGGCGACGGAGCAGGTCGGAGATGCAGTTGAAATCAGCGTTACCGATAATGGCTGCGGCATTTCACCGGAACATCTGGAAAAGATATTCGAGCCGTTTTTTACGACCAAGGACAATGGAAAAGGTACCGGACTGGGATTGGCCATCAGCAGTGATATTATCAAAAATCACGGCGGTGAGCTGCTGGTTCAGAGCACGGTCGGCATGGGCACAACCTTCACCGTCAGGCTGCCGATTGATCCGACCAAATGGATCGCGCAACACAAGGAGTATTGATGGCTACGATCATGTTTGTAGATGATGAAGCGGGGATCAGAAACGCACTGAAGCGCCTTTTTGCCGATACGCCGCACAAGCTGCTTTTTGCGGACAGCGCCGCCCAGGCACTGGAGCTTATGAAGACGAACACCTGTGCCGTAATTGTTTCGGACAACCAGATGCCGGGGGAATCGGGAATCGAGTTTCTCTGCAAAGCCCGACTGCTGGCGCCTGATACGGTCAGGGTCATGATGACCGCCTACGCTGACCTGGGGACGACGCTGCACGCCATTAATCGCTGCGAGGCGTACCGTTTCGTGGTCAAGCCCTGGGACGATCAGGAATTGGTGGAACTGGTTAACACCTGCGTGCTGCGCTACGAGCTGTTAAATTCTCTGCGACTGAAGGATGAAGCGATCTACCGTTCTCTGGCCCAGGTCATCGAGCTGAAGGATCAATACACCCGTGGACATTGTGACCGGGTGGTGGAGTTATCGATGGCACTGGGCAAACGTTTGGGATTGACCCCGGAGGTCCTGACTCACCTGGAACATGGCGCCATGCTCCACGACTGCGGCAAGATCGGTGTTCCGGAAGCCACGCTTAACTTTCCCGGCAAACTGGATAGTAATCAGATGAAGGTTATCCGTCAACACCCCGACTGGGGCGGCGAGGTGGCACGGGCGGCCGGCATGCACCAGATAACCGTTAATATTATTCTCTACCACCATGAACACTATGACGGGCAGGGCTATCCCACTGGCCTGTCCGGCGATGCCATCCCCTTGGAGGCACGTATAGTGGCTGTCGCGGATGTGTATGATGCCTTGGCCTCCGATCGCCCCTACCGGAAAGCCATGCCGCCCGAGGTTGCCCTGCGGGAGTTCATGGCCATGAGCGGAACGGTGCTCGATCCGCATATCGTTGAAAACTTCCTGGAGATTGTCAAAGAATTGGAGCAGGCCGGCGGGAACTCATAGAACCTGTCTCCACTCAACAGAGGCAAATGTGTTATCTGCTCTCACCCGGGCGCTGATAGATGAACCCTATGAGATTATTACCGCTTCCGGCGGCAGTGAGGCCCTCGCGCTCATGGAAGGTAAGAGCGTCAAAGTCATCGAGGAGTGCGACGCGGAGATAGCGGTCGGCTTTCGTCATTGAACCATGAGCTGACCCTAGCCCCAGCGCCGGTATATCTCCGGCCTTGCATCTGCAAAGGCGATCCATTACTCACAACAGTTTGTGTTTCTCCTACAAGTCACACCCTTTCCAGCTGTTGATACAAATACTTCTGAAACCCTGCAAACACCTGCCCAATCTCAATCGACTTGCCCAGATCGGCTTCAGCGTCGGAAAGGGAACCATGGTACTTGAGCTTCAGCAATGGTGATAGCTTCTCTTGCGCCAATTCCTCCACGCCGACAGTGACATAGTGAGCCAGTACGAAATCAAGGAAGGTCTGCTGCTTGCTGTTAAAGTGCTGGGTGATGATAACCCTGGCCTTTGCCGCACGTTCCTCACGGGTCAGTGTGGGCAGGGCGTAGGCTACATGGGCCAGCACATCAAACAGGTCGCTCTTTTCCGCATCGATTACCCGTTGCATCTCCGACAACTGATCCGAGCCGAAACCTTTCTCGGCAAGTCCTTGCAGCAATTTGGCCCGTGTACTGGGCAGACTCCACATGGTACGCAGTTCTTCCTCATCCTTGAAAAACTCAGGCAGCGTGCCGAATAGCATCTCCATGAACTGCTGCGCCGACATGGGGGTGCCGTCGGGATGCCAGAAGCTGGTCACGGTCATGTGCTGGATGGTGCGTTCCTTGCCATCGGCCAGCTTGACCTTTGCCTTCTTCTTGCAGACGCAGGGGCTCTGGCCACATTTGAAGCATGGCGGTGGCGGCTCCTTAATACAGAGGCAGGGCCGCTCTCCGCATCCAGGGCACAGTTGTAGCGGTTCTTTTACACAGACGCACGGGTGATAGCCACACTTGGGGCAGTCATCCGGCTCAATCGGTTCACCGTCCCATTCAGGATCGTTGAAATGATGATGAGCCTTTACGAAGTCGTAGATGGTGAAGTAATCCTTACCGTCATACAGCCGTGTACCCCGTCCGATGATCTGCTTGAACTCGATCATGGAGTTGATCGGACGCATCAGCACGATGTTGCGGATGTTGCGGGCATCCACGCCGGTGGAGAGCTTTTGAGAGGTGGTGAGGATGGTGGGGATGGTCTTCTCGTTGTCCTGGAAGTCCCGCAGATGTTGCTCACCCAATGCGCCATCGTTGGCCGTTACCCGTTGGCAATAGTTCGGCTCTTTGCTGGTCTTGATCTGGTTGATAAGGTCACGCACCGCCAGTGCATGATCCTGTGTGGCACAGAAAACCAGCGTCTTTTCCCGCTGGTCGATCTTGGACATGAAGATTTCTACCCGCTTCTTCTCCCGTTCCTTGATCTCAATGATCTTGTTGAAGTCGGTTTCCTCGTAGCGTTTGCCAGTCTCAATCTCCCCCTCTACCACCTTGTCGTCAGGCGTGTAAACGTACTCATCCAGTGTCGTGGAAATCTGCTTCACCCGGAACGGTGTCAGATACCCATCATTGATGCCATCCTTCAGCGAGTAGATATAGACCGGTTCACCGAAATAGGCATAGGTATCCACGTTGTCCCTGCGCTTGGGGGTGGCGGTCAGGCCGAGTTGCACAGCCGGGGCGAAGTAATCCATGATACTGCGCCAGTTGCTTTCGTCGTTGGCACCGCCACGATGACACTCGTCTATTATGATGATGTCGAAGAAGTCCGGCGGGTACTCGCCAAAGTACGATGTCGGCTCCCCTCGCCCTCCGGGAGAGGGGCTGGGGGTGAGGGGCTGCCCACACAGAAACGTTTGGAAGATGGTGAAGAATATGCTGCCGTTCTTGGGCACCTTACCTTTCTTCCTGATTTCATCAGGTGCAATCCGAACCAGTGCATCTTCGGGAAAGGCGGAAAAGGCGTTGTAGGCTTGATCGGCCAGAATGTTGCGGTCAGCCAGGAACAGGATGCGTGGACGGCGGGTCGGTTCCCCGATCACCCTGAGCCTGTCGAAGGGCCAGTCAGCCAGGTTCCAGCGGCTATGGAACAGCTTCCAGGCGATCTGGAAGGCGATGAAGGTTTTACCCGTACCGGTTGCCAGGGTCAGCAGGATGCGCTGCCGGTTGTCAACGATGGCCTCCAGCACCCGCTCAATGGCAATGTCCTGATAGTAGCGTCCCTGAAAGTACCCGCCCCGGTCCTCGAACGGAACAGCGGCAAAGCGGTCGCGCCAGGCGTTCCGGGTGGCAAAGGTGCGATTCCAGAGTTCATCCGGTGTCGGGTACTGCACCAGTTCTCCCTCGGCACCCGTAACCATATCAATGCCGTAGATACACTGCCCGTTGCTGGCATAGGTGAAGCGCACTTCCAGCTTACCAGCATAATCCTTGGCCTGCCCCACACCCTCTGTCAGAGGTTTATCCCACGCCTTGGCTTCCACCACTGCCAGCTTGGTGTTGCGGTACTCCAACACATAATCAGCGGTAAGTGCCTTGCCCCGCTTGCCGTGGCCTTCGATGCGGCCAGGAGCGATGATATACTCCCGCCGGATGCGGCTACCTTCAGCTACACCCCAACCAGCGGCTTTCAGTGCAGGATCGATATGTTCGGCTCGGGTTTCGGCTTCGTTCATGGGTGGCCGTCGTTAGCGAAAGATTACGTTGGAACGTTTGATAAATTCGAGGAAGTTGACGCAGGGGACTGAAATTTCACGCATGGCGCAAACTGCAGGTATTTTCTTCTTTCTGGGTTCGTTAGGCAGATTGGTTTGTCGCTCTTCGTCTGAAATCAAATCACCGCCATGTGCTCTTGCCGTGGCGACAATAAACAGATCATTTTCCCCTACTCCTTTGGAATGGTAGTTGTCGCCAACAACACCAATCAGGCTTTTGATACGTTTTGCGTCTTGCAAAATGGAGTTGGTGATGCCAAGTCGCTCAATTTCATTATCCTTGAGCCATTCAGCACATTCTGGTGTCTTATGCTCCACCTCTTCAAAAGCGACACTCGGTATGACCAGACTTCCTGCGGCTACCTCTTTTGCCATCCACTCCCATAGTCCTGGAAACTGGAGTATCGGATAGTTATCCCAGGCATAAATCATCCTGAATCGTTCTAATTCACGGCTAGGCGCAGAAAGCTCTCTGGACGGCACCCGGTATGCACAGCAGCATAGACTAGCCTGGGAAATATGGCAGCCAGCTTGAAGCGGCGGTTAAACCGGTATTGGCATTCACCGAGA
>JBBQXT010000042.1:0-21153 GCA_038209415.1 Geobacterales bacterium
GAAGTTGACCTGGTTATTCTCAATACGGCATCGGCGTTTCTTCGCCATCAGGTTATGAAGACCGGCACGAGGCTGGTACTTAACGATCTCCGTGCGTATCGGCGTTTTCGGGAGCAGACTATTTACGATTACCAGGAATACCGCTGGTTAAGCAGCAGGAGGACGATATGCTCGACAGGGATATGATTGAACGGAAACTCGGTAGGATGGAAGATTTTTTGCGGGAAATTGGCGAAGTACAGGTTGGTTCACTGGAAGAATTCAAAGCCAATACCGTTATCAAACGTTTTATCGAGCGTAATCTTGAGCTTGCGCTGGAACAGATGCTCAATGTGTGTCGGCATATCGTCAGTACGCTGGATCTGAAAGAGCCTGATACGTATGCGGAATGTTATGAGATCATAGCCAAAGCCGGTGTTCTGCCGGTGGGGCATGTCACCACATTTCAGTCCATGGCGCGTTATCGCAATATGCTGGTTCATATTTACGATGCTGTTGATGATTCGATTACCTATGAAATACTTACCACACGACTGGGAGACTTTCGGCTGTTTGCGCAATCGATCAGGAAATATCTGGAACAGACAACCATTTACAGGAGAGTTCCATGAAAACAGGTAACACCCGAAAAAAGGCCACCAGCCCCCGATCTGCCGAACCTGCAAAGATAGCAAAACAGCCCAAACTCAGCCGCACCCACAAACCTGATGACATGACGCTGGAGGAATGGCAACGCCAACTACGGGTGGAGTTCGGCACAAGTCAGGAATTCCAACTGGAAAATCGTGGCGATCATCCGGTGTTCTCCGAATTCGCCCTGACAAACCCTGTGTCAAACAGAACCTACCGCATCGCCATCCGGGGCGATCAGCCGGGGGATAACTTCTGCTCCTGTCCCGATTTCCGCATCAACGGACTGGGACTCTGCAAACATATTTCCTTTACCCTCGCTCACCTGAAGTCCCTGAAAGGCGGCACACAGCATTTCGAAAATGGCTTCAATCAGACCTGGTCGGAAATCTATCTCTCTTACGGAATGAAGCGGGCGGTCAGGCTGCGCTTGGGGAGCGCCGCGCCCGCTGCTCTTTGCAGACTGTCACAGCGTTACTTTGCAGCTGATGGCGTTTTGAAAGAACAACGGTTTCGTGACATTACCGACTTTATCTCCAAAGCGTCCAGCCTGCCTGGTCACGAACTGCGTTGTTATGACGATGTCATGGAATATATCGCTTCCCGCCAGGATGCCGATCATCGCCGTACCCAGATAGAGACTGCTTTTCCGCGGGGTATCGATTCGCCGCTCTTTGATTCGCTCATCAAAGCCGCACTGTATCCCTACCAGCGGGAGGGAGTGCTTTTCTCTGCACGGGCAGGACGGTCGCTTCTGGCCGACGACATGGGACTCGGCAAGACTGTCCAGGCCCTGGCGGTGGCAGAAACCATGGCACGGCTGTTCGGTATAACCAAGGTGCTTGTCATCTCTCCAACGTCCTTGAAACACCAGTGGAAAAGCGAGATCGAGACGTTCACCGACCGGACAGCTACCGTGATCGAAGGACTGACCCCGCAGCGCCGTGAGCTGTACCGGCCTGACTCGTTTTTCAAACTGGTCAATTACGAACTGGTCTACCGCGATGTTGATCTCATCGAAAAGTGGGCTCCGGATCTGATCATTCTGGATGAAGCGCAGCGTATCAAAAACTGGCAGACCCGCACCGCCCAGACGGTGAAGCGTCTGGAATCCCCGTTTGCCCTCGTTCTCACCGGCACACCGCTGGAAAACCGGATTGAGGAACTCCATTCCATCATGGAATTTGTGGATCGTCATCACCTGGGACCGCTCTACCGCTTCGTCCATGCGCACCGGATAACGGATCAGGGTGGCAAGGTGGTGGGGTACAGGAATCTGGACAAAATTCGCACCTCCTTGAGCGGGATCATGATCCGTCGCAAAAAAAGTGAGGTTCTGAAACAGCTTCCCGAGCGGATCGACAAGAATTTTTTCGTGCCGATGACGCCGGAGCAGGCGGAGGTTCATCAGGATTATGCTGAAATTGTGGTGCGGCTTGTGGCCAAGTGGCGACGCTACCATTTTCTCAGCGAGGCGGATAGCTTGCGCCTCCGCATCGCCCTGGCAAAGATGCGCATGGTGTCGGACAATACCTATCTGGTTGACAAGAAAACTGTGCATGGTCCGAAGATTGAGGAGCTGGAGACGTTGCTCCGGGAGCTGGTCATCGAAGGAGGCGAAAAGGTCGTGATCTTCAGCCAGTGGCTCAGGATGAACGAGCTGGTAGAGGGCGTATTAAAGCGTCTTGAGATCGGCTATGTCCATTTGAATGGATCTGTCCCGTCCAAAAATCGCAAGCAGCTGATGAGCCGCTTCAAGTCCGACCCTGCCTGCAAGGTCTTTCTTTCCACCGACGCCGGCGGGGTAGGGCTGAACCTTCAGAGCGGCTCGTCGGTGATCAACCTGGATATCCCCTGGAACCCGGCCATACTGGAGCAGCGCATCGCCAGAGTACATCGCATGGGACAAAAGAAGCCGGTGCGGGTAATCAACTTCATTTCCCGCAACTCCATCGAGGAACGGATCCTTGATCTGCTGCGCTTCAAGAAGGCGGTCTTTGCCGGTGCGTTGGATGAAGATGGTCATGACACGGTGATGCTGGGCGAATCGCAACTCGGCTCATTCATGAATTCGGTTCAGGATCTGACCGGCGGTATGGAGCAAGCTGATCTGTCAGGCGGGCAGGATGTCTGGCGCGATGAACAGGATGCGGAAGAGGCTGGTGCTGAAATCGTTCCGGATGAAGTGGCGGAAACACCCTCCCCGGAAGCGGCAATGACCGGTGGCGCAGCACAAGCGCCGCAGCTGGGCGAGCTGCTGCAAACCGGCGCACGTTTTCTCATGGAGTTGGGTCAGGCGCTTGCGCCGCAGCCGGTAGTTGTAGAAAAACCAGCTGGTTCCGATCATGGAGAAGCTCCCAGAACAAATCCGCTTGCAGCCCTGGTGAGTGTTGACGAGGCTACCGGCAAGAGCTGCCTGAAGATTCCGCTACCGGAGCCGGAGGTAATGACCTCGATCATCTCCGGTTTGAGCCAGTTGCTGGCCGGGTTTATGGCGGGGAGGAAATAATCGCAATCCGTAGAGGGCAGGTTTTGTGCCCGCCATGATGGAATAAAAAAATGAACCGTAAACCATCGCAACCACAAGGGATTGCCCCTATGAGAACCAAATTCGAATACGAAAGCATACAACCATGACTATCCTCTATCTCGATTGCCAGGCCGGTATTTCCGGCGACATGACCGTGGGGGCGCTGCTGGACCTGGGGGTGCCGCTGGAGCATCTCATCGCCGAGTTGGCCAAACTTGGGCTGCCGGAGGGTTCCTACGCACTCTCAACCAGTCGTGCCGAACGGCAGCATGTGGCAGCGCTCACGTTCGACGTCGAGGTGCACGATTACCACACCCACCGGCACTATGCCGGGATCGACGCCATGATCGCCGGGAGCGGTCTGTCCGATGTGGCGAAAGAAACCTCCCGCAAGATTTTTCGCCGATTGGCCGAGGCCGAGGCGCTGGTGCATGGCGTTGCTGTTGAGGATGTACATTTTCATGAGGTCGGGGCGCTGGATTCCATCGTTGATATTGTCGGCGCGGCCATTTGTCTGGAGTATCTGGGGGTGGTGCAGGTTTACGCATCGGCGCTGCCGCTGGGGAGTGGTTTTGTCGAGACCGCCCACGGGCGTCTGCCGATACCGGCTCCGGCCACGGCCGAGTTGCTGCGGGGGTTGGCAACCCATGGCAATTGCGGCGAGGGGGAACGGGTAACACCCACAGGCGCCGCGATCCTGGCGGCTCTGGTGACACGCTCCGCTGCGCCGCCGGATATGACCTTCGCGCGGATCGGCAGCGGCGCGGGCAGCAGGGATTTCAGCGACTGTCCCAATATCCTGCGAGCCTTCCTCGGCACGGGCGGGTTCGAGGGCTCCGAAGAGGTCATGGAAGTCTCCTGTAATCTGGATGACGTAACGCCGGAAATCATCGGCTACGTGCAGGAACTGCTGCTGGAAAGCGGGGCGCTGGATGCCTGGCTTGTGCCGGTACAAATGAAGAAGGGGCGACCCGGCGTGCTTCTGTCGTTTTTATGCACGCCTGCGGACCGGGAGCGTCTGGCAGCGCTGCTTATGTCCGAGACCGGCACACTGGGGGTAAGATACGGCCTCCGGCGGCGCATCGTGCAGGAGCGGCGGATAGAAGAGCGCGATACGCAGTTCGGTCCGCTGCGCTTCAAGGTCAGTGAATACGGAGAGAAACCGGAATACGAGGATTGCCGCCGTATCGCCCGCGAACGGGGCATCCCCTGTCGCGACGTGATGCAGCAACTGTTGAACAAGGAAAAGATATGAGAATCTCTACCCTGAGTGTCGGCGATGAACTGATCTGCGGTCAGGTCACGGATACCAACGCCGGAACGATAGCCGCAGCGCTTCTCAACCACGGATTGCGCGTCCAGCGCCATACTGTCGTGGGAGACAACGAGCAGGATATCATCGGCGCCCTGCTGGAGCTTGGCAGAAACAGTGATGCCGTTATTGTCACCGGTGGGCTGGGGCCGACGGCGGATGATCTGACCGCCCGTGCCGCTGCCCGGGCCACCGGCCGGCGGCTGGTTCTGAACGACCATGCCAAGGCCCACGTGCGCGAGATGTCCGGGCGGCTGACCTCGTTGATCGTCTGTCCGCTGAACGACAAGCAGGCCATGATCCCCACCAAAACCACTCTGATTCCCAACCCGACCGGCACGGCCTGCGGTTTTCAACTGATGAACAATGGCTGTTTCATGTTTTTCCTGCCGGGGGTGCCCTCCGAAATGACGCGCATGCTGCATGACTCCGTGCTCCCTTTTCTGGCTGAACGGGTGACGCGCAAGCGGGTGATCCGCACGGAACGACTGAACGTCTTCGGCCCCTGCGAGGCCGAGGTGGATGAGGTCCTCAGCGGAATTGCCCAGCCGGACCAGGGACTGAACCTGGGAATCTGCGTAACGTTTCCCTGGATGCGCGTCACGCTGCGGGCCGAGGCCGACAGTGACGATAAGGCGGCGGCATTGCTCCTGCCCGCTGCCCGGCTGGTACGGGACCGGATCCGGGAATATGTTTTTTCAGAGGGAGAGACGAGCATCGACGAGACCGTTGCCGAGCTGTTCGTCCAGCAGAGCCTGACACTGGCACTGGCGGAATCGTGCACCGGCGGGATGATTGCCCAGCGCATTACGTCGCTGCCCGGCAGTTCACGCTACTTTCTGGAAGGCGCCGTGACCTACAGCAACGCTGCTAAAAACCGCCAGCTGGGAGTGGATGCCACGCTGCTGGCGGAAAAAGGCGCGGTCAGCGGCGAGGTGGCTTCGGCCATGGCCAAGGGGGTACGTGATGCCGCCGGCAGCGCTCTGGGGTTGGCGGTGACCGGTATCGCCGGGCCGGATGGCGGTACGGCCGATAAACCGGTCGGCACGGTCTTCATCTCCCTGGCCGCCCCTGACGGCTGTTGGACCAAGCGCTTCCAGTTCAGCGGCAACCGGGATGAAATCCGGACCATTACGGCCTGGACCGCCCTGGATTGGCTGCGGCGCTATCTGCTCCGGCGCACTGCCGCATGACGGGCCGCAGTGCATATAAAGCCTTGCGGGACAACCGGCAAATATGCTATTTACTAACCTTTTAATCTGCATATTCCACCTATCAGGAGACAGACAACATGTCGGAAAAAAACAGTTTGCCGGAACGAAACAAGGCGATAGAGCTGGCCCTCAGCCAGATAGAGAAACAATTCGGTAAGGGTGCCATCATGCGGCTTGGAAACGACGAGGCGCTGCCGGGGGTGGAGGCCATCTCCACCGGCTCGATCTCCCTCGACATGGCTCTGGGGGTGGGTGGTGTGCCGCGCGGCAGGGTCATCGAAATCTACGGCCCGGAG
Organism: Geobacterales bacterium; assembly: GCA_038209415.1. GTDB lineage: Bacteria > Desulfobacterota > Desulfuromonadia > Geobacterales > Pseudopelobacteraceae > CAIPTY01. The sequence continues at coordinate 5,983 of JBBQXT010000042.1, forward strand.
TCGTCCGGCAAGACCACCCTGGCCCTGCACATAATCGCCGAGGCCCAGAAAACCGGCGGCATTGCTGCCTTCGTGGACGCCGAGCATGCCCTGGATATCGGCTATGCCCGCAAACTGGGAGTCAAAACCGACGACCTGCTGGTTTCCCAGCCGGATACCGGCGAACAGGCTCTGGAGATCACCGAGACCTTGGTGCGCAGCGGCGCCATCGATGTTCTGGTGATCGACTCGGTGGCGGCCCTGGTACCCAAGGCCGAGATCGAGGGCGATATGGGCGACTCCCACATGGGTCTCCAGGCCCGTTTGATGTCCCAGGCCCTGCGCAAACTGACCGGCATCATATCCAAGTCCAACTGCTGCGTGATCTTCATCAACCAGATCCGCATGAAGATCGGCGTCATGTTCGGCAACCCCGAAACCACCACCGGCGGCAACGCCCTCAAATTCTACGCCTCGGTGCGCATGGACATCCGCAAGATCGCCACCCTCAAGCAGGGTGATCAGGTGATCGGTTCCCGCACCAAGGTCAAGGTGGTCAAGAACAAAGTGGCGCCCCCATTCAAGGAGGTCGAATTCGACATCCTCTACGGCGAAGGTATCTCCCGCACCGGTGATGTACTGGATCTGGCCGTTGACAGGGGTATCATCGACAAGGCCGGCGCCTGGTTCTCCTACGGTAAGGAACGCATCGGTCAGGGCCGCGAGAATTCCCGGACCTGGTTGACCGAACATCCCGAGACACTGGCAGAGATCGAAGCCAAACTCATGGATCTGCTCAAGGCACCGCCGGTTGCCAAAAAATAAGCGGAGGGGAACATGGAACTGAATGAAATTTTGACCATCGCCGTCAAGGCCAAAGGTTCCGATATTCACATCAAGACCGGATTGCCGCCGATTGTCCGCATCGACGGCCGGCTGCACCCGATCCCCAATGCCCCGCGGCTTTCTCCCGATGCTGTCGGGGCCATGAGCCAGGCCATGATGAATGACCGTCAGCGGCGGATCTTCGAGGAAAATTCGGAGGTTGACCTGGCCTACGCCGTGCCCGGCTTGGGGCGTTTCAGGGTCAGCGTCTACCGTCAGCGCGGTACGACGGCCATGGTTTTCCGTTCAATCTCTTTCGTGATACCGTCACTGGCGGGCCTCAATCTGCCGCCGATCCTGCAGAAAATCTGTCAGGAGGAACGCGGATTGGTGCTGGTGACCGGTACCACCGGCTCGGGCAAGTCTTCGACGCTGGCCGCGATGATCGACTATATCAACCAGAACCGCACCTGCAACATCATCACCATCGAAGACCCGGTTGAATACCTGCATCGCGACAACAAGAGCATCATCAGCCAGCGTGAAGTGGGTTCGGATACGCCCTCCTTCTCCGGTGCCCTCAAGGGGGCCCTGCGCCAGGATCCGGACGTTATTCTGGTCGGCGAGATGCGCGATTACGAGACCATAGAAACTGCCATGACCGCCGCCGAAACCGGCCATCTGGTCATGTCAACCCTGCATACCATGGATGCCGCCGAGACGGTCAACCGCATCATCGGCGTCTTTCCCCCCTACCATCAGCGTCAGGTGCGTATCCAGTTGGCCAGTGTCATCAAAGGGGTTGTCTCCCAGCGACTGGTGCCCAAGTCCGACGGCAAGGGGCGCGTCCCGGCGGTGGAGGTCATGCTGGGCACCGGCCGCATACGCGAATGCATTGATGACAAGGAAAAGACCAAGCAGCTGCACGACGCCATTGCCCAGGGTTTTGTCAGCTATGGCATGCAGACCTTTGACCAGTCGCTGATGAAACTCTACACCGCCAACCTGATCACCTATGACGAAGCCATACGGCAGAGTTCCAATCCGGACGACTTCGCCCTCAAGATTTCCGGCATCTCCGGCACTTCCGATGCGTCCTGGGAAGGTTTCGAGAATAAGGAAGACGACCCGGCTGCGGAACCGGAGCAGCTTGCCATTGAGAAGTTCTGAGCCGTCATCTCCGCAACGGGTCTATCTGGCTGCGTTGCGGCTGCTGAACGCGCGGGACTATACCGAGGCCCGGCTGCGGGAAAAACTTCGCGGCAAGGGTTTTGACGAAACGGATCTGGAGGCAGTCCTCGGAAAACTGGTTTCGGAAGGCTGGGTGAATGACCTGCGTTATGCTGAGCGCTTTGCCGAATCGGCGCTGGCCTGCGGCCGCTACTATGGCCCCCGCCTGCGGCAGGAGATGCGACGACGGGGTCTCTCGCGGGAACTGGTGTCCGAGGTGCTCGGGCGGGTTCTGGGGGAGCATGATGAAGCCGTGGAAGTGCGTGCAATCATTGAACGCCGTTTCAGCGGTTTTTCATTTTCCACTGCCAGCGACAAGGAAAAACGCCGTGCAGCAGATTTTCTCCAGCGGCGGGGCTTCTCCCTTTCCGCTATTATGACCGCCCTGCGGACTACGGGACAATAAAAAGCATATTTCCACAAGTGTTGAGGGAACCGATGACAGGCAGAGAGATTCGTGCACGATTTTTGAAATTTTTCGAGGAACGGGGGCATGTTGTGGTCGCCAGCTCGGGGATCATCCCCAAGAACGACCCGACGTTGATGTTCACCAATGCCGGTATGAACCAGTTCAAGGACTGTTTTCTGGGGTTGGAGGATCGCGGCTACCACCGGGCAGCCAGTTCGCAAAAATGCGTCCGGGCAGGCGGCAAGCACAACGACTTGGAGAACGTCGGCCGCACGGCCCGTCACCATACCTTTTTCGAGATGCTGGGCAACTTTTCCTTCGGCGATTACTTCAAGAAAGAGGCCATCGCCTTTGCCTGGGAATTTCTGACGGTCGACTTGAAGCTGGACAAGAGCCGTCTGTATGTGACGGTTTATACCGATGACGACGAAGCCGCCGACATCTGGCATCTACAGGAAGGGGTACCCCGTGAGCGCATCTTCCGATTCGGCGAGAAGGACAACTTCTGGTCCATGGGCGACACCGGCCCCTGCGGCCCCTGCAGCGAGATCTTCTGGGACAACGGCCCCGAAATGAGTTGCGGTTCTCCCGACTGTGCCGTCGGCTGCGACTGTGACCGCTATATGGAGATCTGGAATAACGTCTTCATGCAGTATAACCGGACTGCAGACGGAGTCATGACCCCGCTTCCCAAACCTTCGGTGGATACCGGCATGGGGCTGGAACGGATCACGACCGTTATGCAGGGTGTGCGCTCGAACTATGATACCGACCTGCTGCAGGGAATCATCCGTCACATCGAACGCCACAGCGGAAAAAAATATGGTGCCAACGAGCGCGACAGCGTCTCCATGCGGGTCATCGCCGACCATTGCCGCGCCGTGACCTTTCTGATCTGCGATGGCGCACTGCCCAGCAATGAGGGGCGCGGCTATGTGCTGCGCCGGATCATGCGCCGCGCCGCCCGCCACGCCAAGATGTTGGGGGTGGGCGAGCCGCTGCTCTACCGGATGGTCGAGGCGGTGCGCGAGATGATGGGGGATGCCTACCCGGAGTTGGCCGAGCGCGAGGCCTATATCAGAAAAGTAGTTCTGGCGGAGGAGGAACGCTTTGCCGAAACCCTTGATCGCGGGTTGGCGATACTCAACGATGAAGTGGCCTCCCTGCGGTCAGCCGGCAGAACGGTCATTCCGGGCGACGTGTTGTTCAAGCTCTATGACACCTTCGGCTTTCCGACCGATCTGACCGCCGACATTGTGGAGAGTGAAGGTTTTTCCATAGACGAGGCCGGTTTTGAGGCCTGCATGGAGAAACAGCGCGAGCTGGGCCGCGAACACTGGAAAGGGTCCGGTGGCGCGGGAATCGCTGATATCTACAAGCAGATCCACAACCGCGGCGTACACACGGAGTTTGTGGGATACAGTGCGCTGTCCGCCTATTCACCGGTTCTGGCCCTGGTGCGGGATGGGGCCGAGGTCAGCTCTGCCGCTGCTGGTGACCGGGTGGATGTGATCGTCGAATCCAGCCCCTTTTATGGGGAATCGGGTGGCCAGGCCGGTGACCAGGGCAGCATCTCGTCCGGTGCCGCACACCTTGAAGTCCTGGAGACCAGCCGACCGTTTCTTGATCTGGTGGTGCATCACTGTCAGGTCAGGGAAGGGGCGCTGGGGGTCTCGGATGCGGTCAATCTGACGGTCACCTCCTCAGTCCGCCGGGCCACGGCCCGTAACCACACCGCCACGCACCTGCTTCAAACAGCTCTGCGGCAGGTTCTGGGCGAACATGTCAAACAGGCCGGATCCCTGGTTTCCGCCGACCGGCTGCGGTTTGATTTCACCCATTTTTCGGCCATGACCGCTGACGAGGTTCGCCAGGTCGAAGAACTGGTCAACGGCTTCGTCATGGACAATGACCTGGTAGTCACGAACCAGATGCCGATCAGTGAGGCCATCGAAGCCGGGGCGACGGCCTTGTTCGACGAAAAGTACGGCGATACGGTGCGCGTGGTGCGGGTTGGTGACATCAGCATGGAGTTGTGCGGCGGCACCCACGTCCGGGCGGCCGGAGACATCGGACTGTTCAAGATTGTCTCGGAAGCCGGAATTGCAGCCGGTGTGCGCCGCATCGAGGCTCAGACCGGATTTGGCGCCCTCAGGCTGGTCCGGCAGATGGAAGATGAACGGCAGGCGCTGGCAGTCCTGCTCAAGGCAGAAGGCGGCAATCCGCTTGACCGGCTGGAGAAGCTGCTGGGGTGGCAGCGGGAGATGCAGCGGGAAATCGAGGCGCTGCAAGGCAAGCTGAATGCGGCCGCCTCCGGCGACCTGCTTTCGCAGGCGGTTGAAGTTAATGGCATACAACTGCTGGCGGTACAGGTCCAGGTTGAGGATGTCAAGGCGTTGCGCGACCTTTCCGATACGCTCAAGGACCGCATGGGGGCCGGGGTGATCGTTCTGGGTGCCGCAATCGGCGGCAAAGCCAATCTGCTGGTGACGGTCAGCAAAGAGTTGAGTGCAAATGTCAAAGCCGGTGATATAATCAAACAGTTGGCGCCGATCGTCGGCGGCAGCGGTGGCGGCAAGCCCGAACTGGCCCAGGCCGGGGGCAGTCAACCGGAGAAACTTGCCGAGGCGCTGGCTACAGCAGCACGGATACTCGCCCGATAACCTGTATGATCAGTAACTACTGAGGATTGCATGACATTACAACATCGGCACTATCTGCATAGCGAGGTGACGGCCCCGCATAAACAACTGGCCAGCATCCTGATTGTGGACGATGAAGTCCTGATCAGGGATCTTTGCGAGAAGGCGCTTACGGGTTACCGGGTGTTTCAGGCCGGCACCTGTATGGATGCCTTGAAGGTTTATGAAAAAGAATCCATCGATCTGGTCCTGACCGATGTGATGATGCCGGGCGGAACGGGGCTTGATCTCCTGCGGCAGGTCAAGGTGCTTGATCCCACAGCGGTTGTCATCATCATTACCGGTTTCGTGGAAAAGGATGTCATTCTCGAAGCACTTAAAGAGGGCGCCGATGACTTTATCAACAAGCCGCTCAACCTGCTACAGCTGAAGACCTCCGTTGAAAAGGCCCTGGCCCGGAAAGCGCTGAGAGAGGAGTTGGCGAACCTCAAAAAACTGGACCACCTCAAAAGTATCTTTCTCTCACTCATTTCCCATAAACTTCGTACACCGATCACCACGATCTCTCTGTTTCTGCAGGATATTCAGCATGGCATCTATGATATGAGAGACCCCGCCTTCAGCCAGAATGTGCGGATAATCAATGAAGAGACATTATATCTGAGCCGAATGGTGAGCGACCTGCTGGTCTTTAGTCAGGTTATGGATGGCGGCGCGGCGGGACTGCAACGTGAGCCGTGCGATCTCAATATGGTCGTGGCTGCGGTAGTCCATGGATCGCAAGAGGCCCAGAACAAACCTGGAATCGAGACTGATTTTAATGAGGTGCCGCTTCCGCTCTTGAATCTGGATCGGAAAAAAATCAGCTTTGCGTTGCAGCAGATCATTGAAAATGCCTACAAGTTTTCAGGGGAAGTGGGGAATGTTTCCATCTCCCTGCTGGATGGCGGCGACAATGTCTGTGTGCTGGTTTCCGACACCGGCGTCGGCATCCCCGATGATGAGATCCACAAGGTATTTGAGAAGTTCTACCAGATCGATCCGGGTAATACCGGGCAGGTGAGGGGCTTCGGGCTGGGACTGTTCTACGCGCGTGAGTTTGTCAGGCTGCACGAGGGCAGTATCAACATGGACAGCCAGCCGGGGCTGGGAGTGACTGTTACGGTTATGTTGCCGCTGCAATAACCTTTTGAGGTTTTGCGGATTCTCCGTTAAACTGCCAGCTTCAAGGTTGGCAGTTTTGTTTTTAGTAAGTTAGAAATCGTTTTCTGTGCTTTTCAGAAAATGATTTCGTTAACGCACTTACCCCGTTTACGGGGTCGGTCGCGTATCAAGTCTCACGATAAAAGGACACGCACACATCATGGAACATCTGATCGGTAAAGCCAGTACGCTGATGGAGGCGCTGCCCTATATCCGGCGCTTCTCGGGCAAGACCTTTGTCATCAAGTACGGTGGGCATGCCATGTCGGACGAGAAGCTCAAGGAATCGTTTGCCCTGGATGTGATCATGCTCAAATCGCTGGGGATCAACCCGGTCATCGTCCATGGCGGCGGACCGCAGATCAACGAGACCCTCAAGCGTTACGGCATCGTCTCCGAGTTTGTGCGCGGCATGCGCGTGACCGATGCCGATACCATGTCGGTGGTGGAGATGGTGCTGGTCGGGCAGGTCAACCAGGAGGTCGTCGGCTACCTCAATCAGCATGGCGGGCGGGCAGTCGGCCTGTCCGGCAAGGATGGCACGCTGTTGCTGTCGAAAAAACTGCTGCAGGAGATGAAAAATGAGGACGGCGCGGTCGAAATGGTCGATATCGGCTACGTCGGCGACGTGGTCAAGGTCAATACCGACTTGATCGCTACCCTTGAAAACGGCAAGTATATCCCGGTCATCGCCCCGGTCGGGGTCGGCCCGGAGGGCGAAAGCTACAACATCAACGCCGACCTGGTGGCCGGACGGGTGGCGGCGGCGCTGAATGCCGAAAAACTGATCCTGCTGACCGATATCAATGGTGTCAAGGACAACCAAGGCACACTGCTGGAAAGCCTTTCGGTGGCCGAACTGCACCGCCTGATCGCCGAGGAGGCCATTACCGGCGGCATGATTCCCAAGGTGATCTGCTGTGCCGATGCCCTCGGGGACGGGGTCAAAAAAGCCCATATCATCGACGGCCGCGTACCGCATGCGGTGCTGCTGGAAATTTTCACTGATGTCGGCATCGGAACGGAGATCACCAAATGAAACGCGCCTTTTCCGCCATGCCGGCGTTGATCTTCGGGCCTCCTTGTGCAGCGTAGAAATCCTACGCTTCCGCGTCGCTCCTTGATCGCCTTGGCCTGACGAAAAAATCGCGTTTCAGAAAGGAAAGACAATGAACAGTCAACAATGGATCGAAAAATCAGACAAATACATCATGCGCACCTACGGCCGTTACCCGATCGTACCGGTCAGGGGCGCGGGGTGCCGCTTGTGGGATGCCGACGGCAAGGAATACTTGGATTTTCTGGGAGGCGTGGCGGTCAACAACCTGGGACACTGCCACCCCAAGGTCGTAGCGGCCCTGCAGAAGCAGGCCGCGGAGCTGATCCACTGCTCCAACTACTACCAGATCCCCCAGCAGATCGAGCTGGCCGAACTGCTCTGCAACCACTCCTTTGCGGACAAGGCCTTCTTCTGCAACAGCGGGGCCGAGGCCAACGAGGCTGCCATCAAACTGGCCCGCAAATACAGCCGCGACAAGTACGGCCCGGAACGCTACGAGATCATCACCGCCGCCGATTCCTTCCATGGCCGAACCATGGCAACGGTCTCGGCCACCGGCCAGGAGAAAGTCCAGCGCTTCTTTGATCCGCTGCTGCACGGCTTCAAGCACGTCCCCTTTAACGACGTGGATGCGCTGGAAGCCGCCGTCACACCCGCTACCTGCGCTATCATGCTGGAGCCGATCCAGGGTGAGGGGGGGGTCAATGTCCCGTCGCCCGGTTATTTTCAGGCGGTGCGCGAGATCTGCAACCGCCACGGCCTGCTCTTGATCTTCGACGAGGTTCAGGTCGGCATGGGCCGCACCGGCCGGTTGTTTGCCTATGAACATTTCGATATCACCCCCGATATCATGACCCTGGCCAAGGCGCTGGCCGGCGGGGCGCCGATCGGCACCATGCTGGCCAGAGATGAGTTTGCCGCGGCTTTTGTCCCCGGCACCCACGGTTCCACCTTCGGCGGCAACCCGCTGGTCTGTGCCGCTGCCATCGCTACCGTGCGGGTCATCCTGGAAGACGGCATCCTCAACCGCTGTGAGGAGATCGGCGAATACCTGGTCGGCGAACTGGGAACGCTCCAGCACAAGTACAGTTTTGTGAAAGAGGTGCGCGGTATCGGCCTGATGATCGGCATGGCCCTGGATTGCCCGGCGGGTGATATTGTCAAAAAGGGGCATGAGCGGGGAGTGCTGCTCAATGTGACCCATGATACGGTGCTGCGTTTTGTACCGCCTCTGACGGTGACGAAGCAGGAAGTTGACGCAATGATTACAATCCTTGACGGCATTCTGGCCGAAGTCGAGGTCTAAAAGGGGAGTTTGATGACGCAACACTTTCTGGCGCTGCACGATTTTAACGAAATAGAACTGTACGGCATGTTGACCCTGGCCCGCGAACTGAAGCAGAAACAGAAGGTCGGGATTGCGCACAAGCTGCTGGACGGCAAGACCGTGGCCCTGATCTTTGAAAAGGCCTCCACCCGCACCAGGATCTCCTTCGAGGTGGGTGTCTTCCAGCTGGGTGGTCACGGCCTGTTCATGTCGTCCGGCACGTCCCAGATGGGGCGCGGCGAGCCGATTAAGGACAGCGCCCGGGTCATGTCCCGCTACTGCGACGGAGTCATGATCCGCACCTTCGGGCAGGAGATAGTCGAGGAGTTTGCCCGCTATTCATCGATTCCGGTTATCAATGGGCTGACCGACCTGTTTCATCCCTGTCAGATCATGGCCGACCTGCTGACGGTCATCGAGCACAAGCGCAGCTATGAAGGATTGAAATTCGCCTGGGTGGGGGACGGCAACAACATGGCCAACACCTGGATCGAAGCGGCCGCTATCCTCGGATTCGACCTGGCCCTGGCTTGCCCGAAAGGGTACGAGCCGGATGCGCAGGTCATGGCATGGGCCAACGCCAAAGCGCCGGACCGGATCACCCTGACGAGCGATCCGCGGGAGGCAGTGGCGGACGCCGATGTGATCAATACCGATGTCTGGGCCAGCATGGGGCAGGAGGCCGAACAGAAGGAACGGGAACAGGCCTTCGCCGGTTATTGCTTGGATGAGGCGCTGCTGGCCCTGGCACGGCCGGATTGCATCGTCATGCACTGCCTGCCTGCTCATCGCGGCGAGGAAATCTCGGATGCGGTCATCGAGGGTAAAAACTCTGTCGTATGGGATGAAGCGGAGAACCGGCTGCATGTACAGAAAGCGATTATGGCAAGGCTGATTGGTGGGGTGTAACGGACATGTTTTTCGAAACCCTTTTTCGGAAACTTCAGGAGAATAAGATTGATTACATGGTTGTCGGCGGGGTGGCTCTTGTCCTTCAGGGTGCGGTTCGTATGACGGCCGATCTCGATCTGATGGTGGCACTGGACGAGAGCAATCTGACCAGGTTTGTCGCTGTGATGAATGACATGGGCTTCAGACCGAAGGCGCCGGTTCCTGCCGAGGCCTTTATATCAACAGAAAACAGGGAATCCTGGGTACAGAACAAAGGTATGCGGGTTTTCTCGTTTTACCACCCCGGAGAGATGGTCAGTCTTGTGGATGTGTTTGTCAATGAGCCGATCCCTTATCGTGAGATGCGCGAAAGGGTAGATCTGAAGGTTATAGATGATTTTATCATACCAGTTGCTTCAGTTCAGGATCTGATCAGACTGAAACAGATTGCAGGCCGACCCCAGGATATCGAAGACATTAAAGCGCTGGAGGCACTTTCCAATGGCTGATACTGGCACACGCCCCTTGCAACTCTTCAGTCAGGAAAAGCTGGAGGAGTTTTGTGATATGTCACTCAAAGCCCGTTTAATTTGGCTTGAAGAGGCCAATAATCTGGCAATGAAGGCTCTTGGTTTAGCGAGGCGGGCAGCATTGGATGACCGTTTTAAATTGCCTATTCACTGAATTAACACACATAAGGAGATCAAACATGGCAAAACCCAAGAAGCAGGAAATCAAGAAAATCGTTCTGGCCTATTCCGGTGGTCTGGACACCTCGATCATCCTCAAATGGCTGAAAAACGAGTACGGCTGCAAGGTCGTGGCCTTTTCGGCCGACCTGGGGCAGGGTGAAGAACTGGATCCTGTCCGTGAGAAGGCCCTGGCCACCGGCGCCGACAAGGTTTACATCGACGACTTGAAAGAGGAGTTCGTGCGGGACTTCGTTTTCCCCATGTTCCGCGCCAATGCCATCTACGAGGGGCACTACCTGCTGGGCACCTCCATCGCCCGCCCGCTGATCGCCAAGCGCCAGATGGAGATCGCCGCCAAAGAGAAGTGCGACGCCGTCTCCCACGGCGCCACCGGCAAGGGCAACGATCAGGTCCGCTTCGAGCTGGCCTATTACCATTTTGACCCGTCCATAAAGGTCATCGCCCCCTGGCGCATGTGGGACCTGAACAGCCGTCAGGCCCTGATCGACTACGCCAAGAAGAACGATATCCCGATTCCGACAATCAAGAAGCGCCCCTGGTCCTCCGACCGCAACCTGCTGCACATCTCCTTCGAGGGGGGCATCCTGGAGGATACCTGGGCCGAGGCCCCGGAAGAGATGTACGTGCTGACCAAATCTCCGGAGAAGGCGCCCGACAAGCCGCAGTACGTGGAGATCGAGTTCAAACACGGCAATGCCGTGGCTGTGGATGGCAAGAAGCTTTCACCAGCCAAACTGCTGGCGCACCTGAACAAAATCGGCGGTGTGCACGGCATCGGCCGGGTAGACCTGCTTGAGAACCGCTCGGTGGGTATGAAGTCGCGCGGCGTTTATGAGACCCCCGGCGGCACGATCCTGCGCGAGGCCCATTCCGCCGTCGAGCAGATCACCATGGACCGCGAAGTCATGCGCATCCGCGACAGCCTGATCCCCGAGTATGCCAAGCAGATCTATGCCGGCTACTGGTTCTCTCCCGAGCGCCTGATGTTGCAGACCCTGATCGACGACTCGCAGAAGTGCGTCAACGGCGTGGCGCGCCTCAAGCTCTACAAGGGACTCTGCCGCACCGTGGGCCGCAAATCCGAGAGTGATTCGCTCTTTAACCTGGATTTTGCCACCTTCGAGAAGGATCAGGTCTTCAACCAGGCCGACGCCGAGGGCTTCATCAAGATCAACTCCTTAAGGCTGCGGATCAGGTCGCTGATGCAGGCCAACCGCAAGAAGTAGGACGTATGAATATGATGTGAACTGATGAGGGGGCATGATGCGGTTATGCCCCCTCATTTGCATACTGAGAAAAGCCCTATCAGAAACAGGAGCGAACACTGAAATGCACTGGATTGCCCCCTCCGAAAAAGACGCTGCCACTACCTCGCTCGAAAAGCGCCTCTGGGATGCCGCCGACCAGTTCCGCGCCAATTCCGGCCTCAAGGCACAGGAATACTCCGGCCCCATCCTTGGCCTGATTTTCCTGCGCTTTGCCGAAGTGCGTTTCACCCTTCAGCTCGACAAACTCTCTGTTGCGGGTGCCTCGTCGCGGCGCGGCAGCCGGGTCGATGAACCGGCCGCCTACCACGCTGAAGGCATCCTCTACCTCAGCCCCGAGGCGCGCTTTGACTATCTGCTGACGCTGCCCGAGGCAGCTGACATTGGCGCCAGGGTCAACGCCGCCATGCGCGAGATCGAGAAGCACAACCCGACGCTCGCCGGCGTGCTCCCCAAGACCTACAACCTCTTCACCAGCACCCTGCTCAAGGAACTGCTCAAGAAGGTTTCTGAAATCCCGGCCAGCCTTGACTACGATGCTTTCGGCCGCATCTACGAATATTTCCTCGGCGCCTTCGCCATGACCGAAGGACAGGGTGGTGGCGAGTTCTACACGCCGTCCTCCATCGTGCGCCTGCTGGCCGAAGTCATCGAGCCCTTCCACGGTCGCATTCTTGACCCCGCCTGCGGTTCCGGCGGCATGTTCGTGCAGTCGGCGCGTTTTGTTGCCGAGCACCAGAAGAACCCGGCCGCCGAGCTGGCGATCTGCGGCGTCGAAAAGACCGATGAAACCGGCCGCCTCTGCCGCCTCAACCTGGCCGTGCACGGGCTGGAAGGCGACATCCGCCACGGCGGTAACGTCAACAGCTACTACGACGACCCGCACAGCGCCACCGGCCAGTTCGATTTCGTCCTCGCCAATCCCCCTTTCAATGTCAACGCTGTGGACAAGGAACGGCTGAAAGACATGGTCGGTGCCGGCCGCCGCTTCCCCTTTGGCCTGCCGCGTAGCGACAACGCCAACTACCTCTGGATTCAGCTTTTCTACTCGTCGCTCAACGCCACTGGCCGGGCCGGCTTCGTCATGGCCAACTCGGCCTCCGATGCCCGCTCCAGCGAGCAGGAGCTGCGGCAGAAGCTGATTGAAGCCCGCGCCGTCGATGTCATGGTCGCCGTCGGCCCCAACATGTTCTACACGGTCACGCTCCCTTGCACGCTCTGGTTCCTCGACCGCGGCAAGGCAAGGACGCAGCGCGCTGACACCGTGCTCTTCATCGACGCCCGTCACATCTACCGGCAGGTGGACCGCGCCCACCGCGACTGGACCCCGGCGCAGATCGGCTTCGTCGGCAACCTGGTGCGCCTCTATCGGGGCGAGGCGTTGGATTTGACGGTCGGTGGGGATGACACGACGGCCAAGATCAAGGAAATCTTTGGCAACGCGCCGGCCTATACCGACGTGCCCGGCCTCTGTAAAGCCGCCACGCTGTCCGAGATCGAAGCCCAGGGCTGGTCTCTCAATCCCGGCCGCTACGTGGGCGTCGCGCCGGGTGAGGATGTCAGCGATGAGGACTTCAAGGAGCAACTGGAGGCGCTGAACGAGGAACTAGAAGTGCTGAACGCCCAGGCGCGGGAACTGGAACAGACCATCGCCGCGAATGTGGCGGGGATTCTGGAAGCATGACGGTGGCTATGTGGCCCGTAAAACGCATGGATGAGCTATGCGAGATCACCTCAAGCAAGCGTATCTTCGCGGCAGACTACGTTTCCGAAGGCGTGCCTTTTTATCGTGGGCGTGAAATAACAGAGAAATACAAAGGAAACCTCGATGTATCAACAGAGCTATTTATCACCGAAGAGAAATTTCGGGAGATTGAACGCAAATTCGGTGCACCGAAGCAAGGTGACTTATTGCTCACTTCAGTGGGAACACTTGGCTCTGTTTATGTAGTTAAACCGGGTGACCGCTTCTATTTTAAAGACGGAAACCTGACTTGGTTTCGGCACTTCAAGGAACTCGATAGCCAGTTTCTGTACTACTGGATCGGCTCGCCACAAGGCAAGGCTGAGCTTCAAAAATGCACAATCGGGTCATCCCAATCGGCTTTCACTATCGTGCTATTGAAGGGAATGGAGATTGAGCTCCCCCCGCTCCCAGTCCAGCAGCGCATCGCGGGCATCCTGTCGGCCTATGACGAACTGATCGAGAACAGCCAGCGGCGCATCAAAATCCTGGAGACCATGGCCCGCACCCTCTACCGCGAGTGGTTCGTCCACTTCCGTTTCCCCGGCCACGAAAACCACCCCCGCGTCCCGTCCCCCCTCGGCGAGATTCCGCAGGGGTGGGAGGTGAAAAATGTTTCTGAGGCGTTCGAGATTTCGGGAGGTGGAACACCATCACGGAAAGTGGCAGAATTTTGGGACGGCGGCACCATTCAGTGGTACTCGCCCAGTGACCTTACGAGGGCTGGCTCGATGTTCATGGACGATTCGAGCGACCACATCACGGAGCGTGGACTGGCACAAAGTTCGGCGCGGATGTTTCCGGCGAGCAGTGTGATGCTTACCAGTAGGGCGACTATCGGGGCAATTGCTATTAACACACATGAAGCCTGTACGAACCAAGGCTTTATCACCTGCCTGCCAAATGGGCGCGTTCCGCTCTATTTCCTGTTTCACTGGCTGACCGAGAACGTACCGACATTTCAACTTATGGCTTCAGGATCAACTTTCAAGGAAATCAGTCGCGGTGTGTTCAAAACCATTGATTTCCTTCAATCTCCGGCCAATCTGATTTTGCAGTTTGAAGCCTTAGCCGCACCAATGGCCGAGCAAGTTCTTGCACTCCAACGCCAAACCCAAAACCTCCGCCGCACCCGCGACCTGCTGCTGCCGCGCCTGCTGTCGGGGCAGATCGACGTCGAGGCGCTCAACTCATGATCCCCTGCTTGCCAACTTCATGAGTATTTCACAAATATATGCATTTCACCAACTGGTGAAATTGCATAAAACGGTGAAAATAGTTGCCTGTTTTCACGAAATGTGATATTTTCACCATATGATGAAACAGAGAGAAATTATGAAACCGATGGCGACCGACCTCAATTTCGAGACGCTGCTGCGCGAATTGGTGGCGCGGGTACCGTTTATGACGCTGGACTTCTATGAGCGTGAGACACCTGTCATCTCAGGGGCTATGGGGTCGGCCGATGTTGTGGCGCGGGTCAGGGTGGACGGGCAGTCGTGGGCGCTCGTGGTGGAAGAGAAACGCCTGGGGCAACCGCGGGAGGTGCGGAATGCGGTCCTTCAACTGGAACGCTCTCTTCGTCAGATCGGTGGAAAGAGTTATGGGCTTGTGCTGGCGCCGTTCATTTCGGAAGAGACAGCCAGGATTTGCGCCGAGGCAGGTATCGGCTATGCCGACCTGTCCGGCAATGCCCGCCTGTCGTTTGGTCAGGTGTTCATAGAGCTACGGAGCGCCGACCGGCCGTTTCGCGAAAAGCGCGAGGTGCGCTCGCTCTTTACGCCCAAGGCTGAACGGGTCCTGCGGGTGCTGCTGACGCCGCCCCTGCGGGGCTGGAAGGTGGAGGAGCTGGCCGCAGCAGCCGGGGTAAGCCTCGGCCAAGT
>JBBQXT010000043.1:0-20917 GCA_038209415.1 Geobacterales bacterium
CAGCAGGTGGATTTCCAGCAGGGCCGAGAGTTCAGTGTAGAGCGCCTCCATGCTTTCGGGCAGGTCGTGGGTCAGGCGATTGGAGATGATCGTCAGCAGCCCGGAGCGGGCCGCTTTCTGGGGCACGAGACGGTGCAGCTGTTTGAGGATCGATCCGCGTGAAATGACCAGCGACAGGTGGCTGGTGGCCACATCTTCCAGGTGGTGCCCTTCGTCGAAGATCAGCCGTTCAAAGGGGGGCAGGATGGCGGTGGCGTCGTAGCCGGTTTCCTTGCGCAGGACGATATCCGACAGCAGCAGGGCATGATTGACCACCAGAATCCGGGCGGCAGAGGAGTCGCGACGGGCGCGGTAGAAAAAACAGCGGTTGAAATGCTTGCATTTGGAGCGGCTGCACTGGTCGGCCTCGCAGCAGACCTCCTCCCACGTGCTGCCGCGCGGCGTAAAGGACAGATCACTGCGGCAACCGTCCTGGCAACTCTTGCTCCACTCGATGATGCTGGTCAGCTCCGCTGTAGCTTCGTCAGGAAACAGGGCCGGTTCGGCCTCGGCCTGTTCCAGTTTTCGCAGGCAAGCGTAGTTGCTGCGCCCTTTCACCAGGGCCGCCTTGAACTCCACGGAGGAATTGCGGGCCAGAAAGGGCAGGTCCTTCTTGATCAGCTGTTCCTGCAGGTTGATGGTGTTGGTGGAGATGACCACCCGCTGGTTGTTGCGCACGGCCCACAGGATGGAGGGCACCAGGTAGGCCAGGGATTTGCCGGTACCGGTGCCGGCCTCCACCAGGACGACCTTGTCGCTGTTGAAGGCCTCGGCCACGGCACAAGCCATGCGCACCTGTTCGTCGCGCTGTTCATAGCCCTTGAGATGCGCCATCATGCCGTCCGCAGCAAAGACCCGGCCGATCTCGTCCAGGGAAAGCAGCTCCCCCTTCTGCTCGCTAAAGGGAGAGACCACCTGGTAGCAACGGTTGCATGCGTTATCGATGATGGCGAAGCCGATGCCCTGGTTGCCGGCCACCGACGCGATCTGCATGTCGGCAGTCGAAGGGGTCAGGTCGCCGGAGGGGTGATTGTGAACCACCACATCACCAGAGGAGGCCCGCGAGAGGATGGCCGGAACGGCCTGCTTCGATCCGCGGGCGATGGCCTCCACCCCGCAGACGATACCGTCCACATTGGTGCGGCCGATGAAGAAGACCTCGTTGCCGTCGGCAGCGCCGATCTCGTGGCGCATCAGGGCGCGGCAGTCTGAGGTGAATGTGGTTTCCATAGGGGTCAGTACAATAGCACATCACACGAGAAAAGGCAGCGCTGAATCCTTCCGGCGCCTTCACATGTGCGATTGTGATGCGCTGTTTTCAGACGTCAACGCGAAGTACCTCCGTCAGTTCAGCAGAAGCCCGACCACTCCCGCCCCGATAATGACAAGCATCGGGCTGACCTTGGTCCACTTGAAGAGCGCAAAACCGGCCGCCAGGGTCATGAACTCCTGTACGCCGGAAAGCGAGGAGGCGCCCAGATTCCAGGCCGCGGCCGCCACCAGGCCGACCACCGCCGGCAGCAGACCGTCCAGGGTGTTTTTGATGAGGTCGATATTTTTCAGGCGGTGATAATTGCGGCCGATGATCAGCATCAGCACGACACTTGGCAGGAAAATACAGACCGTTGCCACCAGCCCACCCGGAAAACCGCCGGTACGGAAACCGGTAAAGGTGGCCAGCATGGCCAGCGGCCCGGGGGTCAGCTGCGACAGCGCCAGGCCGTCCAGGAATTGGCGCAGCGTCAACCAGCGGTACTGTTCGACCATGATGTGGTTCAGAAGCGGGATCAACACATAGCCGCCCCCCACGAACATCAGGCCGATACGCACATAGATCCAGGCCAGAGAGAACAGGGAGACCATCATCAATGCCTCCGGCGGTAGATGCTGACAGCCAGCGACCAGGCGGCAGCCCCCAGCAGAACCCAGACGGCGTTCAGTTTGAGAAAGGCCGTGGCAACAAAGGCCAGCAGGGCCAGCAGGGAGCTGTTGAAGCTCCTGATCTGCTTGCGCCCCATGTCGATAGCGACCACCACGATCAGGCCAATGACCACGGGATTGGTCCCCTTGAGGGCGGCCTGCAGCTGGGGCAGTTTGTTGTAGGTGAAGTAGATCCAGGAGAGCAGAGACACAAGCAGGAATGACGGTGCAATAAATCCGACGGCGGCGGTTAGCCCGCCGCGGATACCGCGCAGGTGGTAGCCGGTAAAGGTGCAGACGTTCAGGGAGAAGGCCCCCAGAATCTGACCGAAGGCCAGGCCGTGCAGGAACTCCTCCGAGGTGATCCAAAGCTTTTCCTTGACACAGGTCCGTTCAACCAGCGCCACAATGGCCATGCCCCCACCAAAACCGGTCAGACCGATCTTGGCAAAGGTCAGGAAAATATCTGTCAGGCCGACATGTTTTCCACTTGCATCCATGCTGCAGTTATACCAGCGCCCATCAGCCGACAGCAAGGAGAAATGATTGCCGGAATCCGCTCGTCCGTGATAAATTAATAACCGCCGTAACCTATCCGCATAAGGAGCCCCCATGTCCTTCCGTACCATCGAATGGCGCGACGACGCCGTGATCATGATTGACCAGACGCGCCTGCCGGGCGAAGAGATCTACAATACCTACACCGATTTCAAAGCGGTGGCCGAGGCCATCCGGGGAATGATCGTCCGGGGAGCGCCGGCCATAGGTGTGGCGGCGGCCATGGGCATCGCCCTGGGGGCACGGGACATCACCGCCGATACCCATGAATCCTTCTTCCGCCAACTGGAGAATGTCTGCGACGTCATGGCCCGCACCCGCCCCACGGCGGTCAACCTGTTCTGGGGCATCGAGCGCATGAAACGAGTCGCCGAGGCAAATCGTGATAAAAAGCTGGATCAGATACGGGAGATCCTCAAAAGAGAGGCCATCCGCATCGAGGAGGAGGATCTCACCATCTGCCGCAACATCGGCAAGTGGGGCGCCACCCTGATCCCCGAAGGAGCCACGGTACTGACCCACTGCAATGCCGGCGGTCTGGCCACGGCCGGATACGGTACGGCCTTAGGGGTAATCCGGGCCGCCCATGAGGCCGGCAAGAACATCCAGGTCTTCGCCGATGAGACCCGCCCTTGGTTGCAGGGTGCGCGCCTGACCGCCTGGGAACTGATGAAAGCGGGCATTCCCGTGACGCTAATCTCCGACAACATGGCCGGTTTCTTCATGCAACGGGGCGAGATCACCTGCTGCGTGGTCGGCGCCGACCGCATTGCCGCCAACGGCGACACGGCCAACAAGATCGGCACTTATTCCGTGGCCGTACTGGCTAAGGAAAACAGCATCCCCTTTTATGTCGCTGCGCCCGTTTCAACCCTTGACCTGTCGCTCAGCGACGGCAGCAAAATCCCCATCGAAGAACGCCCTGCTTCTGAGGTGACCCACATCAAGGGCATTGCCATAGCTCCGGAGGGGGTTTCTGTCCGCAACCCCTCCTTCGATGTGACGCCGGCCCGCTATATCACTGCCATCATCACTGAGCACGGCATCGTCAAGGACGACTTCCGCACGGGGCTGCGCCGGATGTCAGGCGCCTGACATGCATGTAGAACGCTTCTCCCAGGATTTCAGCCGGATCATGGCCATAGAGGACGACGACGCGCGCGCCGCTGAGCTGGCTGAATTCCTTGTATCCCACGGCTATCTTTACGGTACGCGGTCAGCTGACAACATCCTGCTGGTACAGCCATTCTTCCCGCTAGAAACCCTGCACCGCATCGTTGTCTGCGCGCTTCTGACCCCGGCGCCGGACATGGCGCTCAACACCTTCGAGCGACTGGCCAGCGTCATCAACCCTGACGACCTGACCGAACTTGCCCAGCGCAAGAAACGCCTGGCCCAGTTTCTGACGGTCTGCGGTTCGTCCCCCTTCCTGGTCAACCTGATCTTCAAAACGCCCGACACCTTCCGCCGGCTGTTTTTGGAAAACGGCCTCGATCTCTGTCGTTCAAGCGACGACATGCTGGCAGAACTGCGCAATCAGGTGGATGCGCGGACGGATTTTACGGCATTGCTCAGGCTGCTGCGCTGTTTCAAGCGGGCCGAAATCCTGCGCATCGCGACCCGCGACCTGAGCGGATTGGCCGCGCTGGAAGAGGTGACCGGCGAGCTCTCCAACCTGGCGGCTGTCTCGTTGCAGGTTGCCCATGATGTCTGCAGCCGTTGCCTGATCCGGGAGTACGGCACCCCGTTGATGCAGTCGGAAAACGGACCACGCCGGGCGGAGCTGACCGTCATCGGCATGGGCAAGCTGGGTGGTAACGAGCTCAACTTTTCTTCGGACATAGACATCATCTATTTCTACGAATCAGACAAGGGCGAAACCAGCGGTATCGATGACGGCGCGGGCAGGGTAAAGGGGGTCATCTCCCTGCACGCCTTCTTCAACAAACTGGGAGAGATGATCAGCAAGGCGCTGTCCCAGGTGACTGAAGATGGTTTTGTGTTTCGGGTTGACGTCGGGCTGCGGCCGGAAGGCAAGTCAGGTGACATGGCGGTTTCCCTGCGCTCGGCCGAGGTCTACTACGAGTCATGGGGTCAGTCCTGGGAACGGACCGCCATGCTCAAGGCCCGGCCGGTGGCCGGTTCCCTGGACCTGGGTGATCAGCTGCTGAAGATGCTGCAGCCCTTCGTGTATCGCAAATACCTCGATTATAACCTGATCGAGGATATGAAACACATGAAGCAGAAGATCGATGCCTCGCTGACCCGCTCCATGGAGGGTGAGATCAATCTGAAGCTGGGACGGGGCGGCATTCGTGAAATCGAGTTTTTTATCCAGGCCTTGCAGCTGGTGTATGCCGGCAAAAACCCCCAACTGCGCGAGCGTAACTCGCTCAAGGCGCTGGAGTCGCTTTTGGCGGCCCGCCTGATCAACGCGGAGGACCATCGCAGGCTTTCCGACGCCTACCGTTTTCTGCGCACGGTCGAACACCGCATCCAGGTGGTGCAGGAGCGCCAGACCCACAACCTGCCCACCAAGGATGATGAAATCCTGGCACTGTCGCGGCGCTGCGGTTTTCTGCGGACTGACGGACTCGAACGTTTCCGTGAGACCCTGGAGGAGCATCGCCAGCATGTCTCGACCATCTACGGCAACCTGTTTCATACCAGCGACGAGAAACTTGAACAGGATGCCAACCCCGAAGTGCTCCTCTTTCTGGACCACAAGGCCGATGCGGACCTGGTCAAGGACATGCTGGCTGAACGGCACTTCGAAAACGTGGATCGGGCCTATGAAAACCTGCTGTCGCTGAGAAACGGCCCGGTCAAGGGCAATCTGACCGAGCGCAGCCGCCGACTCCTGGAAAAGATATCACCCCTGCTGCTACAGGAAATCTTCGATTCTCCCGATCCTGATATGGCGCTGACCAACCTGGAGCGCTTCCTGGCCATGATCGGTACCCGCTCGTCTTACTATGCCCTGCTGGCCGAAAACCGTGAAACCCTCAAGTTGCTGGTATCGCTGTTCGGCATGTCCGAATTTCTCTCCAAGATCCTGATCGGACACCCGGAACTGCTGGACAGCCTGGTGGCCCGCAGCGACACCTCGGCCTTCAAACCCAAGGAGACCATGGCCAGGGAGCTGGCCGGACTGCTGGAGCAAAGCGACTACTTCGAGGAGCAGCTCGACGTGCTGCGGCGCTACCGCAATGAGGAATTCCTGCGCATCGGGCTGAATGACATCCACGGCAGGCTGGGACAGAGCGAGATCACCACCCAGCTGAGCCTGCTGGGCGAAACCTGCCTGCAGGCGGCCTTCCGCCTGGCCGTACAGGAGTTAAAGCGTTTCGGGAACCCGATGTACACGTCGGCGGGGAGTGCAAAGCCGGCCGGTCTGGCAGTCATCGGCATGGGTAAACTGGGGGGCAGCGACCTCAACTACCACTCCGACCTGGATATAATTTTTGTCTATGACCACCAGGGCCATACGGATGGCGACAGGCAGATATCCAACCATGAATATTTTGCCAAGCTGGCCCAAAAGGTCATCGCTGTCCTGACCATGCAGACCCGCGAGGGATACGTGTACAAGATTGACACCCGTTTGCGCCCCTCGGGCAATGCCGGGCCACTGGTCACCTCGCTGGACTCCTTCCTGGAATACCACCGCAAGGAGGCCCAGATCTGGGAACGACAGGCCCTGACCAAGGCCCGGGTGGTGCTGGGCGACGATCTGCTTGCCAGCCAGCTCCATGAAATTATCCGCCATACCGTCTACGGTGCCTCCATTGACGATGACGGACGCCGGGAGATTCATCGCTTGCGCATGCGCATGGAGAACGAACTGGCCAGGGAAACCGCCGACAGCTACAACATCAAGACCGGCAGGGGCGGGATGGTGGATGTGGAGTTTGCCGTGCAATACCTGCAGCTCAAGCATGGTTGCCGCTATCCGGAGCTGCGGACCACCAGCACCGTCGTGGCGCTCAAGGAGATCCACGGTCTGGGGCTGCTGAACGGGGGGGATGCCGAAACCATGCTGGCCGGTTACAAGTTCCTGCGCAAACTTGAGAACCGCCTGCGTATCATCCATGATTATTCCGTCAACGACCTGGGTGGTCCTCAAAGCTATATCAACAAGCTGGCGCGCAGATTGGGCTACGATCCGAAGTTGAAGAATCCGGGGGCGGTGCTGATCGCCGACTACGAGAAGACAACCGGCCGGATCCGGGATTGTTATGACAGGATTTTCGGGGAGGTGTAAGCAAAGCGTGACAAAATGTCACGGGTTAGCTGTACGATAGATTCGTACAACTGGATAATCGTTATAAATTGAAACGGTTTGAAATTTAATCTGATCATTTTGCCGATGGCGGCAATGTAATCAAGAATCAAAGGTACGGAATAATCGTACGGTAGAAGGGAGATCACAGTGAGCAATATCAAACTGTTTGAATCCAGTAGGATCCGTTCGACATGGGACGAGACGGAACAAAAATGGTATTTTTCTATTATTGACGTGGTTGCTGCATTATCAGAAAGTCTCAACCCAAGAGACTACTGGTATCGTATAAAACAACGGGAAAAAATTAGCGGAATCGAACTGTCGACAATTTGTCGACAGTTGAAACTTGAAGCTCCAGATGGGAAAATGCGGGAAACTGACTGTTCCCACGCCGAAGGTCTTCTCCGAATT
Organism: Geobacterales bacterium; assembly: GCA_038209415.1. Classification (GTDB taxonomy): domain Bacteria; phylum Desulfobacterota; class Desulfuromonadia; order Geobacterales; family Pseudopelobacteraceae; genus CAIPTY01. The sequence continues at coordinate 7,214 of JBBQXT010000043.1, forward strand.
ATCCAGTCCATACCATCCCCCAAGGCTGAACCATTCAAAATTTGGCTTGCAAGAGTCGGCTATGAAAGACTTGAGGAAATAGAAAACCCAGAACTATCCATGGAACGGATGCAATCCCTGTATGAGAAGAAGGGATACTCTAAGGAATGGATTGATAAACGGATGCGGGGAATTGCAGTCCGGCAGGATCTAACCGACGAGTGGCAAAACCGTGGAGCAAGTACCAGCCCTGAGTATGCGATACTGACCAACGAGATAATGCAGGGTGCCTTTGACTTGAAAGTGGATGATTACAAGCAGGTCAAAGGGTTGGCGCGTGAGAACCTGCGTGACCACATGACCGATATAGAGTTGATCCTTACCATGCTCGGAGAGGCCACTACTACCAAACTTCATCGAGATAGGGATTCCAAAGGGTTTGAGCCGTTGAAAAAAGATGCTCAGGAAGGTGGAGCTGTTGCAGGTAGTACGCGCAGAGATATTGAACAGCGATCTGGCAAGCCGGTGGTTTCGAGTGAGAATTTCAAGGAATTGATGGAGAAGAAAAAGAAGAAGCTGGAAGAATAGTTCACCCCGTTAGGAGCTGGAGAAAAAGCGCAGCACCAAACGCCGTACCCTGTTTGAACCCCAGGATGAGATTGACAGCCGGAAGTAAGGGTTGATTGAAGGGGTAGAGGCACGGTTGCAGCAGTTGATCAGTACGAATGAATTGTTTACTGTACGGTGACAGGTGGTGTAAACATATCCTGCTGAATTTGACAAAAACGACACTGTAAATCGTGGAATGTCTTATTCTGTCATACCTGTGTGATAAACTTTTACGAGATATTTTCTAGGAGATTTGAGGAGGAGGCCATGTCAAGCGGGAAAGTATTAAGACAATTGATAAAGGCTGGGTCAAGTGGTGATCTTGTTGCTTTCAAACAAGTTACTGAGACTGTTATCCGTGAAGAGCGATTAAAACAACATCACCTTTTAGCAAACGACCTGGAAAAAATCCTCTATGCGGACTTCAGCCGACAAGGAGTTGTATTCAATCGACTAACCGATAAAGTCCCCACTGATCAAGAACGTGGACTGCCATTGTTGATTGTCAAAGAGCCAGGGAGGGGACTTGACGACGTTGTGCTTTCAGAGGAGAACCGCAACACTTTGGAAGACATACTCGAACAGCACAATCGAATGGATGTCTTACAGAGCTACGGCCTTCGCCCTGCTGATAAAGTCTTGTTTTGCGGCCCTCCTGGATGCGGCAAAACGTTGACAGCTGAAGTGCTTGCCACGGAACTTGGGCGACCACTGGCAATAGTTCGTATGGATAGCGTTGTCTCATCTTATTTAGGGGAGACTGCTGCAAACCTGCGAAAGGTTTTTGATTTTATTGATTCAACGCCAATGGTGGCGCTGTTTGACGAGTTTGATTCACTGGGGAAGGAACGGGAGGACAGTAGCGAACATGGAGAACTAAAACGGGTTGTAAATGCAGTTCTTCAAATGCTTGATGCGTATCAGGGGCAAAGCCTGATTATAGCTGCTACAAACCATGAACAGATGCTTGATTCTGCAATCTGGCGGCGTTTTGAAGAGGTACTCCTGTTTGATCCACCCACGGAAGATGAACTCCTGCATTTACTTCAAATCAAGCTTCGTGGTGTGCGACGTGATTTTGAGGTGACAGATGATAAGGTGATCTCACTGTTCACCAAGATGACACATGCAGAAGTAGAAAGAATATTGCGCCGATCCATTAAGGAAATGGTTCTCAAAGGACAAGAGTTTTTGCAGATTCGCTTAATCAATAAGGCAATTCAAAGGGAACAGGCTCAGGTGAAGCGGTCAACGGGGAGGAAATAAGGCCCGTCGCTATCCAGCGTGGGCAATGGTATATCTGGCGGGGAAGAGGGAATTTGTGAATTAAGGCGTGTACAATGGTGTCCTGGCTACACATTTTACAAAATCTCTTAACGCAGGATACGCCTGGTTTACCGGCGAAAATTTAGGGCACAATTGATCAATGAAGCATCGTCTCATAACGCTTCAAAGATTTAAGACACCATGTAAAAGGGGAGGATACGCGATGAACATTCGCAAGAAGATTCTCGATTACGAGTATGAAGAGGTGCTGGACTCCAAGACCCGCGAACTGATCCGGGTCGGTTGCGCCGTTGCCGTGGGATGTCCTACCTGACTGAAGAAGCACTTCGCGGTCGCGAAGGAGGCCGGGGCTACACGGGCGGAACTGCGCGAGGCGATTGCCTACGGCATCATCGCTCCGTCGGGGAGGGCCAAGAACTTTGCCCTGACCATGCTGGACGAGGTGGAGTAGAACGGCGAGGAGGAAGCCGCGGTCAGACTCTGGCTGCAGCCGGCTCTTCGATCAGGAGAATCTGGCTCAGGGCATCGTCGATCTTGCCAACATCGACAATGGTGTTGAAGCAGGGGCCGAAGGGACGTTCGTTGAGGATGCCGATCACCGGCAGGGGATAGCAGTCCTTGATGCCGGAGGTCAGGTCCCGCTCGCAGGCCACGGCCAGCACCAGCTTGGGACGTTTTTCCACAATAACCTTGCGGGCCAGGGTGCCGCCGGTGGCAACCGAGATATCGATCCCGTATTTTCGGCTGATCTCGACCAAGCCCTTGATGTCGCAGCGTCCGCACTGGATGCATTTGTTGATGTCGCCGGTGACTTTGATCTCACAGTCGAAAAGCTGGATGCAGTGCGGGAGCAGGACCAGGATCCGGTCCGGGCTGATTTTCTGACGCTGGGAAATAACCAGGCTGTTGTTCATGGCAATAAAGGACTGGCGGATCTTGTCCCTGTCGAGACCGATCACGCGGCCGACAAACTCGATCACCGGCAACAGGAACTTGATTACCACCAGCCGCATGAAGCGGGTAAAGAAGATGTCCTTGCCCAGGGCGGTCGTCAGCACCAGCAGTCCGGTACCCAGGATGGCCGCCCCCGAGAGTACGGCCATGATAATGCCGACGATGTGCGGCAGGTCGGGGTGGATATTGGCCAGCCCGCGGTTGGGAATCCACCAGGCCAGAAAGATCAGAGCCACCAGGATCAGGCAGGTGACTCCCATCAGCGATATGAACAGCCGCTTGCGCGGCGGCGCGATTTTCTCTTCCATGGCGGTCATGACGGTGTACCTCCTTCCTGGCTGTCGGAAAACCGTACCCCTGCGGGTATCGGGTATCCCGCCAGAAAACTGGTGGCATCGAGACGTTTTTTCCCTGCCAATTGCATCTCCCCGATAATCAGGCTGCCCTTCAGACAGGCCACCTCTATTCCGCATTTATCAGCCCGCAAAACGGTTCCCGGCACTCCCTGCCCTTCTGCAACCCTGCTGCGGTAGATCTTCAGCACGTGCCCGTCCAGAAAGGAGAACGCCACCGGCCAGGCCGCCAGGCCGCGCACCTGGTTATGGATGGCGCTCGCATCGCGCTGCCAGCTGATCAGACCATCCTGCTTTTTCAGCAGCGGGGCGTAGCAGCTTCGGGAACCATCCTGCTCCTGCGGCACAATAGCGCCTTCAGCCAGCCGGTCCAGGGTCGCGGACAGCAGTTTTGCCCCCATGACCGACAGGCGGTCATGCAGGGAGACGATATCTTCGTTCTCATGGATGGGCGTCGTTTGCTTGAGCAACATCGGACCGGTATCCAGGCCGACATCCATCAGCATGGTGGTGACGCCGGTCTCGGTTTCACCATTGATGAGGCACCAGTTCAGCGGAGCAGCTCCACGGTAGCGCGGCAGTAGCGAGGCGTGCACATTGATGCAGCCCAAGGGGGGGATATCCAGCAGCGCCTTGGGGAGAATCTGGCCAAAGGCGACGACGACGATGACATTGGGAGCCAGCCTGCGAATGATCTCGATAACGTCCGGATCGCGCACCTTGACCGGCTGATGTACCGGGATGCCGTGCCGCAGCGCCAGTTCCTTGACTGGCGGCGGCATCAACCTCTGGCCGCGCCCCTTGGGCCGGTCCGGCTGGGTCACCACCGCCACGACCTGATCGCCGCGATCGAGCAACACCTGCAGTGTCGGGCAGGCGAATTCGGGTGTGCCCATGAAGATGACCCGCAGGTCACTCACCGGTTTTCTCCATCCGACTCGGCCATCCGGCGGGCACGGCGTTTGAACAGATCACGTTTGAGCGGCGAGAGGTGGTCCACAAACAAAATACCGTCCAGGTGGTCGATCTCATGCTGAAAGGCGATGGCCAGGAGTTCTTCTGCGCGCCAGGTTTGTTCATTGCCCTCCAGATCGAGCGCCTTGACCACCACACGGGCATGTCGACGCACGTTGGCGGCGTACTGGGGAACGGACAGACAGCCTTCTTCCTCGTAGGATTCGCCTTCGGCATGGACAATAACCGGATTTATGGCCACGATCAGGTCCGGAGCCTCGTCCTTGCCGGCCACGTCGATGACGATTACACGCTGATGTATGCCGATCTGCGGCGCTGCCAGGCCGACACCCGGCGCGTGGTACATGGTCTCGGCCAAATCCCGCACCAGCTCTCGGACAGTGTCATTGATTACAACCACGGGAACGGACTTCTTCTTGAGCTCCGGATCGGGGTAGGTGAGGATGGTGCGGATCATGGTCTTCCTTGCAGCCTGGTTTCTTTGGAGCTAACGCTTGAACAGCCGGCACATGGCAAAGGGCGGTGCGCCGGACAATCCATCGGGTTCTTATTATCTACATACTGAGATAAATAATCAAGAACTTCGCCTAAATAATTGAAACTTTGTCGGAGGGCATGTATAATCCCCCTCCACTAACGCGCCAATCAAGGATAGACCTATATGCAGAAGACTTGGACATACCTGATGCTGTTATGCGCAACCCTCCTGCTGACAGGTTTCAACTGGGGGTTCGGCAGCGCCGACCCCTGCAGGAACGCCCTCAAACTGGTTGGCACCCTGGATACCCTTCGTGACGAGACACAGCTGCGCCAGACCGAGGCCAAGATTCTGTCCCTCTGCCCCGAGGGCGGCGCCGGGCACTACGTCTCGGCAGTGCAACTCGAACGGGTCGGCAACCTTGACGGCGCCATCAATGAATATCGCAAGGCGCTGCAGCAGGAAAAGACTTTCCCTCTGGCCAGCGGCAACCTGGGCTTGCTGTATGCCCAAAAGGGCATGAACGACAACGCCCTGGTCGAGCTGGCCCGCGGCCTCGCCTCGATTCCCGACCCCCGCTACCACAAGGCCACGGCACGCATTCTGGCAGAACGCAATGTCTATTCCCTGGCGATATACCACTACAGTGAAGCGGCCCGCGAACTGCCCCGTGATGCCGCTGTATTCATCGGCCTGGCGGATGCCTACGTAGCCACTAGCCAGCCCGAAAAGGCCCTGGAGGAATATCGCCGGGCGCTGACGGCCGACCCCAACTCCGAAGCGGCCCAGATCGGCATGGCGAACATCCATCTGGCGCGGGGCGAGCAGGACAAGGCCCTGGAACTGCTCAAAAAAGCCGAAACCGGCAGTCCCCAGAATCGAGAGATTCACCTGATGCTGGCCTCGATCTATGAAAAGAAGGGTGATGCCACGTCAGCGGAATACCAGTACCTGCTAGGCGGCAAACCCAAAACCGCATCATCGGCGGCTCAACAGCAGAAGTCGGTTGGAGATGAAGCTCTTACCGGAGATTTCGCCAGGGACATCGAGTCGATCAAGACCGCCATCCAGTCCAACCCAACCTCGGCAACTCTCTATGAAAAACTTGGCAACCTGTACCGCTCCGGCGGCAAGGAGACGGAGGCCATCAACGCCTACAAGGAAGCCGCCCACCTCAACAGTACGAGCCCTGAAGTCTATCTGAATCTGGGCATTCTCCTGGAAAAACGTTTACTGCCTGATGAAGCTGTCGTTGCCTACAAGCAGGCCATCCGCATCAAGGCCGACAGCGCCGACGCCCACCTGCGACTGGCTGACCTGCGCTACAGCCGCGGCCTTTACCAGGAAGCGGTGACACACTACGCTGAATTTCTCAAGATCAAGCCGGACAGCCCGGACATCCAGCTGAAACTTGCCCGCATCTTCGTCCGCAACAAGGAGAACGGGCTGGCCATCGATGCCTATACCGTTTTTCTGAAGCATTCGCCCGATAATGTCGAAGCCAATCGAGAAATCGCGGCATTGTACCGGGCCAAAGGCGCCAACGACAAGGCCGTGGAGCATTACAACAAGGCGCTGGCAAAGCAGAAAGATGACATGGAGACCCGTAACGCCCTGGTTTCCATCTACGTAAAAAGTAAACAGTACGATGAGATCACCGGGTTGCTCAAGGGCACGGCGGAGCTTTTCCCCGAAGATCCCAACAACCATTACAAGCTCGGCCTGATCTACGAATTCAAAAAGGATTACGAGAACGCCATCGTCAGCTACAAGAAGGCTATTGAGGTTAAGGCCGACCATGCCCGCTCGCTCAACGCACTCGGCAGGCTCTACATGAAAACCGGCCGGATCAGTGAAGCCAAAGAGATGCTTGAGGCCGCTAAAAAGGCGGATCCCACCCTGGAGGAGACCGCCGTACTGCTCAACAACATCCGTGACGAGTTCAGTCCGGAGCCACACAAAATTTCCAAGATTTCCAAGAGCAAAAAGAGCAAATCCAAGAAAGCCAAAAAGAAATCCAAGACCAAAAAGAGCTCAAAAACCAGGAAAACGATTGAAAAGAAACCGGCTGCGACAAAAAAACCGCACTAACCTGCCCCGCTGAACGACGAAACCGCAGGGCGTGACCTCTCATGGCCGGAAGGCCATGCACACTGTTTCAGACCACCGGGCACCCACATGACTGAATACAGCAGCTCAGCACCCTATTTCCCCCAGGTCCTTCAGATAAATGCGCAGCATTGGCGCTCCCTTGATCTGGGGGCGCTGTCGCGCCAGATCTCCGATCGTTCCATCCCCGACATAATCTTCTACCGCCAGCTGGCACTGCGCATGAACCGCGGACGATCAAGCCAAGGGCTTCACGTCCATGCCGGACAGCTCAACATGTATGCCACCCTGCTCAAGGTATTTCATCACTTGATTGACGAGCTGGCCGAAAAGCAAAGACCAAATGTGCTGGCCGACGCCTTGCTGCGGACCGGACATGATCCGGTCGGGCCGGAGGCACACCGGACAGTAGCGGCCTTTACAAGGTTATTTCCGCCGGGTGGGACTCTGCCGGCTGAAGGGACACAGTGGCTGCAGACTCCGGATAAGCGACGGGCGGTTCTGAGGGAAATCCTGCTGCTGCGTTTGGCGGCCGAGAATCCGGCACTGAACAGCTTCCGCGAGATTCTGGACGACAGCCGCCTGGCCTCCGCAGCACCCGGTTACCGGCAGATGGTGGCCGATATGGAACGATCACTGGCACGCACCCCGCTGCTGCCGGGACTGGACATGACCCTGGCCGAGGCCCTGCGGGCACCGCTCATGGCCAGCCCCGATTCACTCTCCGGCCAGGTAGGTTTTATCCGGGAGCAGTGGAGCAGACTGCTCCCGCCTGAACTGCTGGAAGAGGTGCTGGTCTCCTTTGATATCCTGCTGGAGGAGGAACGCGCCTGGGGAGGTGCCGGCGAACCGGGCCCGCCACCGGTGATGGCGTTCGGACGGGGAGGGAAAGCTGCCGGCGCTATTGCCGGAACAGACGGCGGCGGGCATGGTGATGGTTTCAGCGCAGATGGCAGTTCAGTTTTCGGCGGATACGATTATCCCGAGCATGAACATTTCTCGGCCGATGCCGACTGGATGTCCAATGTCGTCCTGATGGCCAAGATGGTCTACGTCTGGCTGCACCAGCTCTCGAAACAGTACGGCCGACCCATCACCCGCCTGGACCAGGTGCCGGATGCCGAGCTGGACCGTCTGTCAGCCGGCGGCTTCACCGGCCTGTGGCTGATCGGCATCTGGGAACGCTCGCCCGCTTCCCAGCACATCAAGCAGCTGTGCGGCAATCCCGAGGCCATCGCATCGGCCTATTCCCTCTACGATTACGAGATCTCCGGCGACCTGGGAGGTTGGGAAGCGCTGCACGACCTGAAGGCGAGGGCTGCCGGGCGCGGCATCCGCCTGGCCAGCGACATGGTTCCCAACCATACCGGCATCTATTCGCGCTGGGTCATGCAGCACCCGGACTGGTTCATCCAGACCGACTATCCCCCCTTCCCCACTTACCAGTTCAACGGAGAGGACTTGTCCCGTTCCGCGGATGCCGTGATCCAGATCGAGGATGGCTATTGGACCAAGACCGACGCTGCGGTTGTCTTCCGCCTGATCGAACGCAACACAGGCCGCATCCGCTACATCTATCACGGCAACGACGGCACCTCGATCCCCTGGAACGACACCGCCCAGCTCAATTACCTGCTGCCCGAGGTGCGCGAGGCGGTGCTCCAGACCATCCTGCACGTCGCCCGCAGTTTCCCGATCATTCGCTTCGATGCCGCCATGACCCTGGCCAAAAAACATTTCCAGCGGCTGTGGTTTCCGGTGCGCGGCCTGGGCGGCGGCATACCTTCACGGGCCGGGGCCGGCATGAGCCGTGAGGAGTTCGATACCGTCTTCCCGGTCGAGTTCTGGCGCGAGGTGGTCGATCGGGTGGCGGTGGAGGTGCCGGGCACCCTGCTGCTGGCCGAGGCCTTCTGGCTGATGGAGGGCTACTTCGTCCGCACCCTCGGCATGCACCGGGTCTACAACAGCGCCTTCATGAACATGCTCAAGCAGGAGGAAAACGCCAAGTATCGCCAGACGATCAAGAATGTGCTGGAATTCAACCCCGAGGTACTCAAGCGTTTCGTCAACTTCATGAACAACCCGGATGAGAAGACCGCCGTGGAGCAGTTTGGCCAGGAAGGCAAGTATTTCGGGGCCTGCGTTCTGCTGGCGACCATGCCGGGCCTGCCCATGTTCGGCCACGGCCAGATCGAGGGTTACCATGAAAAGTACGGCATGGAGTACAAACGCTCCTACTGGAATGAAGAACCGGACGGCCATCTGGTCTGGCTGCACGAACAGCGCATCTTCCCACTATTGCGCCGGCGCTGGCTCTTTTCCGGTTCGGAGAATTTCGTACTGTATGACTTTTATGCCGGCGACGTTGTCGATGAGAATGTCTTTGCCTATTCCAACCGGGTCGGCGAGCAGCGCGGGCTGGTGCTGTATCATAACCGCTACGCAAAAACCGCCGGCTGGATCAGGGAATCGGCCGCCTTTGCGGTAAAAACAGGGAGCGATGTCCCTGAGTTGCGCCGTACGACCCTGGCCGAGGCGCTGGGGCTTGTGGATGACGAACATGTGTACTACTCGTTCCGCGATCACACACTGGGACTGGTATTCCTGCGCAACAGTCGGGAACTTTCGGCACAAGGTCTCTACGCCGAACTGGGTGAATACGAATTCCACGTCTTTACCGACTTCCGCGAAATCAGGGACGATGCCGACGGAAGCTGGGGCAGGCTCTGCTCGGCCCTGAACGGCCGCGGTGTGGACAGCCTGGAGGACGAGCTCAAACAGCTACGTTATACCGCGTTGAACGCCGCTTTCCGGAGCGTACTGGAAATGGCGCCCGCCATCATTGGCGGCACTGCCAAACAGGGCAAGGCCTTACTTGCCGCATCCCGGGGCTTTCTGGCGGCCCTGGCGGCACAGACCGGCCAACCCGCCCGGAAACAGGACCCCCTTCTGGCGGAGCTGCTGGACTGCCTGACCTTTTTGACAACCCTGCAGACACTGAAACCCTCTGCCAGGCCGGCCGCTGCCCTGCTTTCCCGTTTGCTCGCCCTGTTGGAGACGCCTGCAGGCGAGCAGCTGCTGCTGACGTGGCTGCTGCTCAAAGGGAGACAACTAAAGCTGGATACGTTCGGGTTCGACTACTGTCTGCAACAGGCGCACGGAGCAGGGCCAGACACCGGCAGCCTGCGTACTGTTCAGCTGATGCAGGCGCTCTTGTCCCTGGAGGAAAAGGGCGGCGCAACGGATTGCACGGCAGCCGTCAGAAGCGCTTTTGCCATACCCGCCTGCTGCCGTTTCATGCAGGTACATGACAGCGCAGGGACGCAGTGGTTCAACAAGGAACGCTATCAAGAACTACTGGAATGGTTCTCGATGCTGGCCCTGCTGGAAAGCGCGGCCCGCAATCCGTCTCCGCGTACTATTGCCGCCCGACTTGGGCGATTGGCTGTTGAAAACCGGCAGTTGAACGAAGAGGCGGCACGCGCCGGCTACCGCACCATACTGCTGCAACGTCTGCTGGAACCGGTCGCCAAAAGCGACGAACCGGCAGTCACGAAGAAACAGGCCCGGACGAAGTCGTTTAGAATACTGAAAACTTGATGTACTTGTGGGGATGTTCCTGGAAGTCCTTGACCAGAGTGCCCAGGTCCTCAACCATGCGGTTCATGCGATCATAGAGTTCCTTGTCATTGACCAACCGGCCGACCGTTCCCTGGCCGCTTTTGACCCGGTCCGTAACCTCCTCAATGGACTTGAGCGAGCTATCCGCACGGGTGATCAGCGACAGCCCCTTGTCATAAAACTCACGATCATTTATCAACAACCCCAAGGTGCCGTCCTTGGAGGTAATCTTCTTGTTTAACTCTCGCACATCGTCGGCAGCCTGATTGCTCTTTTCCGCCAGCGCCACCATTTTGTCGTAGAGGGTCTTGTCATAGATCAATTTATTCAACGTTCCGTTCGAAGCCTGAATATCCTGCAGGGTCCGGTCGGCCCGTTCAAGGATACTGATCAGCCGGTTGTATGGTTCGGGGTTGCGGGCCAGCTTGCCCAAGGTGCCGTTGCCATGGTTTATGGTGACTGCCAGCGCATTCAGCTCTCCGGTAAGTTTCACAATGTTCTGGTACAGGGCCGGGTCGGTGGTCAACTTGCCCAGCGTTCCCTTGCCCTGGGTGATGCTGTCGACAATGGTGTTCAAGCGGTCAAAGGTGTTGCCGGCTTTCTGAACCACATCATCCAACTTGGCAACCGTCGTCCCGTGCAGGACAGTAGCCGGCTCCTCCGAATACTGCTGCGACGGGGTGATGTCCACATATTTTTCACCCATCAGACCGCGGGTCTTGATGGTGATTTTTGAATCGGGGCCGATCTTGCGCAAAGCTTTATGATCTGCCTCCAAAAGGATCTCCACCTCATTATTCCGCTTCGGGTCCGAGAAAGCGATCCGGGTCACGACACCCACGTCCACACCGGCCAGCCAGACCGGTGCACCTTCCTTGAGACCGGCCACATCATCCATCACAATCCGCAGTTCACCCTTGGCAACAAACATCTTGGTCTTCTGCCCCATCAGCAGCACACCGCCCGCAATACCGATCAGGGCTGCAAAGATGAATACCCCGGCCCGTACCTGCGCCCAACCTATGCGATTACTTCGTTTCATATCATTCCCGCCTGTTCATGGTCATGTCTATCAGGTCGCTGCAAAACTACTGCGGAGAGCCGTCTGCGGCGTTGCACGGTACTCGCAACCTCGGCTAACTGTCTTGTTATGCCTCGGCTGCTCCGTTCCGTGCGCCTTGCATTCGGCCTTCCTCGAAACGTTTTTCAACAACCTGCTATACAAACAGCGACTCCGACGTCGGCTGTAAAAACTGGCGTACTTCCGCTATCCCACTCCCGCGCATCTCCACTTCAGTCCCTTCGAAAATCATGCGCGCCTGGTGCAGAAAAGTGAAACGCTGCGAGGTGTTGAAGGCTGTCGCCAGGTCATGGGTCACAATCAAGGTGGTTGTGCCCCCGGCTTGCAGGCGCTGTATCAGGTTGCAGATGTTGTAAACCCCGATCGGATCGAGGCCGGTGGTCGGTTCGTCGAAGAAGATGTAATCGGGATCAGCGGCCAGGGCCCGGGCAATGGCGACACGCTTCTTCATACCGCCCGAGAGCTCGGCCGGATACAGGTCAAGGGCCGTTTCGACACCGACGAAACGGAGCTTTTCGCGCACAATCCCTTCAATGTCGGCCTGGGGTAGCCGCCCCTCCTCGAACAGACGATAGCCGACATTCTCGCCCACGGTCATGGAGTCAAACAACGCCCCCCCCTGGAAGACGATGGCAATACGCTTGCGCAGCTCCACGAAACGGGATTCCGGCACCCCGGTGATGCAGACATCGCCGATACAGACCCTGCCGGCATCGGGCTGCAGCAATCCCAGCAGCAGCTTGAGTATGGTGGTCTTGCCGACGCCGCTGATCCCCAGGATCGTCCGGTTGACTCCGCGCTCAAGCGTGAAGTCGAAATCCTCCAGAATCGTGCGGCCGCCGATGGAGTAGCACAGCTTTTCCATCCTGATTGAATCGGAGAAACTCATCGGGATTGGAGCCCCCCCATGGCAAGGATGGTCTGCCACTCTGCCGCGGTCACCGGCTGGATGGAGAGGCGGCTGCGCTTGACCAGCGACATATCGCCCAGCAGGGGATTGTTCCTGATCTGCTCCAGGGTGACCTGCCGGGGCAGCGCACGTACAAAACAGACGTCAACCATGTACCAGATCGGATTGGCCGGTGAGGCCTTGGGATCGAAATGTTCTCCGTCCGGGTCCAGGGCGGTAACGTCCGGATAACCGTCCCGCACCACCTTTGCTATGCCCACAACCGCCGGCTCGGGGATGCTGCTGTGGTAAAACAGAATCAGGTCGCCGGTCCGGACCGTATCCCGCAGGAAATTACGGGCCTGGAAGTTGCGAACTCCGTCCCACTTTTCGGTCTTGTCCGGGCGGTTTTTCAGATCTTCCAACGAGAAACAGCCCGGTTCGGTTTTAAAAAGCCAGAATGCCATCCATTCACCTGAACGCTACAAAAACCTTGGTTATAAAGAAATCGGATATTAGTATCAGCACCGATGACAGAACCACCGCCTGCTTGGCTGCATTACCCACCCCCTCGGCCCCGCCGCGGGTATTCAGCCCCACATAGCAGCCGGTCAGAGTGATGATCAGCCCGAAAAAGACCGGTTTGGCCAGACCCTCGATCAGGTCCTGAAAAACCATGAACTGGGGCAAGCCCTTGATATACATGGTCGGATTGATGCCGTAGCTCGCGGACATGATATAGCCGCCCAGAAGAGATATAACGTCGGTAACAACAGTCAACAGCGGCATGGCCAGCAGCATGGCCTTCATGCGCGGCACAACCAAACGTTGGACGATATCGGTGCCCTCGACCCGCATGGCATCCACCTGCTCGGTGACTACCATCGTGCCCAACTCGGCGGTAATGGCCGAGCCGACCCGGCCGGCGACCATCAACGAGGCCAGCACCGGCCCCAACTCCTTGATCATGGTGGCGGCCACCATGCCCCCTACATAACTTGTTGCTGCAAAGGGTTTGAGCTGGATCAGCGCCTGCAGTGCCATGACCATGCCGGTGAACAGGCCGGTCAGGATACAGATGAACAGGGAGGAAAAGCCCAGTTTATCAAACTGGATGGCAAAATCTCGGTAGTAGAAGGGACGCCGGAACATGCGCAGGAAGCTGCGGCCGGCAAGGGTAAAGTAACCTTGCAGCGCTGCGAAGAAGCTCAGCATTTTTTGGTCAACAATGGAAATATTCACTCGGAACCCGGAATCCCTGCTTCGAATATCTACAGCGTAAATTGAATGCTGTCCGCAGTGCGGCACTATATCAGGTAAGCGGGCGACTGTTCAATTGAAAACAGTTCCTGAAGATGGCAACCGGCCT
>JBBQXT010000044.1:0-20867 GCA_038209415.1 Geobacterales bacterium
CGAGGAACAGTCCGTGGAGGATGATATCGAACACCCCGGATTCGTCAAGTTCACACAACATCTGACCAAGGATGAGTTGCGCGGTATCTATCGCGACATCAACCACCGTATCGAGGTACGCCCCTATGATTACAGCAACGGGGGAAACGTATATCTGGAGAGCGCCGAAAAATTCGTCAAGAGAAAGCCGGGTGACAACGTATGACCAGAAGTGCTGACGAACAAAGGCTGGCTGACCTCGTTGCCAAGCCACGTGCGGCCAACTCCCGACCCGCATTTACCATGATCCTCCCTCCCTCGCCGCAGGTAGCGACCCCCAACCGTGAGTTCCTGTTGGAGACTCCGACCGAAGGAGTTAGCCACATTGCCACCATTGCCAAGCTGGCCGGTTGGGATGTCAAGATACGCGATCTGCGGATGGGTGAGGATTTTGAGGATGCATGCCGGGATGCGGCAGAGCGCGGCGGTATTATGGCCATGCCGACCTTTATCGATTCCTACCCGATGAATGTCCAGATCATTCGGCGGGTTCGTGAGCTTAATCCGCGGATCACCACCCTGATCGGCGGGGCACTGGTTTCCTCACTCCCTGAGCCGTTGATCAAGAGCCTGAAGCCGGACTATACGATTCTCGGTGAGGGTGAAGTGACCTTGCTGGAATTGCTGGACTACATCGAAGCGGGGGGAACATCGGAAGGTGCGACCACCATCCATGGACTCGGATTGCTGATCAACGGCGAACCTTATCTGACGCCGCGCCGCAAACAGTTGATGGATCTGGATCTGCTGCCGATCCCCGATCTGTTCCTTTTTCCCAGCGTGCAACAGAATCCTGAAATTCCCGAACTTGGGCTGACCACTTCTCGCGGCTGCTATGGACGCTGCTCGTTCTGCTTCCTCAATATGCAGGAACTTTCCTACAAGAGTCCGGAGCGCTTCGAACGCGAGGTGGCCGATCTGGTCGCCAAGCATGCTATTCGCTATTTTTACATCAACGATTTGACCTTCACCTCCAACCTGGAGCGCACCTATCGAATCTGCGATGTGTTGAAAAAACACCAGATCACCTGGACCTGCTCGACGCGGGTGGAACGGATTCAGCCGGAACTGCTCCGTTACATGCATGACTGCGGCTGTCGCGATATCTGGTACGGTGTGGAATCGCTGGATCAGACTGTGCTTGATCTGGCCGACAAAATGACCAAAGTGGAAGAAATTGAATATGCCGTGGCCGAGACGGTCAAGGCCGGGATCAAAGTTGCGGCGAACCTGATTGTCGGCCTGCCGGGCGAGAGCGAAGAGTCATTGCGAAAAATGATGGCTTTCTGCAGAGAAAGCGCGGTGATCCCGATCTCCATCAAGTATCTCACCCCTTTTCCGGGCACCAAAATTTACGACATGGCGGTGGAACGGGGCTATATCACCGACCCGCTGGCCTATTTGCAAACCCTTGCCGAGCGCAAGGTCAACGACCCCAATGATGCAATCATCAACCTGACTGACCTGCCGGAACCGATATTGCGCGCCGCTTTTGACGAGCTGCTGCAGATCCGCAAGGAACGCCTCAAGGAGTTTTGATATGGAACAGGCAGAGATTCACTTTAAAAACCGGGCACAGAAATACAACCATTCCTCCAATTGGGTGGAGGATCAAGCCCTGATCCGGCGTATATTCGAACTGTCCGGAGCCGGAGCCGGGTCTGAGGTGCTGGATATCGCCACCGGCACCGGCCTGATTGCCAAAGAGTTTTTTGGTAAGGTGAAGAAGGTCACTGGTATGGACATCAGCCCGGATATGGCAAAGCACGCTGAGGGATGCATGGACGAGATCATTTTCGCCCCGGTGGAGCAGATGCCGTTTTCAGACAATAGCTTCGATGCCATTGTCTGCCGCCAGGGGTTGCAATTCACCGAGCTGGACCAGGCAATACCCGAAATTCACCGTGTGCTCAAGCCGGGCGGCACAGTAGTACTCTGTCATCTGACCGCCTACAATGAAACCGACCGGGAGCTGGCCTTTGCCATTCAAAAACTGCGCAACCCGGCGCGCCGCAATTACCTCATGCCAAACGACATCTCGGATTACCTGCGTAGACAGGGTTTTCGCGAGGTGACTGATATTGAATACGTCAGTGATGAATCAATCAACAAGTGGATCGACAACGGTGCTATCCCGCAGGAAAATATGGATGTCATTCGTAGCCTCTACCGCACAGCCGATGCGGAATTCAAGAAAACACACAACGTCCGTTTCACCGTCAATGATATTTTTGACGCTATGCTGTTGGTAATTGCTACGGCTAAAAAATAAGATCTGCGATAAGTGTCCAACCCCATCTTCATCATAGGAACCGAGCGCTCCGGCACCAATCTGCTGCGTTTGATACTTAACTCCCACAGTGCCATCGCCGTGCCGCACCCGCCCCATATCATGAAGCTCTTCGGTCCGTTGGAGCTACTATACGGCAGCCTGAGTCTGGAGGGCAATTTCCGGCGACTGGTTGAGGATGTCTGCCACATGGTTGAACTACACACGTACCCCTGGGAGTTCCGACCGGACCGGGAGCAGGTCGTGCAGCTGGCTCGCGCCCGGAACCTGCTCGCAGTCTACTTTCAGCTCTACGACCAGTATCTGAACCATAGCGGCAAGCTACGCTGGGCCTGCAAGAGTACCTTCATGATTGAATATGTGGCCGAGATTCTGCGCTATCATCCCGATGCCCGCTTTATCTTCATGGTGCGCGACGGTCGCGACGTGGCCGTTTCGGCAAAGCAATCGATTTTCAACCACTTTCACGTCTATTACTCGGCTCGGCGCTGGCAGCGGGAACAGCGGGTCGGGCTCGACTGGCTGGCCACATTGCCGCCGGAGCAGATCATGCTGCTCAAGTACGAGGAGTTGACTGCCGATCCGGCAGCGGTTGTCCGGCGGCTCTGCGAATTTCTGGACGAACCATTTGAGGAAGAGATGCTGGAATATCACCGTTCCAGCGAGGCCAGAAAATCGGGCAGCCTGAGTATATCCTGGAAAAACACCTCCAGGCCGGTACTGAAAGGTAACAACGAGAAGTTTCGCCAGCAGCTGTCGGAACAAGAGGTTCGACAGATTGAAGCCATCGCCCATGCTGAACTGCGGGAGTTGGGCTATAGTCTGTTATACCCGCTTGATCAGGCGCATGCCGTGCTGACACGGGAACGAGTTACCTATCGCCTGACCGAATCCCTGCTCAAGCTGCGGGCGGAGATCAACCACCTGCTGCGGGACAGAAATTCCCTTGCCCGCATCAGAAAGAACCTTTACATGACTTCCATTGCCACCCTGCGCAGAATTGGCCGCCCCCATGCCTGACATCACCGCAGCAATAGCCTCGATTAGGGAATTTCGCGACAAGATTCTGCAGTCCGGTAGTGGTGCCCTACACCAGACCGCGTCACTTTCAGACGTCAAACGGCTGGTGATCATCAATTCCGCCTCCCGCTCCGGCTCCAGCCTGCTCTACGCCCTGTTGGGCAAACTGCCCCAGGTTTATTCCCTGACCGGCGAGGCGGCCCCCTTCTACAAACTCAATGCCGACCTTGGTGCTTTCAATCCGCATGATAGCGACCGCATCCCCACGGAACTGCTTGACATGGTCATCGACCATGCCGGGCTTTCGCGGGATTTTCTCTCCGATTTGTGGTTGGCCGAGACGGAGAGTGAAACGGCGCGGATCGATGCAACTGCCTACATACGCGATCTAATGCTCAGGCTAGTGCTGCAATGGACCGATATCGAGTTTGAATCGGACAGCCTGCGAATATGTGTCAGCGGGGCCTTCGAGCGTTATGCAGCTACGCACTACCACTTCAACACGGAAGATTTCTATCTGAACTTGCTGGAACAGCTACACAACCGCTGGCCCCGGATCAATCCGTTCTACTACGATATTGGCACCGACAAGGTTGCCCTGCGTTTCCCGTTTCTCGACGTTCCGCTCGCACCGCCCGTGAGCAGTTTCACTATCGAGGAGCCGCCGTTCGTTCTCTTGCCCCCGCGCCGCAGACCGTCGCCGGACGACCTTTCCGGCAAGACCCTGCTGTTGAAGTCGACTGTGGACTGCTACCGGATGAACCTGATCGAACGCATTTTTCCAGATGCCGATATCCGCATTATCCATCTGGTTCGCAACCCGGCCGCCACCATTAACGGCCTGTATGACGGTTGGCTGCACCGCGGTTTCTTCTCCCACAATCTGGAACATTGCTTTGACGGTGAAACGCCAGAACAACTGAGGATAGCGGGCTACAGTGACCGTTTTCCTCACGCCGCAACCTGGTGGAACTTTGATCTTCCCGCCGGTTGGCAATCGTTTGTTGACCGGGATTTGGTGGATGTTTGCGCCTTCCAGTGGCACTCGGCCAATCAGGAGATTCAGACACACCTCTCGGTAAGCCATCGGCCGGCCTGTATGGTTCATTTCGAAGAACTGATTCGTTCACCGGAGTCTCGTAACAAAATATTCGAACGAATACTAAATTTTATGACAATTCCCTCCGATCAACTGGCAATTCTTGCGCTGGACAGCTTGCCGGTGGTGCAGTCTACGTTGCCTCCACAGCTTTATCGTTGGAAAAACCGGCACGACATGATCGCTAGAGCGCTCGCTGCTCCGCACATCCTTGAAATGGCGGAAGATTTCGGTTATCGTTCTGAAAACATGGATGCATGGCTATGAGCGGGTGGGGTGTTGTCACGGAATACGCGCCCCTTTCTTCGGTTCTGCTTTACCGGCCGGGAATCGAGTTGGCAAACCACCCTGAACCGGCCGCGATTCAGCATCTGGCGCCTATCGATCACTCATCTTTGATGCGTGAATTTGACGCGATCATTACCACCTATCTGGCGCTGGGCATTACCGTCAACCTGATAGACGACACTCCCATCACTGCCGACCAAAGCTATCGCTACAACATGATGTACTGCCGCGACCTGTTCTTCATGACACCCCAGGGGGTTATCATGGCCAACATGGCCAATGACACCCGTTCACTGGAGCCGGTTTATGCTGCCCGCATGTTGCAATCGCTGGGAATCCCGCTACTGCATACCGTTTCCGGTGTGGGCAGATTCGAAGCGGCCGATGCCATCTGGCTGAGGGAGGATCTTGTGCTGATGGGAGTTGGTAACCGCACCAACCGGCAGGGGTATGAACAGGTTGCTACGATTCTTGCAAAATTTGGTATAAGCAGTGTCAGTGTACCTTCTTTTCAAACATACACCCAACATCTACTGGGCACTCTGCAGGTTGTGGATCGGACGCTGGCGCTGGTGCGACACGAAATTGCCGATGCATCCATAACCAGCCTGCTGGAGGAACAGGGATTCACCGTGATCTGCATTCCAGAGCACTGGGAAGTTCGGATGCGACAGGCCATGAATATCGTCACCGTTGCGCCCCGTTCAATTATTATGACCAATGGGTGTCCCGTTACAAAAGAACATTACTTGAATGCCGGTTTAACGGTTGTTGCTGAGTTGGAACTGACACAGATGATGGCAGGCGCCGGAGGACTGGCCTGTGCCACAGGAATTATCTGCAGAAAGGATCATGTCGGAATATCTGAAAAAAATATGTTTCGTGCATGATTAAACTTAAATTTGCACTTTTGCTGCCTTGACAACCGGGAGTAATTTTTTTAGCATTGGTATACTACAGATAGAGACCATTCTCAGGAGATACACATGAAGTTGATGACGGTAATGATTGCAATTAGTTGTGTAATGACTATGAGCCGCCCGGCACACGCCGACAGGGATGTTGACATGGAGGCGTCCAAAAGGGTGATGCAGATGATGGTCGACCTTGGCGGCCACGATTCCGTGAAGACAAATAATGGTAAAACATTGGTGTGCGCCGACTTGGGCACAAAACGGATATCGATAAAAAAACGGGACAATGTTACCACGTATACTGCGGAATACAGGAATTGCCGTGAAAACGGGACCATCCGGGACGGGATATATGAAATATTTGTCGAGGGGGACGGTATCATCGACAGCACATCGCGGCGCTCTGTCAATGGAGAACTGTTCGATGCGGTGATTGCCGGCGATGAGAAAAAGGTGCGGAGGTTGATCAAGGCCACGGCGAATGTGAACTATACGGAGAGCCTCAAAAAAACGGAAGGTGGGTATGTTGACGAATGGACGCCGCTGATGTCGGCCGTCATGTCGGGCAATATCAAGATGGTCAAACTGCTCGTTACTTCAGGAACATGGGTGAATTACTTGAACAGCCAGGTGTCCAGTGCATTGTGGCTTGCATCCAATAACGGTCGCCTTGATATGGTCGTTTATCTTGCAGAACATGGAGCTTATCTCAATAATCAGAACATTGAAGATCTCACCCCGCTCATGGCAGCTGCAATGAACGGCCATCTCAATGTGGTGAAATATCTTGTTGGACGGAAGGTCAAGCTTAATCTCAAGCATAAGAGGGGCGACACGGCTTTGATGTTTGCCCTTGAGACCGGTCACACGGACGTTGCGCTGCTGCTTATAAATTCGGGGGCAGACATCAATAGCCGGAACCGCTCCGGGGTTACCGCTTTGATGATATCGGCGGCTGAAGCGAACGAAGAGGCCGTGAAACTGCTTCTGAAAAGAAATGCCGACTTGACGGCCACAAGCGATAGCGGAAAGACAGCACGGGATTACGCGCTAATCAAGGGGAATACCGTGGTCATCAATTTACTTGAAAAAGTGGCACACTAGCAATCTGATCCAGGGTGAGAACAACCAGGTACAATGCGGTTTATATCGGACTGGCAACGGCTCTTATTTGTTTGATAGTCTATCTGCAGGCGCTCTCCTGCGGTTTTGTCAACCTTGATGACCCTGACTATGTCCTGAACAATCTGGCCATCAGACAGCTGGACGGGAATCTACTCAAGTTCGCATTCACCGCGCCCCACGCAGGCTTCTGGATGCCGTTGACCTGGATTTCCCTGGCGGTTGATTACCAGCTCTGGGGTCTTAACCCGCTGGGATACCACCTGACCAACATCATGCTCCACGCCCTTAATGCCGGACTGGTCGTGCTTATCGCCGACATGCTCTGCAGGGATAGTTTTGCAGAGTCAGCCATTTCCCCGGATACGAAATACCTTTATCCGTGTATGTTGCTTCTGGCGGGACTTTTGTGGGGACTCCACCCACTGCGGGTGGAGTCGGTAGCCTGGGTGACCGAGCGCAAGGACGTCCTGAACGGGCTCTTTACCCTGGGTTCTGTCCTTTATTACCTGCGGTACGCGCAAGCGCAAGAGGCACCGGGCCGAAATGGAGCGGTTCTGCATTACTATCCAATTGCACTCGTGTTATTTGCCCTGTCACTGATGGCGAAGCCGGTCAGCGTTGTCCTGCCGCTGATGCTGCTGGTGGTCGATTGGTATCCCTTGGGCCGGTTGCGAAAGGGCAATCTCCGGCGGGTCTTGATCGAAAAAGTGCCTTTTCTGGTCTTTTCCTGCGCAATGGCGATTGCAACAATACGCTTCGCCGAGCAGTCCAGGATACTGGCGGCATATGACAGCCTTTCGTTGGGGCAGAGGTTAATTGTTTCCGGCAATGCCATATTCGAATACTGCCGGATGATCCTTTTCCCGGTGGGTATTCTCCCGCTGCATATTATCAATGCTTCGAGCATGCCCGTCTATGCGGCAAAGACTGTTGTGGTAACGGTAATATGTTTCTGCATGTATGCATGCAGAAGGAGCCGATGGCTACCGGCGACTTGGCTCTGTTTCGTAATCCCGCTGGTGCCGGTGCTGGGTTTTTTTCAGAACGGCATACAGGCGTATGCCTCCCGCTTTACCTATCTCCCTTCAGTGGCACCGAGCGTCGCTGCTGCTATATTGCTGGCCGTGGCCTATAACAAAGCAAAGGGTGTACGGCGGCGATTTGCCCGAATGGCACTTATAATCCTGTCGGCTGCGTTGATCCTGTCGTATGCCGGAATGACGTTGATACTCATACCAGTATGGAAAGACACGGGCACCGTCTGGTCGCGCATCATTGCCGTTCAGCCAACGGGCAGGGCATACAAGGAACGGGGGATATATCATCTTACGACCGGCGACTACTCCGCTGCCGCGGATGATTTGACAGCTTCTATCGAATTTGCGAAACGTGCGGGCTTGCCTGAGATCTACAACCTCTTCGCTTTTCGTGGTGTGGCGCTTCGTCGCCAGGGATACCACGACAAGGCGATTGCGGACCTGAGTCACGCAATTGCCTTGTTTCCTCATCCGAACTATTACTATCAGCGCGGGCTTGCCCTGTCTGCGTCAGGTAACGTTCGCGAGGCTGAAGATGACTTCAGGCGTGCGGCGGGCGAGAACGGGCCGATAGAGTGGTACAGGAACAGTTATGAATAAGAAGAGAATCGGCATTGCCGGTATTGCTCTTGCAGCCGCTCTCATCTGTCTGCTGGTCTACCTGCGGGCGCTGACCTGTGATTTCATCAACTGGGATGACCCTCTATATGTTACTGAAAATCCTGCTATCAGGATTCTGGACCGGGAGTTTGTCCGTTCGGCATTCACCACGTCCTATATGGGCTGGTGGATGCCGCTTACCTGGATATCGTTTGCGATTGACTACCGAATCTGGGGACTGAATCCGTTCGGTTATCATCTTACCAATATTCTCTTGCATGCCGCCAATTGCGGAATGGTTGTCCTGATCGCTTACCAAGTGTTCCGAAAGATCGTACCAAAAGAGGAACAGCCGGAATTCCCTTGGCGTGCTGCAGCACTTCTGCCCGCTCTCTTGTGGGGGATTCATCCCCTCAGGGTCGAGTCCGTGGTCTGGGTGACGGAACGCAAGGATGTGTTGAACGGTCTCTTTTCATTGGTGTCTGTTTTATTCTACCTTTACTATGTGCAGCGCAGAAGCCTTGGCGAAAAGGGCCCGGCGGTATGGTCCGTCTATCTCTGCTCACTCTGTTCGCTGGTTCTGGCCATAACAGCAAAGCCGGTTAGTGTTGTCATACCTGCAATGCTTCTGGTCATGGACTGGTATCCGCTGGGACGCCTTAGGCGGGGGAATATTCTGGGTTGCCTGATAGAAAAAATACCGTATGCACTTATCTCCGCAGTGACTGCTTTGGTCACCCTCTTTCTTGCAAGTGGAGAATCAATACTGGTTTCCTATGATGATTTTTCACTGCCGAGACGTCTGATAATGGCCGGTTACGCCATCTTCGAGTACCTTAAAATGACCATATATCCGGTGGGCCTGGTAAACCTGTATCTGATACCCCAGGCATTCCCGATCTCATATTATCTGGGGGCGCTCGCAACGAGTGCTATTATGATTTATTGCGCCGCAACCTGGAGGAGCAGGCCCTGGAATCTCTCGACAATGCTGCTGTTTCTGCTGCCGCTTGTTCCGGTGCTTGGTTTCTTCCAGAACGGTGCCCAGGCGTATGCGGACCGTTTTACCTATCTCCCCGGCATAGCTGCCAGTATAGCAGCAGCAGGTTTTCTCGGTAAGGCGGCAGCGGCCAAGAAAGGTTTTCCCCGTAGGGCTATTTGCTTTGTTTCGCTGATAGTCGTGCTGGCGTTTGCCCTGCTCTCATTTCGTCTTGAGAGTGCCTGGCAAAACCCTGAAACACTGTGGTCACGGGTGATTACACTGCAGCCGGCTGGCAGGGCATTTTACCTGCGCGCAGAGAACCGCATGCGAAACGGCAGGTATCTTGATGCAGCCGAAGATATTGCGGTTTCGATCCGAATGGGTGAAGAGGCAGGATATCCGGGGGTTTTTTACCTGCACGCCTTGCGGGGTGATGCCTTAAGCAAGGGGCAGCAATACGAATCCGCCATACAGGAATTTACCGAAGCAATTCGCCTCAAACCGTACAGCTCATTTTTTTACCAGCGTGGAGTTGCCTTGGGGGCTGTTGGTAGAAATCGTGAGGCTGAAGATGATTTACGGCAGGCAAATGGAGATAGCGGGGCAGTTGATTGGCGAAATTTTCTGGATAACTAAAAAATATGTTGTGAGTTCTTAACATTTTTGGCGGGACTGATCTTCCCGATTCGATAATCACGCAATGCAGCCGGTTATGAAAATATCTCGATAGATGTTTCGAACTATTTTTTTGGCGTTGATTGGTATCACTTTCTTTGCTTTCAATGAATGTTGATAAAATGATATATCTATCAGATGAATTGGAAGCTGATACGCATCATTGATACCTGTCTTGGAATACCACTACTACTTCTTGCCTTCATTGTCGGCAGGTTTCGGGCCAACAAGTCATTCCCGAACCGGGCTGGCGTAAAGCGGATTCTCTTCGTGAAGTTTTGGGGGATCGGCAATATTTTCATGATCCTCCCTTCTGTTCAGGCAATGCGTGCTGCCTATCCCAACGTAACCTTCGATTTTCTGACACTGTCGGGCAACAGGGATGCCTTGGCAGCAACCGGCTTAGTAGATTCAATCATTACGATCGATACAGGAGGTATCGTCCGTTTTCTGGGTACGTGGTTCCGGGCTGTCTCGCTCCTGAAGCAAAACAACTATAATATCACCATAGATTTTGAACAGTTTGCTCGTTTCTCGGCTCTTGTTGCATATCAAACAGGGGCACGGGAGATCATCGGTTTCGATACCTGCGGCCAGTTCCGCAGTATCCTTTATACCCGGAAAGTCCCCTACGACAATACTGTTCCTGTCACCCGATCATTCTATGCACTTGCGGTTAGTGCAGGTGCCGAACCTGCTCCTTTTCTCCCCGCAGTAAGGCTTGCCGGACTTGAAAAGATGCGCTTGCAGGGTAACGAATTGTTGAGCTCCTTCGGTTTCCGACCTGGCGAGTTGTGCGTAGTCATGCACATTGGTACCAGTAATAATTTCAGAGAGCGGCGCTGGCTGCCGGAGCGGTATGCCGAGCTTGCCGACCGCTTCGTTGAGGTATTTCAGGTGAGGGTCGTATTTACGGGGTTGGCGGAAGAGTCTTTTCTGATCCGCGATGCCATTGAACATGTGCGTTTCCGGGCATCGGTGATTGACCTCGGCGGCCGACTGAATTTTGCTGATTTCTTTGCCCTGATTAGTGCCGCCGATCTGGTTATCTCGGCGGATACGGCGGCAGTTCACATAGCTTCTGCAATAGATGTTCCGACGGTTGGTCTGTATGGTCCTAACACGCCTGACTTGTACGGTCCCTGGGGCACAAAAGGGCTGGCCATATACCAGCGCTTCGATTGCAGTCCCTGCATCACCAACTTTAATGCCAAACTCCACACCTGCCGCCATCCGGAAGGGCGCGGGGCATGCATGCAGGCCATCGAGGTTGCCGATACCTTTCTGAAGATTAAGGAGCGGTATTTCGCTCCGGGCGCGTCCTGCATGCTCGAGAGGTTGGCCGGAAGATAACATGCGCCGTATCGCCAAGCTTGCATATCACGTAGTCCGCAGCAACCTGACCGAGTTGCCGTATCCCTACCGACTGACCTACGCGGTCACCAACCGCTGCCAGGCGCGTTGCGCCATGTGTGGTATCTGGCAGAAACCGGTGGAGGATGAGCTCTCTCTGGCGGAGATCGATACCTTTTTTGCCCTTTCCAATCGCTTCTCATGGGTTAACCTTACCGGCGGCGAGATATTTCAGCGTGACGACATCGTTGACGTCATCCGTTCGATAGACAGGCATTGCACGGGGCTCTACCTGCTCAATTTTCCCACCAATGGTTTTCAGACGGATAAAATCGTGTCAGCGGTGCGGGAAATTCTGGAACACATGTCTATTCCGCGCCTTATGGTGAGCGTAAGTCTCGACGGACCGCCGGAACTCCATGACCGCATTCGCGGCCTGCCCGGTTCCTGGGAGCGGGTGCTGACAACCTTCCGACAATTGAGAAAATTGCGTTCGCGACGTTTTTCGGTATTCCTTGGCTATACCCTTCAGGAGGCGAATCTCCATGCATTTCAGGATACGGTCCGGGCGGTACGCTGTGAACTGGCAACGTTGGCGGACGACGAGATCCATGTCAACTTGGCCCATGTTTCCGGGCACTACTATGCCAATAGCACGTTTGCGGGCACCCCCGATCCAGAGGAAGCAGGTCGCCTGCTTGCCCTTACTAGTGCTGCTCGGAGGGGGTGGCTGCTTAATCCGGTTTCCTTTCTGGAACGACGTTATCAGCGTTTGGCCCAGACCTATCTGAAAACCGGCACTGTCCCTCTCACCTGTCAGGCTGCCGCTGTCTCCTGTTTTCTCGATCCGTCCGGGACTGTCTATCCCTGTTCATCGTATAATGCCCCTATCGGCTCCATTCGAGAGTATGGATACGAACTGTCCCGTCTGTGGGACTCGGAGTTGAGGCGCAGAGTCAGGACCTCGGTGTGTAATGGCGACTGCCCTGGCTGTTGGACGCCGTGCGAGGCATATCAGACCATTCTGGCAGGACTTCTGGTGAGACGGAGTAGCACATCGTGATAAGAAAAGTCTACAGGGATTTCATTTTACAGAAACTGAATCAGGACGGCTTTGGATGGCTTGCCAAACGTGGCAGCCAATACCTCCTGCTGCACCTTTCTTCTCTTTTGCGCAGGCCTCTTTGTGGTCCAATTCATGGGACACTGATGGTTACGTATCGTTGCAACTACAATTGTGTTATGTGCGACATGCCCGGTAAATGCACTGAACGGATACGTAACGGTATTCAAGAAATCGATACGGAACGCTTTAGTGCAATTATTGGCGAGTTTGCCCGTCTGGGCGTGCCGGGGCTCGGGTTTACCGGCGGGGAGCCAATGTTGCGTCCGGATATTTATGATCTGCTGGCCTGCACCCGCAAACATGGCATGATTACTCACCTGAATACCAACGGGTATTTTATTGGAGATGACGAAGCACGGCGGCTCGTCAATATTGGCGTCGATTCCGTCAACATCTCTCTGGATGGTGCCAGACCCGCCACCCACGACCGGATAAGAAACTTTTCCGGTGCTTTTGAGCGGGCGGTGACGGCTGTGGAGCGATTGCACCGCCTGCGTCGACAACAGGGAAGCCTGCTGCGTATCAAGAATGTAGCTGTTCTCGATGAAACAAATATAGATGAGGCGCAGGATCTGATAGCTCTTTCCCGCGAGCTTGGTGCTGACTGCATCGAGTTCATTCCTCGCCAGTCTTTATCAGCTGAAGATCGTAATGCAGCTGCTACGAACAATGAACCCTTTTTAGCCAAGGTTGATCAACTGGTTGACTATCTGCTCGCCGCACGGCAAGAAGGCTCGTTACTCGAAAATTCACCCGCCCATCTGCGGCTTTTTCCGTCATCCTTTGCTGGACTCCCTTCGCCGGTGCGGTGTCGGGCCGGGTACAACTCACTTGCCGTCGATTGTTACGGCGACGTCTTTCCCTGTTTCCCCTGGATAAGCTGGGGAAAACCGGCTGGCAACATCCGGGAGGGAAGCCTCGTGGACCTGTGGAAGTCTCCGGAGTACCAGCGACATCGAGAAATCGTATCTAAATGTCGAGACTGTTATCTGAACGGACAGGTTGAATTGAATCTCCTCTTTGACCACAGGGCGCGGATGGGATTGTGAAGAACAATGTGGAGAAAATGTAAAAATCGGTTTTTGCATTTTGTACAGCCTCATAGCGAGATTTCACCCCTGGTTTGTTTTTACACTTTTTACAACGAGAGTGCTTTTTGAACCCAGATGCCGGCAGAAGGAAAAGAATCGATGAATCACATATCCGGTAAGAGACAGCAGCTCTTGGATTTTTCACTGCTTTTCCTGCTGGCTGCAGTCCTGTACGGTAAAATGCTGGGATTTGGGTTTCAGGACAACTGGGATGACAACTGGACGATCCTGTATAACGACGCTGTCCGGGGCTTTTCATGGCACAATATCCGAACAGCATTTACCACCTATGTCATCGGGTCATATGTCCCTCTACAGAGCCTTTCATTTATGCTCGATCATGCCATCTGGGGATTAAATCCGGGAGGGTATCATGCAACCAACATACTGATTCACACCGTCAACTCTCTGCTGATTTATCGGCTGTTATTTCGTTGGTATGCCGACCGGCTGTTGTGCCTTGTCGCCACGTTGTTTTTTTTGATTCACCCGGTCCAGGTCGAGTCAGTCGGTTGGATATCCAACCGCAAGACCCTCCTCGCCATGCTTTTTTTTCTGCTGGCATGGGAGGGTTATTGTCGATACCGCGAGGCAGGTCTTGCTAAGGCCCGGTGGTGGTACTATGGGGCAACGCTCACGTTTTTTACGTTTTCATTGCTTTCCAAGTCAATAACGGTGATCATGCCAGGGATCCTGGTGCTGTATGACTTTTGCTTCCTTCGGGGGGACCGCCGTGTGCGCCTGATGGACAAGGTCCCGTTCTTCGTGATTGCCGGCGTCATTGCGGCGGTAACGGTGATCGGTTTCAGCACACCCGTCGGTGCCAGCGTTCCGTATCATGGTGGCTCTTTCCTGGCAACTTTCTAC
Organism: Geobacterales bacterium; assembly: GCA_038209415.1. Taxonomy (GTDB): domain Bacteria; phylum Desulfobacterota; class Desulfuromonadia; order Geobacterales; family Pseudopelobacteraceae; genus CAIPTY01. Next base: position 14,507 of record JBBQXT010000044.1, read on the forward strand.
AGCATGCTGCCGGTATTCTGCCGCTATATGGGAATGCTTGTCTGGCCATCCCACCTCAGTGCCGTCTATGCGCCCACCATTCACCATTCCCCTGATGCGGTAGTGGTTGGTGCTGCATTGCTGCTTGGTAGCGTGTTGCTGGGTGGAGGGTGGCTTTTCAGGAGAGATCGGCGGTTCGGCTTCTGGGTGGTCTTCTTCTTTGCCGGCCTCTTCCCTGTGTCGCAAATTGTGCCGACACTCTCCATGATGGCAGATCGCTATCTTTACTTTCCGATGATTGGTGTGGCAGCCTTGGCCGGTTCCGGTGCGGTTTTTCTGCGTGAGCACCTGGCAGCGCGCCATCGCGCCGTGCTCTGCTGTCTGCTGGTGCTGCCTCTGGTGGCGTTGTCGGTTGCATCCTTCCGGCGTGCCTTAGTCTGGCATGACCCCCTGATTCTCTGGAGCGATGCGGCGGCCAAGGAACCGATGAGCGACAGGGCCTGGGAACTCCTCGGCGAGACGCAGATGTTCTCCGGAAGAACGGCTGAGGCACGTCAGGCATACGAACGGGGTCATCTGTTGAATCCGGCGAACACGGAGATCCTGCAGGGGCTGGGGACGTTGTACACGGAGACGGGAGAACTGGACAAGGGCTACCGTTTGCTGAAGAAGTTGCTGGAAATCAAGCCGACGTATGTCACCGGATGGGCAAGCCTCGGGAGCAATTATCAGAAACGTGGCGATTTCGGTGAGGCGGAAAAAGCGTATAAACGGGCACTTGGATTTCAACCGGATGCGATGCAGGTGGTCAGCCTCCTTGGAGACCTCGCCCTTCTGCAGGGGCGTCTCGACTTGGCCCGTACCTATTATGTGCAGTTGGAATCAAGGACGTGGGACGGTCCCGGTACAGCCTACCATCTTGCCTGCGTCGAATCGCGAGCAGGCCGTACAGAAGAGTCTTTGGCCTGGATGGAAAAAGCCTTGGAGCGCGGTTTTGACGATTTCGTAAAGCTCAGTGCTGAGCCGCAGTTGTCGGAACTTAGGAGCGACCCACGTTTTCTCGATCTCATTACCAAGTACAAGCCGAAGTAGAGAGTCCTATGAAAATTAGCCTCATATTCACGCCAATCGACGTCAATCCTCACAATAAAAGTGTTTCTTTTAGAGATGAGCGCCTTGGTTTTGTTCCCCCGATAAGTCTATTGCTTGTTGCCGCACTCTTGGAGAGGGAAGGGGTCGAAGTCGATCTCATCGACATGGAAGCGGAAAATCTCAGTTATGTGACGACGCTTGCACGGATCAGAGAGTTTGCTCCCGATCTGCTGGGCTTCACGGTCACCACGTGGAGTTTTCATTCTATCCTGGGTTGGATAAGGAAATTCAAGGCGGACACAGCGATACCGGTACTTGTCGGTGGAGAGCATATCCGGCTCTATCCCCATGAAACAATGTCATATGATGCCATTGACTACTGCATAGTCGGCGAGGCAGAACGTCCTCTCCCTGAGTTCATTGGGGCTTTTCGGGAAGGACTGCCGTTCGAGGGGATCAAATCGGTCGGTTATAAAAAAAATGGAAGGGTCATCATAGATCGTACGCTGCAATATGTTGAAGATATAAATACAGTTCCGTTCCCTGCCCGACATCTTATCAAGAACGAACTCTACGAGAATATTCTGAGTCGGAAGAAAAACTTCACCGCTCTGATTTCTTCCCGAGGATGTCCCTTCAGCTGTGCCTTTTGCAGTCACAACCAACTGAAATATCGTGCCAGATCTCCAGAGAATGTCGTCGATGAAATCGAACTCAACTTGAAAAGCTATGACATCCGCGACTTCGACATCTACGATTCCACCTTTACCGCTGACGAGCGCAGGGTCATCGCCATATGTGAAGAGATCCGCCGCAGGAAACTGGACGTGGGCTTCACCGTGAGGAGCCGGGTCGATGTAGTGTCGAAGGAAATGATCAAAAGCCTGAAATCAGCCGGATGCCATACGATTCTGTACGGGATCGAATCGAGCAACCCGGATATCCTCAAGATGATGCACAAGGGGATTTCAACTGAACAGGTCATGAGGACCGTAAGCTACACGAAAAAGTGCGGCATCAATACCCTTGGATTCTTTTTGTTAGGCTTTCCCGGAGAGACCCGCCAGACCATCAAGGATACAATCCGCTTCTCCCTCGAACTTCCGCTTGATTACGCACTCTATTCTATCCTTATGCCGATGCCTGATACGGAGATTTATGCCTACTATCGGAAACGCGGCCTCAGCGATTACTGGGCCGACTACACCCTGGACGAATCAAAGACCGATCTGATCGAATTCATCGGTACCGAAGTCAGCCGGGCAGAAACGGCGGAACTTGCACTCCAGGCGTACAAGCGGTTCTACTTCAGACCGTCCATCATCTGGAACAGAATGAAGAAGTTAAGATCACTTGGCGAGTTCAGGCGCCTATTCAGTGGCGCTGTCGGAATTTTCTCCGGTTCCAGTGGGGAAAAGTAAGTGTTGCAACTGACCGGGAGGCTTTTATGAAACACCGGCTCTTCGTTGCCAGAGAGGCTCCTTACACCGGATGAGAACGGTTTTTCTGACAGGGGCTACCGGTTTCGTCGGGCGGGCCGTAGTTCGGTTGCTATTGCAGTCTCTGCGACCGGATGACCGGCTCTACCTGCTGGTCAGGAGGCCGATACAGTCCGGGGATCCGCGCGTGGTGGAGGTGCCGGGTGACCTTAAAGCCCTGGAACTGGTCGCCGACATCGTACGAAAGGCCGACTACCTCATCCACGTTGCAGCTGAAGCCCGGCTCAGTGGTGGTCACGATTATTTAGGGGTCAATCTTGTACCAGTCCGAAAACTGCTCGAAATAGCGAAAACGGTCAATCGCCTGGAACGGTTCGTCTTCGTCAGTTCGATTGCGGCGATGGATCGGGCTTCAACGGACCGTTGCAAGTGCCCCGTTACTGCGGCAAGTGCTTGTTTCCCGAGGACTGAGTACGGCAAGTCAAAACTGCTTGCCGAGAATGCAATCGTGCAAAGCGGGTTACCTTACACCATTTTTCGTCCGGGTTTTGTCTACGGTCCCGGGATGCGGGATGATTCCCATGTGCGAAAAATGGCGTGTTACATAAGTCGCGGCATTCCGCTTCACAGGCTGTGCTTTCCCGGGCGTATTTCCCTGATCCATGTTGAAGATCTTGCCAGCGCGATCGCGCAATGCATCATCGGCGATTCCGGAAGCAATACCATCTATCTGGCCGAGACCGAAGCCATGCTGCTGGGTGAGGTTCTGGCAATTGTTGGGGAATCATTGCTGGGGCGAAGATCGGCGCAGATCCCGCTCCATGGTCTGAAATTGTTCATCCAGCGTTGTCATTCCTGTTTTCCGGTTACTGTTGCAGGGATGTTTATCGACTATGTCTGGATGGCTGATCCTGCTTTTAGAGAATTATTGGCGAGGAGAGTTAAGTATAGGTCGTTACGTGAGAGCGCCAGTGACATTGTTCTTGATTTGCTGAAGTAGTCGGGCGCAGCTAACAATGGCATCTCGCAGGCATATTCATGGTTGAATATAGCGGAATCATGTATTTGAACCGCGTCCGCACACCGGGCAGCCTTGCATGGAGAGCGGTTTCTCAAGTCTGCATTCGGCCAGCAGTTCATTGTTTGAAAAGATTTCCATCGCCGGGCCGTCTGCCCGGACCTCGCCTTCATGCAGCACAATCACCCGCCCGCAGAGTTCCAGTACCATATCCAGGTCGTGGCTGGTAAAAATCCTGGTGTGTTCGAAGTCACGCAATAGCTTCATCAGCTGTCTTCGGGCATGGGGGTCGAGCCCATTGGTCGGCTCGTCCATGACCAGGATATCCGGTGACATGGAGAGCGCCGTGGCAATTGCCACACGTTTCTTCTCTTTCAGTTCGAATAGTGTTAGACGCTGCAGTTACTCTTCGATGGAACTGAAGCAGTTGATATCAGAATAAATCACTTACTGTGTGGAAGGAGTCGCTCAATTACCTCCATCATTAGTAACAGTTGCCGGTCTGGAGGAGACAGCCGCGCGGCTATGCGGCATTCCTGCAAGGCAGCGGCATAACGGTAAGTGAAGTAATAGAGTTTGGCCATGGAGATGTGGTCACCGGAATTTTTCGGACGGAGCTCGACTGCTTTGAGGAGCGATTGCTCCGCCTCACGCCACTTGCCGAGTCTCGCCTGGGCGATGCCCATATTGTGATACAGTTCGGCGTTCACCGGGTCGATGGCCAGACCTTTCGAACAGACATCGATCGCTTCGTTAAAAAGTTCCAGCTCGTCATACGCCGCACTCAAGCCAATGAAGCTCATGAAATAGAACCGGTCGAGGGAGAGGGATTGCTGGAAATACGGCACCGCCTCCCGGTAACGTCCCTGCTCCAGATACGACTGCCCGAGGTTGTGCCAGGGGCGACCCTTGAGCGGGCTTTTCCCCACTGAGTCCTCCCACAGGCTTGTTCTCGTACGCCAGACCTCGTTTCGCGCAAAGGTTAACCCGCAGAGCACCACGCCCCAGACAACCACCCCGACGACAATGCCTGTCCCATGGCGAATCCCCACCCATCTCGTCCTTACCAGGTCGACAAGGGTAAACAGCACGAGAAAGATCCCCATGGAGGGGAGATAGATGCGCTGTTCCGCCATCAGGTCCGGCAACGGTACGATGCTCGACGAGATGGAGTTGACGAGGAAAAACCAGAGCGTGCCGAACAGGATGAGCCGGCTTCGCCCCTCGCGTTTCCGCTGCCGGAAGTAGATCAGCGAGGCGCTCAGGAAGACAAGGAGCACAGCCAGGGAGAGCATGACCCGGCCGTTGAGAAGCGAGGTGAATAACGGGTAGTCCGGATCGATGTTCTGCCCGTAGGGAAGGAAAAGCAGACGCAGATAAGTCGTGACGACACAAATCTGGGTAATGGCATACTGCGCCGGGGGATAACTCCCGTAGTTGACGATGTTCAAGGCGTCGGTCATGTTGGCGCGGGATGCGCTCTGCGCCGCCTCCGTAAGCACGATGAGGACGGGCAGCAGGGGGAGGCAGAGGAGATGGAGGACGGTCCTCCTGAAAGCGGTCTTAACGGTACTGCCAAGGACCACCGTCTCCAGAAGGAGGAGCATGACGGGTGCAGTAAACATGCTCTCCTTCACGAGCATGCCCAAGATGAGAGCAACAACAGAAGCCCATCGGAACAGGGAAGCTTTCCGCCGGTTCTCGGCGTCAACCGAGCAGAGGTAGAGGATCAGCGTCAGGAGATACATGGTGGCGACTAAGGAGGTAAATCGCTGGGCGATATAGGTAACGCACTGGATCTGCACGGGATGGATCAGGAAAAAGAACGCCGCTGCTGTCGGGATGAACCGTCGCGAAAAGGTTTCCCGAACCGTCCGTTGCACCAGCATTGCCAGAAAAAGGTAGACGAGAACCGCATTGGCACAATGGATGGCGATATTGATTGCCCGGTAACCGACCGGGTTGAGGCCGCTGACACAGTAGTCGAGAAAAAAGGAGAAGTAACTGACCGGACGGAGAAGGAAATTGGTGGTCAGGTCGGCGGGGAGACCTAGTTGCTCGTCCAGTTGCGTAAACCGGGCAAAATTCCACATTTTTTCGAAGTAGTCATAACTGGTGATCAGGGGATTGCCTTCGATATACAGGATACCGTCGAACTGGAAGGGGAACGGCAGCGTATGGGCGTAGAGGGCAATGCCGAGAACAACAATAAACGAAATAACGAATCGGCGGTATCTGGCATCGGTCATGGCGGGATTCATTCTCCGATTATCTACCATATTCCGGCCGTCGACACAAAACATTCATTGCCGTGACTTCTGTTCCGGGGAAATCGTTTTCAGAAGCGGCATGAGCTGGTCGTCCCAGCGCAAGGTCTCTGGGGTGAGGCTTCCTAAATCGGTAATAGTGACTAATAATCTGTTGCACGCCGTCAATAGCGGGCTGGTTGTGATGTTTGCCGACAGGAATTTAAGCAATGAGCGAGGTCGAGGGATGAAGAAAGAGAGAAGATTTTTGAGGGCGGAGGGTGTTGTTCCGAATATACACATCTCGGCGTGATGCTGATGATTGGAATTCATCCGCTAAGGCTGTTTACCTGCTGTAGCTATTGATGTTTGTCTTGTCCCTGATGGCTAAATCGGTAAGTGTCAGTTTTTCCCGTGATGCTGCTGGTGATTGACTGGTACCGCTTCCCACTTCATTTATTTACCTGAGCTTGCTCATGTAGTCTGGTAGTGCCGCATACCGGGCAGCCTTGCATGGAGAGCGGTTTCTCAAGTCTGCATTCGGCCAGCAGTTCATTGTTTGAAAAGATTTCCATCGCCGGGCCGTC
>JBBQXT010000045.1:0-20772 GCA_038209415.1 Geobacterales bacterium
AAGCATGCAGAGCAGGATAAAAATCAGCCAGGCAAAGACCAGATTGAAGAGCGGGCCGGCCATGACAATGGCAATCCGGGCCAGGGGCGGCTTATGGGCGAAGGAGCGGGCCTGCTCGGCTTCGGTCAGTTCCGGTACGTCGTCAACAGGTTCCCCTGATTCCTCATCGTAGGTCTTCTCGGTGTCCGCGGGAGTCTTAGCGGCGGAGCCTTCAATAACTCCGCCCTCTCCGAACATCTTGACATATCCGCCCAGCGGGAGGGCCGAGAGCAGGTATTCCGTCTCACCGATCTGCTTTCCGAACAGTTTGGGGCCGAAGCCGAGGGAGAACTTCTCTACCTTGACATTGAACAGCTTGGCAACGATGAAATGGCCGAACTCATGGACAAATATCAGGACTCCAAGAACTATGATGAAATAGATAATAGTCATATCAGTTGTGTAAACCTCCGCAGATGTTGTGTGCCATATCCCGGCCCCAGCTGTCGGCCTGCAGGACCTCGTCAATTGATTTCAGATTGTGTGCCTGGTGCCTGTCCATGGTGCGCTCAATCACATCGGCTATCTGAATAAAGCCGATTTTACCGTTCAAAAAGGCCTCAACGGCAATCTCGTTGGCGGCGTTCATCACGGCCGGCATGCTCTCGCCATCGTTGATGGCGCGGTAGGCCAGCCCGAGGCAGCGGAACTTGTCCAGGTCAGGTTTGAAGAAGGTCAGCCCCGAAAAATCGGTCAGGTCCAGGGCTTTGACACCGGTAGCAATCCGTTCGGGGTAGGAGAGGGCATAGGCGATAGGCGCCTTCATGTCCGGCGTGCCCAACTGGGCGATGACGCAGCCGTCCACATACTCGACCATGGAGTGGATGATGCTCTGGGGGTGGATGTTGACCTCGATCTTTTCCACCGCAACGTCAAACAGCCAGCGGGCTTCCAGGACTTCCAACCCCTTGTTCATCATGGTGGCCGAATCAATGGTAATTTTTCTGCCCATACTCCAGTTGGGGTGGTTCAGGGCATCTTGAATGGTGACGTGTGCCAGCTGCTCGGCCGGGGTGTTCCTGAAAGGGCCGCCGGATGCGGTCAGGATGATCTTGCTGATGTCCTGGCAACGGTGCCCCTCGATGGACTGGAACACGGCACTGTGCTCACTGTCCACCGGATACAGCTTGACGCCGTAGCGAGCGACCATTTTCATGAAGAGTTGACCGGCGGTGACCAGGGTCTCCTTGTTGGCCAGGGCGATGTCCTTACCGGCACGAACCGCGGCAGCAGTGGGCGCCAGACCTGCGGCCCCGACGATTGCGGCCACGACCATCTCGGTCTCGGCGGCGGTTGCCGCAGCAATCAGTCCCTCCAGGCCGCCCAGGATCTCCACGTCCATCCCGCGACACAGCTCCTTCAACTGCGGCACATCCGCCGCTGAAGCAACGGCCGCGATGCGCGGTGCGAACTGGCGGATCTGTCGGGCAAACAGTTCCAGGTTTTTCCCGGCTGTCAGGGCCACGACCCGGAAGCGCTCGGGGTAGGCAGCGACGATCTCCAGGGTGCTGACACCGATGGAGCCGGTCGAGCCAAGTATGGAAAGATGTTTCATGGGCTATCCCCTGTCCTGAATAAACAGGATACGCACGCTTGCAAAATTCATTTCTGCACAAGGCTGCAGAAATTTTTTTGATCGTACTAAAAAAAGTAGATGACGTAATAGTACAGAGCCGGAGCAGCAAAGATGATGCTGTCCAGCCGGTCCAGGACTCCGCCGTGGCCGGGGATGCAATTGCCGGAATCCTTGACGCCGAAACTGCGCTTGAGCAGGGATTCGAACAAGTCGCCGGTTTGACCGAGGATGCCGACCAGGACGGCAGTCAGCAGTGCGTCGGCCAGAGTCAGCTGCGGGAAGAAGGTGAACTTTGCCAGCAGGGTGCCGGCGATGCTGCCCAGCAGTCCGCCCAGGGCGCCCTCGATGCTTTTTTTGGGGCTGACCAGCGGATAAAGCCGGTGTGTGCCGAAAGCGCTGCCGGCGTAGTAGGCGGCAGAATCATTGGTCATGACGATCAGCATCAGTACCAACAGCCACTGCCAGCCATAGGCCGTTTGATGCAGCATGACCAGGTGCATCAGCAGCCAGGGGATGTAAAGAAAGGCCAGCACCGCGTAGGCTATATCACGCGCGGCAGTGGCGATGTCCCGGATGCGGAAGAGGAACAGCAGTGCGAATGCCAGAAACAGGCTGGTGATGGCGGCCAGCGCCAGTCGGTCGCCCCCGGCAAAGGGAATGAAGATCATCAGGGCGCCGCAGATGGCCGCCGGCCAGAGTTCAAGCCTGCGTTCCGGCAGGGCCATGCGGTAGAACTCGTACATTGCGAGGAAGCAGAAAACGGACAGCAGGCAGGCAAAGGGCAGCGGGCCGCCTTTGGTGATGGTCAGGAAGACAACCGGCAGAAGGATGAGGGCCGTAATCAGACGTTTGATGATTAATTCCCCTTACTGAGCTGGTCGCCGGTCTTGCCGAAACGCCGTTCGCGGGACTGGAAATCGGCCAGGGCCTTGTGGAATTCGTTGATGGTGAAATCCGGCCAGTTGATTTCGGTGAAGTACAGTTCCGTGTAGGCCAGCTGCCAGAGCAGGAAATTACTGATGCGCATCTCGCCGCTGGTCCGGATCAGGAAGTCGGGATCAGGCAGGCCGCCCGTATCCAGGTAGCCGCCGAAAACATCCATGGTGATATCGTCGGGCGTGAGTTTGCCGGCCAGCACGTCACGGGCAAGCCGGGTAGCCGCAATGCTCAGTTCCTGCCGGCCGCCATAGGAAAGGGCCAGGGTCAGGGTCATGCCGGTATTGGCTGAGGTTTCCCGGATGGCTTCATCCAGGGTCTGATTGACGTCGTCCGGCAGTTCGCTGCGGTTGCCGATCACGTTGTAGCGGATATTTTTGCGCATCATCCGGGCGGTTTCATTGCGGATGTATTTTTTGAGCAGCGTCATCAAGGCCCGGACCTCCATGGCAGGCCGCAGCCAGTTTTCGGAAGAAAACGCAAACAGGGTCAGGTACCTGATTCCAATCAGGGAGGCCTGCTCAACCACCATCTTGACCGTCTCCGCGCCGCGCTGGTGACCGACGATGCGTTTTAACATTCGTTGCTGTGCCCAGCGACCGTTGCCGTCCATGATAATGGCGAGATGCGTTGGGATCTTCTCCGGACCGTTTGGCTCCATCAGACTTCCAGGACCTCTTTTTCCTTGTGAGCCATGGCTTCGTCGATCCTGGCCTCGAATCTCTTGGTGGCATCCTGGACGTCTTTCTCATACTTCTTGAGCTCATCCTCGGTGATAGCCTTGTCCTTCTCCAGCTTCTTCAGTTTGTCAATTGCATCACGGCGGATGTTGCGCATGGCGACTTTGTCGTCTTCGGCCTTTTTCTTGAGATCCTTGACAATCTCCTTGCGACGGTCTTCCGTCAGTTGCGGCAGGTTCAAGCGGATCGTCCGGCCATCGTTGGAGGGGGTCAGGCCGATATTGGCATTGAGGATGGCTTTTTCGATCGCTCCGATCATCTTGGCTTCCCAGGGGGCGATGGTGATGGTGCGCGGCTCCGGGATCGCCAGGGTGGCCACCTGGCTGACAGAAGAAAGATTTCCGTAATAGTCTACCCTGACGGAATCCAGGATCGAGGTTGTGGCGCGGCCGGTACGGACCTTCTGGAACTCGTTCTTGAGAACCTCCAGGGTTTTCTCCATACTGGACTTCATGTCATCGAGGACGTTCTTTGGCATGTTTATTCTCCTTGTACAATAGTTCCGATCTTTTCGCCGCTGATAACCTTTTTGATGTTGCCTGCGGTTGTCAGATCGAAAACGATGATCGGCAGTTTGTTGTCCATGCAGAGCGAGATGGCGGTTGCATCCATGACCTGCAATCCTTTTTTGAGGACTTCGATATAGGTCAGTTCCGGCAGTTTGACCGCATTCGGATCCTTCTTGGGATCCGCCGAATAGACACCATCCACCTTGGTGCCTTTGAGGATCACCTGGGCATTGATCTCCATGGCTCGCAGACTGGCGGCCGTATCGGTGGTGAAGTAGGGGTTGCCGGTGCCGGCGCCGAAGATAACCACGCGGCCTTTTTCCAGGTGGCGCATGGCGCGGCGACGGATGTAGGGTTCAGCAACCTCCTGCATGGCAATGGCCGACTGGACCCGGGTGGAAACCCCCTGTTTTTCGAGCGCATCCTGCATGGCCAGCGAGTTGATCACCGTGGCCAGCATACCCATGTAATCGGCGCTGGTCCGGTCCATCCCCTGAGATGAGGCGGCCAGGCCGCGGAAGATGTTTCCGCCGCCGATCACCAGCGCCAACTGCACCCCCTGGGCAACAACCTCACTGATCTCCCTGGCAATGGTATTGATCGTATGCGGGTCAATGCCGTAGCCCTGATCTCCGGCCAGTGACTCGCCGGATAACTTAAGAAGTACCCTGGTATACGACGGCCTGCTCATGGTATTCCTCCTCGGATGATATGATTGTTTTTACTGAGCTGACAGATTTGAGATGATTCCAAGGCGGCGAGGAGCAGACGAACGAGGCGTACCCCACGGTACGTCGAGAAGTCTGCGACGAGCCAACGCCGGAAGCGCTCAAATGTGGCGGCTCATATAAAAAAAAGCCGGCCATGTTGGCCGGCTTTACCGAATCTACAGGCCGGCCGCTGCCGCCACCTCGGCGGCAAAGTCCGATTCTTTCTTCTGGAGGCCCTCGCCGAGAACATAGCGCTCGAACCTCATGATGGTGACGGCGCCGCCGGCGGCAGTGCCTGCCTCCTTGGCAACCTGCTGGATGGTCTTGTCAGTATCCTTGACAAAGGCCTGATCAACCAGGCAGATCTCTGCAAAAAACTTCTTGACCTGTCCCTCGATGATCTTTTCGATGATTGCATCCGGTTTGCCCGATTCCTTGGCCTTGGCGCGGTAGATATCCTTCTCGCGCTCAAGCACGTCGGCATCCACCTGATCATGGCTGACATAACGCGGGGCTGCCGCGGCGGAGTGCATGGCAACATCCCTCACGAAAGCCTGAAGAACTCCCTTGTTGGCTCCGGTTACTGGCGGACTCGCTATCTGGACGATCACACCGATCTTGCCTCCGGCATGTATATAGGAGCCGATGCAGCCGTCGCCTTCCACAGCCAGTTTTGCAAAGTGGCGCAACTGAATGTTCTCGCCGATGATCGATATGGATTCTTTCAGATATGTTTCAACGGTTTTTGATGTGTCAGCGCTGAAAGGCTGCTGAAGCATGGCTTCGACATCGGCCGGAGAGCTGGCCAGGATGTGCTGGCCGATGCTGGCAACAAAGGCTTGGAACGTTTCGTTCTTGGCCACAAAATCGGTTTCGCTGTTGACTTCCAGCAGGACACCGTTTTTAAGGTCATCGGAAACAAATGCTGCCACCATGCCTTCGGTAGCGGTACGGCCGGACTTCTTGGCTGCTGCGGCGAGGCCCTTGGTGCGGAGAAAGTCAACCGCTTTCTCAAATTCGCCCCCGGTCTCCTCTAGCGCTTTTTTGCAGTCAAGCATGCCGGCACCGGTGGATTTCCTCAATTCATTGATCTGTGCAGCTGTTACGGCCATTTCTATCCTCCATTCCCGATATGCGGGAATTCTTAGAATTGTGATGGTGATGCGCTTGTGGTCTACGTTTATTCTGCAGCTGGTGTTGCCGTCGCTTCTTCTGCTACTGCTTCGCCGGCAAACTCTTCACTGCCTTCAACAACATCGTCCTTTGACAGGGCGGTGTTTCTGGCCTGATTGCCTTCGATGATGGCATCAGCCATTTTTGAGGTCAGCAGACGGATGGCGCGGATGGCATCGTCGTTGCCCGGGATGACGTGATCGATCGGGTCAGGGTCGCAGTTGGTGTCAACAATGGCCACAACCGGGATGCCCAGTTTGTTGGCTTCCTGAACGGCAATCTCTTCGTTTTTGGGGTCGATGACGAAAATCAGTCCGGGGAGTTTGTTCATGCCCTTGATGCCACCCAGAATCTTCTGCAACTTGGTGCGTTCCTTATCAAACTGGAGAGATTCCTTTTTGGTGTATGCTTCAACAGTGCCGTCTTCGAACATGGCATCCAGGCGCTTGAGGCGGTCGATGCTCTGCTTGACCGTGGCGAAGTTGGTCAGCATGCCGCCCAGCCAGCGCTGGTTGACGTAATGCATGCCGCAGCGTGTGGCCTCTTCGGAGACCGAGTCCTGAGCCTGTTTTTTGGTTCCGACGAACAGCACGGTGTTGCCGTCCTGGGCGGATTCCTTGACGAAGTTGTAGGCGGATTTGAAATAACGGACGGTTTTCTGCAGGTCGATGATGTAGATCCCGTTACGGGCACCGAAGATGTAGGGTTTCATCTTGGGATTCCAACGCTTGGTCTGGTGGCCGAAATGGACGCCGGCCTCCAACAGTTCCTTCATGCTGATACTTGACATACTGTTTCTCCTTTAGTTTGTCCTCCGCCCCGTAAATCCCTGCAAGCCACATAGGGACACCGCCGGTTCTGCTAGGGCGTGTGAAATGAAAAGCGTTATTTTATAGCACAGTGGGTTTGTTGAAGGCAAGCAGAAATTCCATTGTTATGTACGTTATGGCCGACATCGGACAGCTGTCGCTGCATCTGCCGCAGCGGGTGCAGCGCTCGTGGAAACGGATGCTGCTGATTTTACGGAATCCAATCGGGTCAAGGGTGATCAGGCGGGTCGAACAGGCTGACACACAGCGTCCGCAGCCGCTGCAGCGGCCGGCGTCGATCTGCGGGACCTCGGAAGATGCGGAGTTCAGAACCCCAGATCCGGTTGTTTCCAAGTGAATTCGGGCTTTGATTGCTTGCGGGAAAAGGGGTAATAGCGGGGACATTTGGCGACAACGGCGGCGGCGGCCTGTTTACAGGTCCTGCGGCAGGAGATGCAGAGCTTGTTGGGAGAAGATAGGTTTAGTTTGGTTTTTTGTTTGAGTTTCATTGTGTATCCAAATAAACCTCCGAGGTTTTGAAAACCTCGGAGGTTCCCCAGAATATGGGAAAAATTACCCCACGAACTTGACCCAGCCGAAGCTGTCGGCGATCTTGCCGGTCTGGATACCGGTCAAGGTATCGTAGAGATGCTGGGTAATCTCGCCGACCTTGCCACCGGTCAGTTGCAGGCATTCGTCCTTGTAGCAGAGTCTGCCGACCGGGGTGATGACCGCGGCAGTGCCGCTGCCGAAGGCCTCGCTGACCTTGCCGTCCCGGATATCGTTCATCAGGTCGTTCACGTCAATCTGACGCTCCTCCACCTCGTAGCCCAGGGCCGGCGCCAGTTTGAGCACCGAATCACGGGTGACGCCGGACAGGATCGATCCGTTCAGTGCCGCGGTAACAATCCGCTTGCCGTAGACGAAGAACATGTTCATTGCGCCGACCTCTTCTATGTAGCGCCGCTCGCGGCCATCCAGCCAGAGCACCTGGTCGAAGCCTTTCTTCTTGGCTTCCAGTCCGGCCTTGAGTGAACTGGCATAGTTGCCGCCGGTCTTGGCCTCGCCGGTGCCGCCCGGTACGGCACGTACGTAGTGGTCTTCCACCAGGATGCTGACCGGGTTGAAGCCGGCTGCATAGTAGGGCCCCACCGGAGAAAGGATGACATAAAAATAGTAGTGGTCGGCCGGTTTGACGCCCAGCACCGGGTCCACGGCAATCATGGTCGGGCGGATGTAGAGCGAGGTCTCGGGCGCAGTCGGAATCCAGTCCTGCTCCAGGGCGACCAGTTGCTCGATACCTTTCAGGAACAGTTCCTCCGGCACAGGCGGCATGCACAGGCGGTCACCGGACTGGATGAAACGGCGGGCATTCATCTCGGGACGGAAGAGGGCGACCCGCCCGTCGGCCCACTTGTAGGCCTTGAGCCCCTCGAAGATCTCCTGGGCATAGTGGAAGACCAGGCTGGCCGGATCCAGCACAAAAGGCGCATAAGGCTCAATGCGGGCATCACACCACCCCTGGCCGGCCTTCCATTCAACGATCAGCATGCGGTCGGTGAACAGCTTGCCGAAACCGAGGTGTGATTCGTCCTTGGTTTTTGTCTTCATTTTTTCAGGTGGTAAAGGGAGAACCGCTATATCCATTGAGAGCCTCCGGGCTGTTATTGCAAATTTAGGGGAGTTTACGGAAATTCCGAACAATCTTCAAGGTAAAATGCGAGGTACATCATGAAAACGAAGTGAATTCTGAATGCCAGCGCGTTTTCGTTGACACTTCAGGAATATAACGGTCAGCCATGCGAAACTGTATTTTAAATTATTGAAACTCCGGTCGCTCTTCGAGTTCCCTCGTTTCAATTATCGTACTCAACAGTCAAAACGTGAATTGTAATTGTCGTTGCTCGGGAAAAGTAATTGACGCTCATCATATTGTGGTTTATACAGTTAATAACTATTCATATGAAAGACAAAATACAGGTAACTGCGTGACGCAAAGCCACGCTCTATCACCCACGGGGCATACCGGGACTGCCGAAACGCAACATGTCCATGAACAAAACCGGCCTAAAAATGCAGCTGGATATGAACTGACGCTTATTTCGACGAATCCGCTGGCCAGGCAAACAAGTGACCCGTTTAACAACGACACCGTTGCTCCGATTGTAAAGCCGCTGATCGTGGCTGATCCAGATACGTAAAACTCTAATTGAAATTGACGGTAAAAATAATTACACCACGGAGGAAGTTTGCTATGAATTTTAAATCTGTGAAAATTGTATTCCTTGTCATAATTTTCATTTGTACTCTGGCATTTACCACCGGGAAAGCGGCTGCGGACTATACTCTTGACGTTTCCGTGATCGGTGCCGTCTATGGTATCGGCTCTGTGAACAGTGATTCTGGCAACATTCACTGTGAAACCGCCTCGGGGCTTGGCTGCAGTTATACCTATTTAGACGGTAAAACGGATAGGCTATTAGCGACCCCCGCCTGGTATTCACTGGGTGGCGTATGGAGTGGTGGTTCGTGCGCCGGCAGTGTTAACCTGCCGTGTATTGTTACCATGGACCAGGCCCGGACTGTCAATGCTACGTTCCTTCCCAATCCGACCGTCAAGGTCGTTGGTGCAGCATTTGACTATGCAACTCTGGGGAGTGCCTACGACAGCCTTGCCTTAGGCTCTACTGCGACTATTCAGGTCAAGGACTCAAACCAGATTGTCTACTATGAAAACTTTTGGCTTTATTCTCCAGAAACCGTAACACTCCAAGGTGGCAAGGGTACTGATTTCGCGGCTGCTCCGGTTGGCTTTACAACCATAAGCGGTTCCCTGACCATCAGCGATGGCAGGCTGAATGTCAGCAATTTGAAAATTATGCCGTTTAATTAAACAGAGCTGTGTAGCAAAACTTTATCTGGAGGAAGAAATATGAATTTGCCAGCAACACAGAATCGCTTGAAATTTCTTGCGGGAGTTATGATTATATTTTCAGTAATCTTTACCGGTACAACACTTTTTGCTGCGGAACCTTCTGCGATGACGGAAGAGCAGAAAGTATTGTACACCATCGGAACATCCGTTGCCCGATCTCTAACGGTATTCAACCTGACAACTGAAGAGTTCAATCTGGTTCTACAGGGACTCCGTGATGTCAGAGCCGAGAATAAACCCGCTTTTGATGTAACCGCCTACAGCCAGAAGGTGAATGATCTGGCGAGGGCACGGCGTAAAGTGCAGGGTGACAAGCAGGCGGTCGCCGGCAAGGTTTTTCTTGAGAAGGCCGCCAAAGAAAAAGGGGCTGTCAAAACCGACTCCGGCATTGTCTATACGATCCTTATCGAGGGCAAAGGCGACTCGCCTAATGCGACTGACATCGTCAAGGTCAATTATCGCGGCACTCTGATTGACGGCAGTGAGTTCGACAGCTCATATAAACGTTCCAAACCGCTGGAGTTCAAACTCAACGGTGTTATCGCCTGCTGGACGGAGGCTCTGCAGAAAATGAAACCGGGTGGCAAGGCCTTGTTGGTCTGCCCACCGGAGCTTGCTTATGGCGATAAGGGCGCCGGTGAGATGATCCAGCCCGGGGCGACTCTCGCGTTTGAAGTGGAGCTGCTGGATGTTATTCCGGCTGCCGATGCTGTGCCTGGCGGTGCCAAGCCGGTCAAGCCGAATATGCCCGCACATAAATAACGATCAACAGGTCGCCGGATGAAAAAAATATTTTGCACAGTACGTTCATCGTTTCTGATGATCCTTATACTAATAGCTCTCCTGCCGGTTGCTTCGGCACAGGCAGACAGCAAAAAATATAAACGGACTGTTGAGAGATACTCCCTCCCTGATGTTACCTTGGTGAATCAGGACGGCAAGAGGGTACGGTTACAGACATTGCTAAGCGGAGACGCGCCGGTGGTGGTGGATTTCATTTACGGCACCTGCACGACCATCTGCCCGGTCCTGTCGGCGGGCTACTTGAATCTTCAGAACAAACTGGCTGCCAAAGGGCTGAAGCCTCGGTTGATCTCGATCACTATTGATCCGGAACACGACACTCCCTATGTTATGAAAAAATATTTAAAACGTTACCGTTCCAGGCCCGGTTGGGACTTTCTGACCGGCAGCCGGGCCGACATCGACGCTGTGATGAAAGGTTTTAATGCCTACATACCTGACAAAATGTCGCATTACCCGCTTAATCTGATCCGTTCCCCCATAGATGGCAAATGGGTTCGCTTGTTCGGTATAATGAGTTCCCGTGAATTTCTTGCAGAATATCAAAGCGTTGAAGAAAACTGAAATTGCGATCGGGCAAGATGATGCTCTTTGCGGCTTAAGCGCAGCAGGCGAGAGATGCACGTTTTGGATTGTGATTCCATCTGTTGCCTCAACAACTTGTACGGGGCAGTGAATTTGGTTTTGACCTGGAGACACACCATCGGAGCGAAATTCATCATGAACCGGATACAATTTTCAATACTGCTTCTTGTTACACTTTTACTAAGCTCTTTTAGCACTTTCGGCTACGCAGCCGAACTTCTCCCTGTTGACCTCCCAAAAGCCGAGATCATCCGGCTGGGTGAGAGGATGTACCGTGACGGCATCCTCCCCTCTGGTGCTCCATTGACGGCCTTCATCCGTGGCGATGTAGAAGTAGACAGCAGCGCTTTTTCCTGTTCCAGTTGCCATATGCGCGCCGGGCTGGGATCAGTCGAAGGTGGAGTCGTTACACCGCCGACCACTGGCAACAAGCTGTACCAACCCTACCTCCGCCCCTCCTCGCTGGACGATATTCCTGACCGGACCGGTCGTTATGTGTATGCCAAAACCGTATCGGAACGTCCCGCCTACACCCGGGACAGCCTGGCGACCGCCCTGCGTTTCGGCACTGATCCCGCCGGACAGGTCTTCAATGATGTCATGCCGCGATATCCGTTGTCAGATAGTGACATGTCGATCCTGATCGCCTACCTGGAAGAGCTTTCCTCCGGATATTCGCCTGGCGCCACCCTGGAAGTATTCGCCTTTGCAACGATTATCACCGACGACGTAAGCCCTGCGGACCGCGCAGCGCTTCTGCAGCCGCTGCAAACCTTTATTAACGGTGTCAATGAACAGATGGATATGTACGACAAGTTTATCTATTTTAACTATACCCCCACCATCGACATGAAAAATGCCTTTCGTCGGGCCACACTGGACATCTGGGAACTGAAAGGGGCGCTTGAAACCTGGCCTCGTCAGCTGGCCGACTACGCGGCAAAGAAACCGGTCTTTGCCGTGCTGGGGGGCATCTCCAATCGAGACTGGCAGCCGATCCACAATTTCTGCGAAGCCCAGCGCCTGCCCTGCTTGTTCCCGATTACCGATTATCCGGTGATTTCTGAAAGCAGCTGGTACAGCTATTACTTCAACAAGGGCTTTTACCAGGAGGGGGAAGCGGTTGCCCGTTATCTCAACCGGGATAGCGATTTGCCTGCCTCCTCCCGCATCCTGCAAATTGTCCAGGATTCTCCGGCAGGAAAGACACTGGCATCAGGTTTCAACACCTCTTGGAGCCAGCTTGAGCATCCGGACGTTACTTCGCTCTCCTTCAGCGCGCAGCAGTTGCGCGACACGACCAATCTGTACCGTGTCATCAAACAGTATAAACCCGCTATTATCCTGCTCTGGAGTGACGACAGCCCGACGTCCGAGCTGCCAGAACTGCTCACATCACTGGCGGCGCCGGCGCGCATCTTTGTTTCCTCAAGCTATCTGGGCGCAAAGACTCTCTCCATACCGGATGCTGCTCGGGCTGGGGTCTTTATGACCTATCCCTACCGGCTGACCCCCTTTACGGGGACAAAAGAAGGCGCCGACTCCAAAGTCCCGATCCTGGCATCGGCCAAGGATTTTGGTAAACGCCGGATCACCACTCGCACGATAACCATGCTGATGCAGTCCGCCCTACAGGGGCTGCGCCGTCTACAGGACAACCTGTACCGTGATTATATGCTGGATGTCATGAGCATGCAGATGGATCAGGTCAGCCTGGATTACGAACGACTCAGCTTCGGTCCCGGCCAGCGCTACATATCCAAGGGCTGTTATATCATCCAACTGGGAAAGGGATCCGAACCAGCCCTGATCCCACGCAGTGACTGGGTTGTACATTGAACTGCTTGTCTCACGCTCAACTATTCCTGATAATTTGAGACAATAATGAACATTGTTGACAGATTTCCAAACATATCAATTGGCTGCATTACTGCGTTTCAATCAGGGCACCCATTCAAGTAAGGAGAACATCATGAAAAAACGAAACATCACCACCATCGCACTGTTTGTAATGATTGCACTGTTGCTGTCATTCGGAGGTTCAATGGCCTTTGCTGCCGATGCCGTCCCAGCCTCCATGACACCGGAACTGGCCTCCAAACTGGAGAATGTGCGCAAACAGAAGGCGCAGCGTATCACTGCTGCTCAACGAGAGGCGGCCGCACAGGAGCTAAAGGAACGGACCCTGAAGCTGCATCAGACACAGCAGATCACCCCGCAACCGGTCCAGGCTGCTCCAGAGCCCAAATAGCTTGAATAACCCTATGGGAGGAACCATGAAAACAATTCAGCAACACCATCTGTGGCGCTTCGGGCTATCTTCGGTGCTCATTTGCCTCTGGAGCGTTGCGGCAGTTGCCGGCGTCGCGCCACCAGTCCCTACCAGTCCCCAGAGCGCACCCGGCGTCTGGGCGGTACCGGATTACAACACCACTGCCAACTGGGCCAACAGCCCACCGCTGGCCAAATTTGTCGATACCCTGCCCGGTCTCAGCAAAGCTAACGTCAACAACCTTGGCCAGTATCTCGCAGTAGGCGTACCGGATACGGTCACCTATCCCGGATCTGACTACTACGAGATCCACCTGGTTGAATACAGCCAGCAGCTGCATTCCGGTCTTCCTGCGACCAGGCTGCGCGGCTATAAGCAGGTCAACAACGGTACCGCCATCACGGACGCAGCCAGTGGCACGTGCGGCAATCCGGCGCGGGCCTGTACTGTTGCTGACAACACCATCACCCCTGATCCGGTTCGCTATCTGGGACCAACCATTGTTGCCCAGCGTGATCGACCGGTCCGTTTCAAATTTACCAACAAACTTCCCAATACGGCAAATGGCGGAGATCTGTTCATCCCGGTTGACACAACCATCATGGGCGCCGGTAGTGGTCCGGCATCTTCAGGGGGTACACGCGGCACAGGCACACCCTGTGATAACACCCTGACCCCCAACAGCTGTGCCGTTTATTCACAAAACCGCGGCACTCCCCATCTGCATGGTGCACGAACCCCCTGGATCAGCGATGGTACTCCGCACCAGTGGATCACCCCGGTTGACGAGAACACCCCCTATACCCAGGGTGTCAGCGTCCAGAACGTCCCGGACATGCCTGATCCAGGTGATGGCTCCATGACTTTTTACTACTCCAACCAGCAGTCGGCCCGTCTGTTGTTTTATCATGACCACGCCTTCGGCATCACCCGTCTCAATGTCTATGCCGGAGAAGTTGCCGGTTATGTAATCGCCGATAAATATGAGCAGGATCTGATTGCTCGCGGGGTTATCCCTCCCGATCAGATTCCGTTGATCATCCAGGACAAAACCTTTGTTGATGCAACACCGACTGCTATGTCTGTATATAATCCTACTACCGGACTTACAGCAAACATAACAGTTTCCGCAATCCGCGTCACTGACCCTCTCTGGAACGGGGGTACCGGCGCAGTCGATGCCAACGGAGTCCGTCCTCCTGTTACCGGTGACCTCTGGTTCAATCACGTCTACATGCCGAACCAGAACCCCTACGCCGCTAGCGGAATTAATCCTTACGGACGCTGGTTTTACGGCCCCTGGTTCTACCCGCCCACGGTCATAACCTATGGACCGGTAGCCAACCCCTATTTCGATGCTGACTGCCTGGTCGCCAATTCTCTGACCTGCACAACCCCCGGGCAGCCGCCGGTCATCCCCGGCACGCCGAATCTCTCCGCGGGTATGGAATCCTTTATGGATACCGCAATCATCAACGGTACCGCCTTCCCGCGTCTGGAAGTCGATCCCCGTGCCTATCGCTTCCGTATCCTCAATGGCTCCGATGACCGCGGTTTTAATCTGTCATTCTACAAAGCAGATACAACCCAGGCTGTTGGTGCCCCCGGAACTGCATCACCCTACACCGAAATCAAGATGGTTCCGGCTGCTGTCACCACCGGTTGGCCGACACTCTGGCCGACAGATGGCCGTCTCGGCGGCGTACCTGATCCCGGTACCTGTAGCTTTGCCGCCCCTACCGGCTGGTCCTGCAGCAATTGGGGCCCAAAATGGATCCAGATCGGCACCGAGAGTGGCTTCCTGCCCAAACCGGTTGTCAAAGATCCTCAGCCAGTCACCTATATTACCGATCCGACTGCGTTCTGGTTCGGTAATGTCCTGGATACATCAATGGCACTGATGCCCGCAGAACGTGCTGATGCCATCGTTGACTTCAGTGCCTATGCCGGACAAACCCTGATTCTCTACAATGATGGCCCAACCGCCTGGCCGGCGCTTGACCCGCGCTATGACTACTTCAGCGGGGCTCCTGACCAGCGCTCCACCGGCGGCTACGGCACCGGCGGCACCTATGATGCCATCACTAAAACCTGGACCGGCGGTACCGGCCCGAAACCCGGCTACGGTCCCAACACCCGTACGATCATGCAGGTTGTTGTCCGTCCGACAGCCGCACCGCTTCCCGCACCCGGGATAGCGTTCAGCCAAGCCGCTCTGAATGCCGAATTTACGTCAGCTGCACCGGCAACCCTCTTGAACCCGACTCTGGCAACAATACCGCCAAGAACCAAAACCCTCTTTGAGCGAGCTCAAGAGCCGATCATCGTTGCCCAGACTGAATACCAGACCGCGTACCCGGACGCCGTCATACCTGGCAGCTTCCCCTGGTGGGGTCTGCGTAACTCAATGCTGGATCAAACATTTCAGTTTCAAACCATTGATAATAAAAAGGTCAGCAATGTAAAGCTGGAATCGAAAGCGATGCATGATGAGATGGGCGCATCCTTCGACGCGACCTACGGGCGTATGAACAGCAACCTGGGAATGCAGATCCCGATCCCGACTACCAACAACGCCAACATGATTATCTATAACTATTCCGATAAACCGTCTGAAATCATTACTGATTCACCAGCCGGTGCTGTACAGGTCAGTTCGACTCTTCTGCAGACCCTGGCCGATGGTACCCAGATCTGGAACCTTTCCCATAACGGTGTCGATACTCATCCGATTCATTTCCATATCTTTGATGTGCAGCTGATCAACCGCTTGGGCTGGGATGGTCGTGTTGCCCGGCCTGACCTCAACGAACTGGGCTGGAAAGATACCGTCAGAATCAGCCCGCTTGAGGACACCATTGTTGCCCTGCGCCCGGTATCGCCCAAACTGCCGTTCGCCATACCAAACAGCCTGCGTCCGCTTAACCCGGCTATCCCAATCAACTCGACCATGGGCTTCAGCACCGTCGACTGGGTGACCAACGCAGCCTTTGCACCGCCTGTTTCCAATATCCTCACCTCTTTCGGCTGGGAATATGTCTGGCATTGCCACATTCTTTCCCATGAAGAAATGGAAATGATGCGCCCGATTGTGCTGATCGTTACCAGCACCAAGCCGTTAGCCCCGACCCTGAATACAATCTCAAAGGGCGCTGTCCTTGCCTGGACCGACCCTACACCGGTCGCTAGTGCTACTACGCTCGGCAACCCGCGCAACGAGATCGGCTTCAACATCCAGCGTTGCATAAGTGGTATTTGCACCGCCAGCAGCACAAACTGGACCACCATTGGCAAAGCTCTGGCCAATGCAACAACCTATGCGGATACTACGGCAACTGCGTCAAGGCTCACCTACTACCGTGTGCTTGCTTACAACGCGGCCGGTTCCACCGCTTCAAATATAAGGAACGTTACCACCAGTACGTTGGTCAAGCCGACAGTCAGCTTGACGGCACCGGCAAACACTGCCCAGTTCAATTATGCTACAGCGATCAACATCACTGCTACTGCGGTCGCCACTACCGGACTGACGGTCTCCAAAGTTGACTTCTATGTTGATGGAGTGCTGTTCGGAACTTCAGCCACACCTTTTAGCTATAACTGGACAAACGCCACTGCCGGCAACCACGTCCTGACAGCCAAGGCCACCGACAGCAATGGTGTCGTTTCGTTGCTTTCAGCAGAGATAACCATTACGGTCTTAAAAGTAGATGCACCTGCCAGCATTACAGTGCCGACAGTCAGCCACACCGGCAGCTACAACGTCTCCTGGATTGCCTCTGCTACTGCTGTCGCTAGCGACACGTATGTGCTGGAAGAATCTACAACAGCAAATTTCGCCGCAGTAACAAGTATTCAGACAGGTACGGCCCTGTCCGCACTGATTACCGGCAAGGCAGACGGTACGGTTTACTACTACCGAGTCAAGACGGTATCAACAACCTTGGGTAGCAGCGCCTGGATGGTCGGATCCAACGGCTGCGTTGTATCTTATGCGACAGCAGCACCGGCCACGATCACAGTCCCGGCTGCCAGTACCACCGGCAATTACAGGGTCAGCTGGAGTGCATCATCAACTCCGGGGGCAACCTATACCCTGGAAGAGTCCACTACTGCCAACTTCGGCGTTGGCACCTCCACCGGAGTTGCAAGCGGTCTGGCTGTTACCTTCTTTAATATCACCGGAAAGTCCTACGGCACATACTATTACCGTGTCAAGGCAGTAGCAGTCGGCTATTCCACCACCCCCTGGACGAATGGCGCTAATGGCTGCGTGGTTTTCTTGATTCCAGTGATTACGGCACCGACAACAGGAACAGTGCTCATTCAGGGCGTGTCTACGACTATAACTGCTGCTGCTACTGCACCATCAGGTTCAACTGTTGCCAAGGTAGAATTCTATGCTGACGGTATTTTGATTGCCTCGATTCCTGCTGCTCCATACAGAACTCCGTGGATACCAGCTACAGGTACGCATAACCTGAGTGTTTTTGCATACTACAGCAATAATGTTACAACAATGTCAGACGTTGTGACGGTTTCGGCATCTGCTGTAATTGCACCCATTACGCTTGTCACTCCTGTCAGCGGGTCGATTTCAGATCTGGGTACACCCATTACTATTTCAGCCACAGCAACACCACCACCTGGTGAAAATATTTCTATTGTGGAGTTCTTTGCAGACGGTGGTGCAACACCAATCGGTTACAGTTTTGGTGCGCCGGGTTTACCGTTCACGTGGACGTGGACTCCTGCCACTGCTGGTCTGCATACTTTAACAGCAAAGGCGTATTATAATATCAGTCAACCATCAATTTCTATTGCTGTTCCGGTAACGGTCAACGGTACGGTTGTCTCAGCGGCATCAATTACGGTACCGGCTAGCAGCACAACCGGCAGCTACTCGGTATCGTGGGGTGCATCGACTACTGTAGGTGTGACCTATACACTGCAGGAGTCTATTGACCCGGCCTTCGGAACAGGAAAATTTACCGAAATGTTGAATGCTGTTTCACCGCTTATGTTTACTGGTAAAGCTAATGGAACCTACTACTACCGTGTTAAGGCTGTTAAGGTGCCCATGCTGGATAGTGTGTGGGTTAGCGGGCAAGTTGCTGTAAAAGTTCCAGCCACAGCCACGATGCTCACCCCGGTCGTTAATTCTGTTATTGCCGGTTCTGGCCCGACTTTCACGTGGACCTCTGCCACCGGCGCCAGCCTTTACCAGATATATATCGGCACAACCCCAGGTGCCTTTGATTTAGGTTTATTTCCCGCAGCAGGAACTGCTGCTACCACCACTGCGGTGTCCGGGCTTCCTACTAATGGCAGCACACTTTATGTCCGTCTCTGGACATTGATCGGCACCATTTGGTCCTACAACGATTACACTTACACAGCGGCAACTCTGACTGCAGCCACCATGGTCACCCCGACAAATCTCGCGACCATTTCAGGTGCTAGTCAAAACTACAGCTGGACCAATGCCGGCGCCAGTCTCTATCAGTTACATATTGGTACATCCTTGGGAGCCAGCAATCTGGGAATGTTTCCCGCAGCAGGAACCACATTAAATACCACCACCACGACCGGACTTCCAACAGTCGGTACCACGTTCGTCCGACTCTGGTCCCTTTTTGGCACCACGTGGATGTCCAACGATTACAGTTACACTGCAGGTCCGTAGGAACGCATTTTCATCCTGCAGAACACAAAAGGCATCCGAATCACGGATGCCTTTTGTGTTCTGTGCCGTGCACAGGCATATCCCGCATACGAGTACCGCGGACTGCCGATGAGGAAAGAAGCGGCCATCAGCTGGCGGGAATGATGCCGCTGTAAACGGTCTGTGAATGAGCAGGAATTAAAGCCGAATAAGGGGCTGGGATGCTTTTTCAATACAGCTGCCTGGCCCCTTCTCTTTGACCTTATATCGGCCTGCTGCCTTGTCGTCGCATACCTGTCGTTCTCCACGCAGAAACCTTCCGTATCATCGTGGAAAACTCCGATAAAACCCGTAGGTTACCCGCTTACAAAAAAACAATGTTGACAAAACGAAACCAATCTGGTTTTATGCGGCCACATTAGCGAGCTAACTATTCAAAATAACTGAATAATTTTAGTTTGGCTAAATTTTTATTTGCTCATACGTCACGTTCAGTCCGGGTTATACAATTCAACGTATTTTGGAGGATTTTCATGCCGAAACAGAAGTTCCGTAAAGTAATGGCTGCCAACCGCGGCGAGATCGCCATCCGTATCTTCCGGGCCTGCACCGAACTGGGCATCGGCACGGTCGCGATCTATTCCGAGGAGGACAAGCTTTCCCTGCACCGTTACAAGGCGGATGAGGCCTATCTGATCGGCAAGGGCAAGGCCCCCATAGATGCCTATCTGGGGATTGACGAGATCATCGCCCTGGCGATCAAGGCCGATGTGGATGCCATCCACCCCGGTTACGGTTTTCTGGCCGAAAACGCCGAGTTTGCCGAGGAATGCCGGGTCAACGGCATCACCTTCATCGGCCCCGACGCGAAGATGATGCGTGCCCTGGGCGACAAGGTCTCAGGCCGCAAGGCCGCCATCGCCGCCGGTGTCAACGTGGTGCCCGGCACCGCGGACCCAATCGGGAAGGAAGAGGATGCGCTCAAGTTCGCCAAGGAAAACGGCTACCCGATCATCGTCAAGGCCTCGGCCGGCGGCGGCGGGCGCGGCATGCGTGTCGCCCACAACAAGAAGGAACTGCTGGAAGGCCTGGTGGCAGCCGCCAGCGAGGCCAAGGCCTCCTTCGGCAATGCCGAGGTCTTCCTGGAGCGCTACCTGGCCAATCCCAAGCACATCGAGGTCCAGGTGATGGGGGATAACTTCGGCACCTTGGTGCATTTCTTCGATCGTGACTGCTCGGTGCAGCGCCGCCACCAGAAGGTGGTCGAGTTCGCCCCGTCGCTCTCCCTGACCCCGGCCCAGCGCGAGGAACTCTGCAGTGCGGCCCTCAAGATCGCCGGACAGGTCAACTACCGTAATGCCGGTACGGTCGAGTTCCTGGTGGATCAGGAGGGTCAGCATTATTTCATCGAGATGAACCCCCGTATCCAGGTCGAGCACACCGTGACCGAGATGATCACCGGCCGCAACCTGGTAAAGAACCAGATCCTGGTGGCCTGCGGCCACAAGCTGTCCGACCCGGAGATCAACATCCCCAGCCAGTCGGCCATCGACATGCGCGGCTATGCCATCCAGTGCCGCATCACCACCGAGGATCCGGCCAACAACTTCGCCCCGGATTTCGGGACCCTGACCACCTACCGCTCGGCAGCCGGCTGCGGCGTGCGCCTGGATGCCGGCAACGCCTTCACCGGCGCGCAGATCACCCCGCATTACGATTCGCTGCTGGTCAAGGTCAGCTCCTGGGGTCTGACCTTCAACGAGGCGGCCAACATCATGCACCGCTCGCTGCAGGAGTTCCGCGTGCGCGGCGTCAAGACCAACATCGGCTTCCTGGAGAATGTGGTTACCCACCCGGTCTTCCTCAAGGGGCAGTGCGACACCTCCTTCATCGACAAGCACCCCGAACTGCTCCACTTCCGCGAAAAAAAGGACCGCGCCACCAAGGTGCTCTCCTTCCTGGGTGAGGTGATCGTCAACGGCTCTCCGGGCATCGCCCGGCCACTGAAGTCCTCCGACC
>JBBQXT010000046.1:0-20758 GCA_038209415.1 Geobacterales bacterium
GGAACTGGCGGATGGTGTGATATTGACCGTATCGGCCGAGAGGCGCTTGCCAGCTATCTCGAAGGAGGTCCGCGTACGGGTCGAGGCTTCGTAGAAGAGGTTGATAATGGTCTTGCCGCGCAGTGTCGGTACCTTTTTGATGTCGCGGCTGTTGATCTCGCGCATGCTTTCAGCCGTCGCGAGCAGCAGTTCGATCTCCTCCTTGTTCAGGTCCCGCAGCGCAATGATGTCCTTGTGCTTGAACTCCGCCATACGCCCTCCCCTCGCTATTTTTCCAGCACCACTTCAACTGGCTGATTTTTATCATCGAACAGTACGGCGACGTTTTCCTTCAAGCTGGTAGGGACATTGCGGCCCACAAAGTCGGCCCGGATCGGCAGTTCGCGGTGGCCGCGATCGATCAGCACCGCCAGCTGGATACACTGGGGCCGGCCATGATCCATCAGGGCGTCCATGGCGGCGCGAATGGTGCGGCCGGTGAACAGGACATCATCCACCAGTACCACCCGCTTGCCTTCCAGGGAAAAGGGAATCTCGGTCTTGCCAACGGCCTGGTGCGGCAGGTGACCACTGACATCATCCCGGTACAGCGTGATGTCCACCGCTCCCACGGGGGCCTTGACCCCTTCGATAAGCTCGGTCACGCGCCCGATCTCCTCGGCCAGAAAGGCGCCACCGGAGCGAATACCGATCAGGACCACATCGCTCAGCCCCTTGTTGCGCTCCAGTATCTCATGGGAAATCCTGGTTACGGCCCGCTTGATTCCACTATTGTCCATGATTACAGTCTGTTCGCCCGACATGTCGTCACCTCTCTCCGGTATAAAAAAAGAGCCTCCCCGCTCTAGGCGGCAAGACTCTTCTGAATGTGTCCTGTTTCGATCATTGTGTAACCCTTGCTAGCCTCTCGGGCTAGATTAAAAGGTGGTGTCTGTATGTGTAGCGGGATCCTATCATCGACCGTCGGACAGGTCAAGGGGAGTTTTCGTGTATATCGGATCTAAAAACTCCTGACCGATAAAATGAGATATCAGGCCGCCTTCCTGAGTTGTTCAGCTATAGCCTCCCTGCATAAAAAGCAGACCTTCCCATTAAGCATCAGTCTTTCACAACCTGCTCAGACAATTTCAGACAGAATCAGTTTATGAATTTGGTTTAAAAAGCTTTATTGGCACACGAATTTCGATAATCAGGCCGCCATCCGCTGCATTCTCTGCTTTTACCGTTCCGTTATGGAGCCTCACGGCACGATCGGTTATGGCAAGACCGACGCCCGTGCCGCCGCTTTGTCGGTCACGGGCATCGGCTACCCGGTAAAAAGGGAGAAACAGTTTGGTCAATGCTGCTTCCGGTACTCCCGGACCATGGTCACGCACACTGATTACGGCATACGAGGCGTTATCCTTCTCGACCCGTTGTAGCACAATTTCCACTACCGTTCTCTCTCCGGTATAGCGCGCAGCGTTGCGGACAACATTCTCCAGTGCCCGGCGGAATATTTCCCCGTTTCCTTCTACAGTCAGCGGTTCGCTGGCAATTACACAGACTTTCCTCCCCCGGCTTTCAGCCTCAAAATTGGCGTCCTGGGCC
This sequence comes from Geobacterales bacterium, assembly GCA_038209415.1. Taxonomy (GTDB): domain Bacteria; phylum Desulfobacterota; class Desulfuromonadia; order Geobacterales; family Pseudopelobacteraceae; genus CAIPTY01. The sequence continues at coordinate 1,591 of JBBQXT010000046.1, forward strand.
ACGGATTCCACGAGCGCGTCCAGTTCCAGCTGTTCATGTTCCAACTGCTCAATGCCGCTTTCCAGGAGACTCAGTGTCAATAATTCGCCGATCATTTGGTTGAGGCGCTCGAGATCACGTTCGATCCGGTCAAAATATCCGTCGGCAGCTGTTGAGCAATGCTGCCTGGCCAACCCCAGAGCCACGTTCAGTCGGGCCAGAGGGGAGCGGAGTTCGTGGGAAATATCCCGCAGCAGTGTTTTCTGGGTCTCCACCAGGATCTCGATCTGTTCAGCCATCCGGTCCAGATCAAGGCCAAGGTCAGCCACCTCGTCACCTCTCTGCCCCAGTGATGAGCCCACCCTGGCGGACAGATCGCCACTTGCCAGTTGCTGTGCGGCAGTGCGCAGTCTTCGGATCGGTGTTGTCAAACGCCAAGCCAATATATAACAGATTATGCTGCCGATAATTATCGATACCGACATCCTGATGCCGAATGAACGGAAGATCTGCTGCCAGTGAAGTTGCGCCCAGGGCGGGACAGCCGACATTCCGACGGCAGCAACATATCGGTGTCCTGCATTTCCGATAACCGGTTGGGCAATGGCAATGAATCCTTCATTTGTAGTACTCATCACAGCACTGCTCCGCGCAGCCAGATTCGCCGCAGCCTGGACGGCTTTGGGAATATCATGGTCGGACATCAGCGTGGTGCCGTCCGCAGCAAACAGGAATGCCCGTGCCTCAACCGGCCGATCCGCTTTCCCGGCAAATCGGGCAAGTGCTGACGTATCGCCACGCTCATACAGCGCAGGAGCTATCTGACCGTACCATGCCAGCATCTGCTCAAGCACCTGTCGCCGATCCTGCTGGAAGTGACTCTGGAACTTTCCACTTTGCCCGATCTGTGTATTCAAGGCCAGAAGGGTATAGGCAATACTGGTAAGGGCCATGGCCAGCCAAAAACTAAGGAATATTTTGATGAACAGAGTCCGCATGGAATGTATCCTTTTTTGAAATAAACCGGCTGCGTCCGTAGTATCCAAATAACGGCGTGAAATTGTATTTTCTGAGATTATTGCCCGGCGGATGAGCGGGTAAGAATGTAGCCGACACCCCGTACAGTCTTGATTCTTTCACTCTCTTCGCCTGGAGCGCCGAGCTTGCGGCGCAGTCTGCTCACATGCACGTCAATGCTCCGATCATAGGCATTCAGTGGCCGGCCAAGTACCTGCCTCGACAGCTCTTCACGGCTCACCACATGTCCAGCCAGCCGAAGCAGGACTTCCAGCAGGGTGAACTCTACCGAGGTCAGATCCAGATGTACCCCGCCCACCCGCACAGTCCTGGCTCCCAAATCCAGCTCCAGATCGCCGGCAACCAGACGATCTTCCGTCACAATGTTATTGGCCGGGCTTACCGTCGTTCGACGCTGCACGGCATTGATGCGTGCCACCAGCTCGCGCGGATTGAAGGGTTTCGGCAGGTAGTCGTCAGCGCCCATTTCCAGGCCGACGATTCTGTCCACATCGTCACCGCGGGCCGTCAGCATCAGCACAGGTGTTGCCGAACCGACCCGGATGCGCCTCAGCACCTCAAAGCCATTGATCCCCGGCAACATGACGTCAAGAACAATCAGTGCATACTCGCTGGCCAGCGCCCGCAGCGCTCCTTCCTCTCCGTTATTCACAACCTCCACTGCGAATCCCTCCAGCGTGAGGTAGTCGGTCAGCAGTTCGCACAGTTCAATATCGTCATCAATTACCAAAATCCGATTCATTGCCAGCGTTCCTTTCGTTGCATTTTTGACAGCATACCGGATGTTCGAGATTCCGATTGTAAAGAAAGGAAAATTTCAGCGGCTGACGCTTTACAAAACTTTACCTGTTTTTACCGTTCTTAACCCTACTATTTTTGGGGATATGGGATAGTTCAACTCAATTTCAACTCAAGCAAATTGGTTTTGTTTCAAGACCTCTTCTGAACATAGATGAAACAAAGGCACTTAAACTACACAAAGAAAAGGAGACTAACATGAAAGAAACGATCCACAGCAGCATCGTCCTCACCGCGACGGCATTCACCTTCGTGCTTGCCGGTTGCGGGAGCAACGCAACAACTGCGACCTCTGCTACTGCGGCGACTTCTGCCGGCAAGGTCGTCAGCCTCGTCGGCACTGCTATTGCCGTGCCGAACGGAGCAGTACTCTACGCCAGTAACTGCGCGGCCTGCCATGGTGCTATCACCGCATCCGCGAAGATAGGCGCAGATCCAACCCGCATTCAGAACGCCATTGCCGGCAACGTGGGGGGCATGAGTTCATTTAGCACCTTGACCGCAGCCGATATCCAGGCGATCGCCACCGCCCTGGCACCCGTAACCACGGGAGCGGCTCTGTATAAAAGTAACTGCATGGTCTGCCACGGAGGTCTTTCCACCACCCTCAAGGCCGGCGCGAATATCACCCGCATCCAGAATGCTATCACCGCCAACACCGGTGGCATGGGATCTCTGTCAACGCTGGCACCGCTCCAGGTGCAAGCCATCGCCGCCGCGTTGACAGCGGTGCCCGCCGGCACTGCCTTATATGCCAGCAACTGTGTCGGCTGCCACGGAGCAATTGCCACATCCACCAAGATCGGCGCTGACTTCAGCCGCTTGCACAATGCCATCAACAACAATACGGGCGGCATGGGTTTTTTGTCAACTCTGACCGCTAGCGATATCCAGGCGATCACCGCAGTCTTGACGGCACCATAACCACTACATTTCACAACACAAGGAGATTGATATGAAAAAGAGCATCCGGAACATCCTGATCATGGCCATAGCAATTACAGGCCTCTCACTTGCAGGCTGCGGTTCCTCACCGGCCATCACACCCAGCGCCGTGTCCCTCCTGACTCCGGCCCAGATTCAAGCCTATACAGTCGCCTTGACTCCTGCTCAGTTGCAATCCTTTGCAACCGTCCTGACCCCTGCGATGATAACAACAGCCGGCCAGACACTGACCGTTGCCCAATTGCAGGCCATCGCTCCATTACTGAAGGCGGTAAACGTCCAGCCGGCACCATAACTTCAACATTATTCAGCTCAAGGAGATATCAATGAGAAACCACCTTCGAAACTACATGATCCTCGCAATGATAGTTATGGGATTCGCACTTGCCGGCTGCAGCAATGGCACAAACGTAACCCCGGCTGACCTGTCCGCCCTGTCGCCGGCCCAGATTCAAGCGTATGCAAGTGCCATGTCGCCTGCCCAGTTGCAGGCGTTTACCGCCACTCTGACACCCGTGCAGATACAGACTATCGCCGGATCATTGACCGTTGCCCAGCTGCAGGCACTCGCTCCGTTTCTGGTAGCTACTGTCACCATCCCCGACGGTGCGACACTCTACAGCAGCTATTGCGCGGGCTGCCATGGACTCCTGGCCAATTCAACAAAGCTGGGTGTTACCAGCGTCGCTATCCAGGGTGCTATCAATGGCAACACCGGCGGCATGGGCTCTCTGGCCAACACCCTGACCGTAAGTCAGATGCAGGCGATTGCCACGGCTTTGGCTACAACTACGTCCAACGGCGCTGCGCTTTATGCCAGTAACTGTGCGATCTGTCACGGAGCGTTGGCTACATCGACCAAACTGGGCGCAACCAGCGCCCGTATCCAGACCGCCATCGTAGGCAACACCGGCGGAATGGGCTCTCTGTCCAGCACCCTGACCGGAAACCAGATTCAAGCGATTGCCACCGTCCTGACAACCACTGTCCCGCCTGTTGTCGCCAACGGAGCAACCCTGTATGCCAGTGACTGTGCAGCTTGCCATGGCGCATTGGCTACATCGAGCAAACTGGGCGCAACCAGCGCCCGTATTCAGGCCGCCATTGGCGGCAATGTAGGTGGTATGGGTTCTTTTGCCAGCATCCTGACCGCAAGTCAGATTCAAGCGATTGCCACCGCCCTGACAACCACTGTCCCACCTGTCGTCAACGGAGCAACCCTGTATGCCAGCGACTGTGCGGCTTGCCATGGCGCGTTGGCTACATCGAGCAAGACCGGGGCCACCGTCGCCCGCATCCAAAGCGCCATCAACGGCAACTCAGGCGGCATGCACTCCCTGTCCAGCCTGAGCGCAGCTGACATCCAAGCCATTGTCACCGCCCTGGCCGGTACTGGTACAGGGACAGGAACGACATCAACCGACGGCGCAGCGCTGTTCAAATCTTACTGTTCCAGTTGTCACAGCAGCATGGGGAGTACCTCTTTATCAACTATTCAGTCAAACATAAAGAGTCAGAGTCGCATGAATTCTCTCTCCTCTCTGACTACGGCCCAACTGCAGTCCATTTCTGATTATCTCTCAACTTCAGGAAGCGGCGGAGGTTCCGGAGACGGCAACGACTGACAGACTCAGGACCGGGGTAATTTCCGTCATCCTGACGCCACCTATCCGCATCTGACTCAAGAACACAGCAAAGCTCCCTCCATGCAATTGGAGGGAGCTTTGCTGTTTCATACCTGCCACCGTCAGCTAACAAGCGATGAGCCAAGGGTTGAGACGGGTCTTGAAAGGATACCTGAAGATGTGGATGATGACGATGACCAAACCTGAAATGTGTTTATGCGAAAATAACATACGCAGTATAACGTAGGACGTCAAACGGGGAATAAGTAAAATGCCGGACTGCGAAGCAAGCTATAAAAAAGGCCTTCCGATAACGGAAGGCTTTTTTTTTGTGAAACGTTATATCGACTTGTAACGTGCTGTCAGCCGAGGTGCGTATTGTTGCTGCGGGCCCTGTTGGCCAGGATAGTCGAATCCAGCAGTTCACCGCAACAGGTGCACTTCCAGGCATCAAAGAAACGGACAAAGTCATAAAACTTCTCGGCGAACATGCGGCCTTTGCAGCGTGGACATTGCATAACAATCCTCCCATTGATGTGATAGCACTCATGCCTTCAATATCAATAGGGTATTACACCATATGTGCCAAGATGAAACTTTATCAACAAATATTATCGGGCTGGAACTCAAATTGTTTAAATACCGGATAGTTGGAAATATTTTTTCAGTGCGGCAAACTTCTTTTCACCAATACCTTCGACCATCAGCAGGTCCTGAACAGACATCACACCGCCATTATTTTGACGATACGTCACAATTCTTCGGGCCATGGCCGGCCCGATACCAGGGATTTTGTCCAGGTCCGCTTCGTTCACTGCGTTTATATCCAGGGGAATCACCAGAACAAGCCGCTGCGCCGCAGATATACTCCCTCTGGTCACGGTGGCGCTTCCGTTGTTGCGGATATTCACCAGAAGCGCCTCACCATTGACAACCGGAACGGTCCCGGCAGCGGGTGGCTCCATGACTGAGATGGACCGCACCGGCACCGCCATTTCAATGACACCACTCGTCATTATATTGGCGGTAAACGGATACATGCCGGGATACCTGACGTCGCCACTTATCTGAACATATCCATGAGCGGACGACGACAAAACGGAAAAAGCCGCCGGGATGCGTTTATCCGCACCCCGTCGGCTTCTGACAACAACAGGTATGGCAACAGCAACGGCCAGCAGGAGGATCAAGGTGCGCCGGGAACGTTCCATAGCGTCAGACCGTCTGTTATTCTTCCGTCTTGTGCAGCTTGTAGTCGATGCTGTCGATCAGCGCCTGATAGGATGCGTCGATGATATTATCGGACACACCAACCGTTCCCCAGCGAGCATGTTTGTCACCAGACTCTATCAGGACACGGGTCAAAGATGCAGTACCGAGTCCGGCCGGCAGTACACGCACCTTGTAATCCAGCAGTTTGAGTTCCTTCAGCTTGGGATAGAACTTTTCCAGCGCCTTACGCAGGGCGTTATCAAGGGCATTGACCGGACCGCTGCCCGCGGCAGCCGTGTGTTCAACCTTGCCGCCCACCTTGACCATGATCGTGGCCTCAGCCATCGGCTTCTGCTCTTCACCCCGCTTTTCATCAATAACGCGAAATCCGAGCACGGTGAAAAACTTTTTGTGGGTTCCCAGGGCCTTCTTCATCAACAGCTCGAAGGAAGCCTCGGCACCCTCGAACTGGTAGCCACGATTTTCCATCTCCTTGATGTTATCAAGAATCTCCAGGGTGACCGGATCCTTGCTGTCCAGGTTGATATTGAACTCCTCGGCCTTGGCCAGGATATTGGAGCGGCCGGACAGGTCGGAGATCAGCACACGGGTGCAGTTGCCGACCAGTTCGGGACGCATGTGCTCATAGGTCTCGGGATGGCGCTGGATGGCGCTGACATGCACCCCCCCTTTGTGGGCGAAGGCCGAATTGCCTACATAGGCCTGATGCTTGTCGGGAGAAATGTTGGCCAGTTCGAAGACAAAGCGTGACAGGTCGCGCAGGTGACGCAGCTGCTCATCAGTGATGCACTCCCGCTTCATCTTGACCTTGAGAGCCGGAATAATGGAACAGAGGTTGGCATTTCCGCAGCGCTCGCCAAAACCGTTGATGGTGCCCTGCACCTGGACGATGCCCTGTTCCACCGCAATCATCGTATTGGCCACGGCACACTCGCTATCGTTGTGGGTATGGATACCCAGCGGGGTCTTGATATGCTTTCTGACCGTTTTGATGATCTCGGCCACCTCATAGGGCATGGTACCGCCGTTGGTGTCGCACAGGATGATGCAATCGACCTTGGCGGCCTCGGCCGCCTTGAGGGTCTTGATGGCGTAATCCGGGTTGGCCTTGTAGCCGTCGAAGAAATGCTCGGCGTCGTAGAATACTTCCGGGGCATTTTTCTTCAGGTATTCCAGCGAATCGAAGATCAGCTCCAGGTTCTCTTCCAGCGAGATGCGCAGCGCCTCGCGCACGTGGAAGTCCCAGGTCTTGCCGAAGATGGTGATGGCATCCGCCTCGGCCTTGATCAGGGTGATGATATTGCTGTCCTTGTCCGGCGTGACCTTGGCGCGGCGGGTGGAACCGAAGGCCGCAATCTTGGCCTGGGAAAGCTTCTCTTTTTTTATGTCCTTGAAGAAGGCAACGTCCTTGGGATTGCTTCCCGGCCAGCCGCCCTCGATATAATGCACTCCGATCTCGTCCAAACGGTGGGCAATCCGGATTTTATCCTCAACCAGAAATGAGATATCCTCGGCCTGTGTCCCGTCACGCAGGGTTGTGTCATACAATTTTACAAGGCTCATCGCTACCTCCCGAAAGTATGCTTCACGCTGAAATGAAATTGTTTTCTCTTGTAGCCGCTTTAGCTTTTTTTTTCAACAAAAACCGCGAGATCTTGCTGCGCAACCTGCCATGAAACGGTGAATTTGGAATCACATCACACGGAATGTATGGTATAAATTCAGAATACTACCTTCAGCCAACGGAGTCAGGCCATGTCCAAAAGAAAAAAAGTGTTGCTGATATGTCTTGTTTCGGTACTGGCACTCCTGCTCTTTGCTGTTACCATTCTGCCACTGATCGTCAGAAGCAAGGCGATCGCTGCCATAGCCGATGAGACCGGTAGAAAGACCCGCATCGAGAAGGTCGCCATCAACCCCTTCACCCTGACCGTCACGGTCAGCGGCTTCGCCATCGAGGCCAAAGAGGGCGGCCCATTTGTCTCCATCGCCAGGCTGCGCGCCTCCCTCGGACTGGCCTCTCTTTTCAAAGGGGCACTGATCGTTTCAGAGGTAACCGTAGACAGCCCGTCGGTCTCTTTTGCCCGAATGGCTGCCAACAGCTACAGCTTCAACGACATCATCGAACGCCAGAACGCCAAACCCAAAAAGCCTAAAACGGAATTCCGTTTTTCCCTCAACAACATCCATATCAAAAATGGTTCTGTAGATTTCGCGGACCGGGCGGTGGAGGGAGGCAGGAAACACACCGTCCGCAATCTTGATCTTGCCATACCGTTTATCAGCAACATCCCCTATATGGTGGAAAAATACACCGACCCACGCATCTCGGCCCTGGTTAACGGTGCCCCGTTCACTTTTTCCGGCAAGGTCAAGCCGCTCAGTAAATCTTTGGAGACCTCAGTACATATTAATCTGAAAAGGTTACAGCTGCCGGAGTATGTGGCCTATTCTCCGATCAAACCCCGGGTCAACCTGGTCTCGGGCCGATTGACAGTCAACGCCGACCTTACCTACCGGATTTCCAGCGACAAGAAGCCGGAACTTGGCGTCAAAGGCGTCTTCCGGTTTGATGATATCGCAGTCAATCTGAGCGGGGGCCAGCCCCTGCTCAAGCTGCCCTCGCTGCAAGTGAGGGCAGCCGGGCTGGAGGTCTTTGCCCGACGCTTCCTGATTGATGCAGTTACGGTAGAGGGCCTGGAACTATTCGTTAGCCGCAGCGCCCGTGGGGAATGGATGTACAGACATCTGCTTCCGCCAGCGGCGCAGACGGAAATAAATCCTGAAGCAGAATCCAAAAAGAAGTCCGAGGATAGCAAGAAGCAGCAAGCACTGCTGAAGGTTGCCTCATTCAAACTGGCTGACGGTATCGTGCACTTCAGCGATGCACAACCTGCGGGCGGTTTCAAGGGTACGGTAACCCAAATAGATGCAGAGGTAACGAACTTCACCACCGAAGCGGGCAAGACAGCTGACTTCGACCTGTCCATGCTGCTTGACAAAGAGGCCACCTTCAGTGCTGACGGCAGTTTCTCGCTTGATCCATTGACAGCAGCCATTTCCACCGAGTTGAGCGGCCTGAAGCTCGTTCGCGGCTGGCCCTACCTCTCGCAACTGCTGACAGCACCGGTCAAAGGGACACTCAATATCTCTTCGGTAGCATCCTACAACGGGGAAGACGGTTGGATGATAAATGAGGGGAAGTTCCTGGTCACCGGGCTCTCGGCCCGCTACGGTTACAAGGACGGATTTGACCTGGCCCGGTTCGAAGTGAATGGCTCCAGCTACAACCAGAAAAAGAATGTATTCGAAACCGCCGAAATCAAGCTCTCCAAAGGGAATCTCTCCCTTTCCCGCGAAATGGATGGCAGCCTTTCGATCCTTTCGCTGCTGAAAAAAAATACTTCTACTCAAGCGGTCCCCGATGGAAACAGCAACCTTCGGCCGTTGGCAGCGGCAACGACCAAACCGGTCGTGCTGGCCACCCCTAAAGCCAAGGGTCAGCAGGCAGACAGAGACTTTTCCTTCCACTTGAAAAAGATCCTGATCGATAAGTTCTCAACTTCTTTTACCGATAAAACGTTTGAAGATAAACCACGCTTTACGCTCAGCAACACCAGTCTGAGCCTGTCGAACCTGAACGGGCCGAAATTCACCCCTGCGGCGCTGCGTTTCGCCTCGACCTTCAACAAGGCAACTCCGCTCAAGGCCAGCGGCGAGATCACCCCGGCCCCCTTCCGCTACAAGGGCAGCGTCAGTATCGGCCAATTGCCGCTGCGCGACTTCGAGGCTTATTTCCCCTCCAACTTGAATTTCTTCATCCTGGGCGGCAGCGCCGTCAGCAGCATGAATATGGACATCGCCCTCAAAGACGGCAAACCGACCGGGACATTCAAGGGCAGCGCCGGAATCCGCGCCTTTCACGCCGTCGATTCGGTTGCCGAGGAAGACCTGCTCAAGTGGGAAAGCCTGCAACTGGACGACATCCGCGGCAATCTGGAGCCGTTCAGCCTGGCCCTGCGCGAAATAGCCCTCAACGGCGTCTATTCGCGCATCATCATTCGCAAGGACGGCACCCTGAATCTGCAGAACCTGGTGCAAAAGGAGGCAAAGGAAAACGACCTGCAGACACAGCCTGCCGCAGCAGCAACGCCTGCCGGACAGCCGCCTGCGCCGGCCCTGCAGCAACCTGCAGCCTCCAGCAAAAAGATCCGGATCGATGTGCTGACGATACAGGACGGAACCCTGGCCTTTACCGACAACCACCTTCCGCAGCGCTTCTCCAGCACCTTTTACAACCTGGGCGGTCGGGTCAGCGGGCTGTCATCGGAAGAAACAAAACTTGCTGACGTGGACCTGCGCGGCAATCTGGAGAACAACTCTCCGCTGCAGATCACCGGGCAGATCAACCCGCTCAGGGACGATCTGTTCGTGGATCTGAAGGTAGCCTTCCGGGACATCGAACTGTCGCCGGTCACGCCCTACTCCGCCACCTTCCTGGGATACACGATCGAAAAAGGCAAACTCTCCCTGGACCTGAAGTACAAAATCGAAAAGAAACAGCTCAATTCAGAACACAAGATCTTCATCGACCAGTTCACCTTCGGTGAGAAGGTTGAAAGCGACAGGGCCACCAAGCTGCCGGTCAAGCTTGGCCTGGCCCTGCTCAAGGACCGCAAAGGCGAAATTCACCTGGACGTACCGGTCACCGGCCGCACCGATGACCCCAAATTCAACATCTGGAAACTGGTCTTCCAGGTTCTGCAGAACCTGTTGGTCAAGGCGGTCAGCTCGCCCTTATCGCTACTGTCGTCCATGTTCGGTGGAGGCGAAGACTTCAGCGCCATCCGCTTTGATCACGGGACAAGCGTTATCCTGCCCAGCGAAGAACAAAAACTGGCAGACCTTTCCAAGGCACTGCTCGATCGGCCGGCCCTCAAAATAGAACTAAAAGGTTACGTAGACCGTGAAAAGGACAGCGAGGCCTATCGTCTTGAACTGCTGAGCCGCAAGCTCAGAAATGAGAAATTTCTTGCACTGGGCAAGGCCGGTACCCTGAAAGAGGGAGAAAAAGCCGACTCCGTTCGGGTGTTGCCCGAAGAACAGGGCATCTATCTGGCGGCTGTCTACAGGAAGGAAAAGTTCCCCAAACCGCGCAATGTCATCGGCCTGGTCAAGGAGTTGCCACCTGACGAGATGAAAAAGCTGATCATCGCCAACACGGTCGTCGGTGAACCGGAACTACAGACCTTGGCACGGGAGCGGGTCACGGCCATCATTACCCGTCTGGTCAAGCAGGGCAACGTGCCGGCCGAGCGTATTTTCCAGAAAAATGACGATATATTCAAAGCACCGGACAAGGATGCAACAGCTAAAAGCCGGGTAGAATTGAACGCCATTGCACCTTAGGAGCCGTTATGAAACAACTGTTAATTGCCGATGGTTCGTTACGGCTCCTTATGCCGTCCTTGCCATATTTGTGCACTATTAATTTTATTCCAGCGGCTTAGATGATGCCCTCCGATCTGACAACAGCCCCGCTGCCGGTTTTGATCCGCCGCCTGGCCATCCCGGCCGGCACCGGTTTCTTCTTCACCACCATGTTCAATGTCGTGGATGTGTGGTACGGCGGGCGGCTTTCCACCACGGCACTGGCCGCCATGTCGCTTTCATTCCCGGTATTTTTCATCCTCCTGGCCATAGGCACCGGAGTATCCACCGGCGCCACCGCCCTGATCGGCAACGCCCTGGGCCGGGGAGAACACGACGAAGCCAGGCGCTATGTACATCAGGCACTTTCATTCGCAGTGCTGAATGCCCTGGCCCTGACGGTACTGGGCCTGTTGTCCCTGCCGCACATCTTCATGTTCATGGGTGCCCGGGGAGAATATCTGGCCCTGGCGTTGAGTTACATGAACGTCATCTATGCCGGCGCATCATTTTTTCTGCTCAATTTCGTGATGAGCGCCATTCTGAATTCCCACGGCAATACCATCACCTACCGCAATGTCCTGATCAGCGGATTTTTCCTCAATCTGGCGCTTGACCCCTGGTTCATGTACGGCGGCATGGGATTACCGGCCATGGGCTTGACCGGCATCGCATTGGCTACCGTTTTAATCCAGTGTATCGGCAATTTCTACCTCTTCATCCGGCTCTCCCGCACAGGTGCCATTCCGGCCTTCACGCTGCGTGAACTGTTACCCCGGCGTGAGTATTACCGCGCACTGTTCGGGCAGGGTTTTCCGGCCGCCATGAACATGATGACGGTCACGCTGGGCGTCTTTATCATCACCTGGTTTGTGGGCAAATACGGCCAGACGGCGGTGGCGGCCTACGGCATTGCCACGCGTGTCGAACAGATCGCCCTGCTGCCGGTTATGGGGCTTAACGTGTCCACGCTGGCCCTGACCGCCCAGAATTACGGTGCCGGCCGGATCGACCGCATCCGTCAGGTTCTGGCCGTCTCCTTGCGTTACGGATTCACGCTGGCCATCAGCGGCACGGTGGCTGCCCTGATCTTCACCGGTGATTTGATGCGCTTCTTCAGCAGTGACCCGGCCGTCGTGGCGGTTGGCATACGCTTTCTGCGGATCGAGGCCTTCGTTTTTCCTGCCTATGTACTGCTCTATATCTGCTCCTCCGCCATGCAGGGCATCAAGCAACCGAGCTTCGCACTCTGGATCGGGCTTTACCGGCAGATCGTCGGCCCTTTTCTGCTGTTTCATATTTTGACAACGATACTGGGTTGGGGCATCATGGGTATCTGGTGGGGCATCTTTGCGGCAACCTGGTCGGCCGCCGCCCTGGCCGTCGTATATGTCACCTGGATCATGAAAAAACTGCAAAAGGACACCCCAACCCCATGAAACGCGTTGCCATAGCCACGCTGGGATGCAAGACCAACCAGTTCGAGTCGGCATCCATGATCGAGCAGTTTGAACGAAGCGGCTATAGCATTGTGCCCTTTACGCAACCTGCGGATATTTATGTTGTCAACTCCTGTACGGTTACCGCCAGAACCGATGCCGAAACCCGCCGCCTGATCCGCCGCGCACGGCGCCTGAACCCCCATGCCCGCATCGTAGCAACCGGCTGCTACGCCCAGGTTGCACCGGGTGAACTGGAACAGATGCCGGAAGTGGACAGTGTCCTGGGCAACCTGGAAAAACAGGACATCATAGCCATGGTGGAATCGGGAGAGAGCGGCGTTTCGGACATTGCTGCCCAGCAGACTGCCGGACCGCTCAAACTGGAAAGCTTTGCCGAACATACCCGTGCCTTTCTGCAGGTCCAAAACGGCTGCAATTCCTTCTGCAGCTACTGTATCGTACCCTATGCCCGCGGTAAAAGCCGCAGCGTCGAGATCTCGGATGTACTGGACGGCATCAGAAAGCTGGCTGACAACGGGTATCAGGAGGTGGTGCTGACCGGTATCCACCTGGGCGCCTATGGTCTCGACCTGGCCCGCAAGAGTTCCCTGACCGAACTCGTTCGCCAAATAGATTCGAAAACTCTCGTCCCGCGCCTGCGCATCGGTTCGGTCGAGCCCAATGAGTTGACCGACGAACTGCTGACCCTGATGAGCGGTTCACGAATCATCTGTCCGCATCTGCACCTGCCCCTGCAAAGCGGCAGCGACGCGGTCCTGAAGCGCATGGGCCGCCGCTACACAGGTTTCTTCTTCCGCGAGCTGATGGCGCGGATCAGCGCGGCGCTCCCGCAAGCTTTTATCGGCGCCGATGTAATCGCGGGATTTCCCGGAGAAAGCGCGGATGAGTTCAGCGAGACCCTGCAACTGGTGGAAGAACTGTCCTTCTCGGACCTGCACGTCTTCCCTTACTCCCGACGACCCGGCACCAAGGCCGCCGACCTGGCCGGACAAGTTGCCGGAAGCATCATCAAGAAACGGGCAGAACTTCTGCGGAACACGGCTGCGGAGAAAAAGACCGGGTTTCTCATGAAACAGGTTGGCCGGGAATTGCAGGTGCTGATGCAGGGGTATGATGCGAAGACAGGCGTATGTCGGGGGCTTTCAAGGAACTACGTCAATGTGAGATTTTCGGGGAGCGCGGAACTGAAAAACCATGAGGTCGCCATTCGTGTCACGGATAGTGCGGGGGAGAATATTCAAGGATGTCTCGCTTGACGGGACTATGCTGTCTTACGGGTTTTCCAATAAGCATTAATGAGTTACAGCGATACTATGAGGCCTTTAAAATCATTTTGATATTCCAAGTTGCTTATAGATGACATGTAACAAACCTCCGAGGTTTCCAAAAAAGCTCCCCGCTTGCAATGTAAAACATGAATCTATATACTGCCGGACCTAACACCGTTTCATATGAGGACCAGTCCCATGAAAACTACTCAGACAAACTCTGCCTCACCTGCAAAACCTTGTGCCTCCGACCTGCAGCGCTCATTCCTGCAACATCTCCAGTACACGCTGGTCAAGGACAAGTACTCCGCCACCAAGGCCGACCTGTACCTGGCCCTGTCCTACGCCGTTCGTGACATGCTGGCGGAGCGCTGGCTGGATACCCAGCAGTCCTACTACATCAATGACGCCAAGCGAGTCTACTACATATCCATGGAATTCCTCATGGGCCGCACCCTGGGCAACAGCCTGATCAACCTGGGGATCATGGATGAGTGGGAAAGCGCCCTTAAGGAGATCGGTATAAACATTGAGGATCTGGCTGAAAAGGAGTGGGACGCCGGCCTGGGTAACGGCGGATTGGGCCGGCTGGCAGCCTGTTTTCTCGATTCCATGGCGACCATGCGTCTACCGGCTTACGGCTACGGCATCCGCTACGAGTTCGGCATGTTCTACCAGCGCATCGTGGACGGCGCTCAGGTAGAGATGCCGGACAACTGGCTTCGTTACGGCAACCCTTGGGAGTTCGGCCGCCAGGAACACCTGCACAAGATCCAGTACCATGGCCGGGTAGTGCAATTCACCGGAGAGAACGGCGAGAAACGTTTTTCGTGGGTTGACACCCATGATGTCATGGCCCTGGCCTATGATGTACCGATCCCGGGCTACAGAAACGATACGGTCAACACCATGCGACTGTGGAGCGCGAAATCTACCCGTGACTTTGAGCTGACCTCGTTTAACCAGGGCGATTATGTTGGTGCGGTCGAGTCCAAGATGAAAACCGAGAATATTTCCAAGGTGCTCTACCCGGCCGACCACATGCTGGAAGGCAAGGAGCTGCGCCTGCGCCAGGAATATTTCCTCTCCTCGGCCACGGTGCAGGACATCTTCTACCGCTTCTCCAAACATCACGAAGACCTGGGCTTGCTGCCCGAAAAGGTCGCCATTCAGCTTAACGACACCCACCCTACCCTGGCCATCCCCGAGCTGATGCGCATCCTACTGGATGAGAAGCAGCTTGTCTGGGAGGCCGCCTGGGGTATTGCCCAGCGAACCTTTGCCTACACCAATCACACCGTCCTGCCCGAGGCGCTGGAAAAATGGCCGGTGGCGATGATGGAATATATCCTGCCGCGGCATCTGCTGATTATTTATGAAATCAATAAGCGCTTCCTCAAAGAGGTTGCCGCCCGCTTTCCCGGCGACAGCGGCAAAATGCGGCGCATGTCGATTATCGGCGAGGAGGGCGAAAAACATGTGCGCATGGCCCACCTGGCCGTGGTCGGCAGCCATTCGGTCAATGGCGTCTCGGCCCTGCACAGCCAGATCCTCAAGGACGACCTGTTCCGGGATTTCTATCAGATGTGGCCGGAGCGCTTCAATAACAAGACCAACGGCATAACCCAGCGGCGCTGGCTCAATCATGCCAACCGGGGGCTGTCAGGGTTGATCTCATCAAAGATTGGTCCGGGCTGGGTCACCAACCTGGACGAACTGAACGGGCTGCGGCAGCATGTCGATGACAGTGATTTCCAGCAGCAGTGGAGCGCGGTCAAACGGGCCAACAAGCTGCGTCTGGCCGAATATATCTACAATCATACCGGTATCAGCGTGTCAGCGGACTCCATGTTCGACTGCCAGACCAAGCGCATCCACGAATACAAGCGCCAGCTGCTCAATGTGCTGCACGTCATCACCCGCTGCAACCGCATCAAAGTCAATCCGGGTCTGAACTGCGCTCCCCGCACGGTCATCTTCAGCGGCAAGGCCGCACCTTCCTACCAGATGGCCAAGCTGATCATCCGGCTGATCAATGCTGTCGCTGCCGCTGTCAACAATGATCCGGCGGTCAACCACCTGCTCAAGGTGGTCTTTTTGCCCAATTACAACGTCACACTAGCCGAAATGATCTTTCCGGCAGCAGACCTGTCGGAGCAGATCTCCACGGCCGGCACCGAGGCCTCCGGCACCGGCAACATGAAGTACGCCCTGAACGGTGCCCTGACCATCGGCACACTGGACGGCGCCAACATCGAGATCATGGAAGAGGTCGGTCGCGACAACATCTTTATCTTCGGCATGACTGCCGAACAGGTCAACAGCCTGAAGGCCGCCGGTTACCGCCCCCAGGATTACTATTACCGCGACCAGGAGCTCAAGCAGGCCATCGACATGATCGGCAACGGCAGCTTCTCCCCCGGCGATCCGCAGCTGTTCAAACCGGTCATCGACAGCCTGCTGGCCGTGGACAGCTACCTGCTGCTGGCCGACTATGCCGCCTATATGGATTGCCAGGAGAAGGTGGACAGACTCTACCGGCAGCCCGGCCAGTGGACCCGCACCTCGATCCTCAACACGGCCGGCATGGGCAAGTTCTCCAGCGACCGCACCATCGCGGAATATGCCCGCGAGATATGGGGCATCAAACCGGAAATGGTCAGCCGTCACAGCCGACGTGACCTGCAATGAACCAAAAAACTGACATGCGATCACCCGGACTTTGGGAACAGACCTCCGAGGTTTTAAAAACCTCGGAGGTTTCTAAAAACGCCCCGCTGGCCGAGCGCATGCGCCCGCGTAGCGTGGCGGAGTTTACCGGCCAGGAACACCTACTGGGCGAAGGGCGCATCCTGCGGCGCATGATCGAAACAGACCAACTCTCGTCCATGATCTTCTGGGGTCCGCCCGGCTGCGGAAAAACCACCCTGGCCCATGTCATCGCAGCCGAGACCAAATCCCACTTCATCTTTTTCTCGGCCATCCTGTCCGGCATCAAGGAGATCCGCGAGATCTTCCGCGAAGCGGAGGGCTACGCCGCCCGCGGTAGCCGCACGATCCTGTTTGTCGATGAAATCCACCGCTTCAGCAAATCCCAGCAGGACGCCTTCCTGCCCTCCGTGGAAAAGGGGCTGGTTACCATCATCGGCGCCACCACCGAGAACCCCTCCTTCGAGGTCATCGCCCCCCTGCTCTCCCGTTGTCGGGTGCTGACTTTGCAGCAGCTGGAACCGGCCACCGTGCGCGGCATTCTGGAGCAGGCCCTGAGCGATGTGGACCGAGGACTGGGCCGGCTTGGACTGAGCGCAACGAATGATGCGCTGGACTTTCTGGCCCAGCAGTCGGGCGGTGACGCCCGCATCGCACTGAACACGCTGGAGGTGGCGGCGGCTTTACTGAATCAGCAAAAAGACAAGATTATCACCCTTGAGATCGCCCAGGAGGCGCTGCAGAAGAAGGCCCTGCTGTATGACAAGGGGGGTGAGGAACATTACAATGTCGTCTCCGCCTTTATAAAATCCCTGCGCGGCAGCGACCCGGATGCCGCCCTGTACTGGCTGGCCCGCATGTTGGAAGCGGGCGAAGACCCGCTCTTCATCCTGCGGCGCATGATCATCATGGCCTCGGAAGACATCGGCAATGCCGACCCGCGCGCCCTGCAAATGGCGGTTGCGGCCCAACAGGCATTTCAGACCGTCGGCATGCCCGAAGGACGCATCATTCTCGGCCAGGCCGTCACCTACCTGGCTACAGCCCCCAAATCCAACGCTTCCTACGTCGGCATCGATGCCGCCCTGACTGAGGTCAGAAAAAGCGGGGGCCTGCCGGTGCCGCTGCACATCCGTAACGCCCCGACACGCTTGATGAAGGAGATCGGTTACGGCAAGGGCTACCAGTATGCCCACGATTACGACCAGGGCTATGCCGGCCAGCAATGTCTGCCGGACCAGTTGGCCGGGCGGAAGTTCTACCTGCCCAAAGGGCACGGCTTTGAAAAGAGTATCGTCGAACGGATGGAATGGCTGCGCAGGAAGGGTGACAGCGACGGAGATTCTAGCACTTGACACAGCATTCCTCTTACCCAATAATAGAGATACGTAAGTCAGCACAACCACACAGGAGGCCACAGATCATGATCAGCAAGAAAATGACAGACGCACTCAATACGCATATGAACCTGGAGCTCTATTCGGCCCATCTGTACCTTTCCATGTCGTCCTGCTCCAACGAAAAGGGGCTCAAGGGCGCCGCCAACTGGTTCATGGTCCAGTACCGCGAAGAAATGATTCATTTCATGAAATTCTACACCTACCTGGTCGATCAGGGCATCAACATCACCCTGCCGGCCGGCAAGGCTGTCCCCAACTCCTACAAATCCCTGCTGCAGATGTTCGAAAAGACTCTGGCCCATGAGCAACTGATCACCGGGTGCATCAACGACCTGAGTGAACAGGCGGTCAAGGAGAAGGACCATGCCACCCAAATCTTCCTGCAGTGGTTTGTCACCGAGCAGGTCGAGGAAGAGAATAACGACCGCGACCTGATCGCCAAACTCAAGCTGGTTGGTGATAACGGCCACGGCATCCTGATGATCGATGCCGAGATGGCGCAGCGCGTCTTTGTGGCACCTCCCGGTTCACCTCTGGCGGTCTAGCATGAAGATCCGTTTCTGCGAGCACAACAAGGGCAAAGGCAAGCTATATCGCCGCCTGACGGAAGAATTCCCGGACCTGAACATCAAGATCAAGGACTGCATCAAACAGTGTAGCGCCTGTCGTGAAGCCCCGCTGGCGGTCGTGGACAAGAAGAAGATCACGTCAAAAGATGGTGATCAACTCTACGAAAAGATCGTGGATTTGATTCAGAAGGAAAACAAGCAAGGGTGATACCGGCGCCGGGCAATCTGCCCGGCGTTTTCATGCGGTCAATCATTGCAAGGATGTGATTGAAGGTTGCCGCGACTGAATCTTTATGTTACTGTTTTTCCCCGCAATAGTTCTGCTTAACGCTTTTTGCGCTCTTAGCTCAGCTGGATAGAGCAACGGCCTTCTAAGCCGTAGGCCGCTGGTTCGAGTCCAGCAGGGCGCACCAATAAAAACAGGCACTTACAAGGTATTTTGTAGGTGCCTGTTTATTTTTTATGGGTTCATGTAACCCATGGTGTAACCTTTTTTTACTGGCTTTAAATGAAATTAGATGAAGTAAACGGCGGTTGAATCCCCGCCCACAGGACGGGGCTTTGTTTGGCACCCCATAGGGGTGCTGAAAGCGTGCCCTCATAGAAGGCACGCTGGAGTTGCCCCCACGGTGCTCTTCTCTACTTCTGTGGTTCGCGCTCTTTCTTTTCCTGATAGACAACGTATTTACGGATCATTTCCAGATCAAGACC
>JBBQXT010000047.1:0-20237 GCA_038209415.1 Geobacterales bacterium
ATGGCCACCGGGTCAGTGGAAGCGCAGATGCCGATGTCGTTGACAATCGGGGCATCGGCGTGGCCGTAGCAGTCGCAGGCCGGAGAGACCTGGGTGATGAAGCTGATGAAGACCGCCTTGCCCTGCTTGCCTGACAGGGCGCCTTTGGCGTATTCGGCCATCTTCTTCATGACCAGGTCGGCGGCTTCGTTCCACTGGATATTGATCGCCTTGACCGGGCAGACCGTGATGCAGCGCGAACAGCCGACACACAGGGTGGGGTCGATGGTCGCCCTGCCTTCGATAACGGCAATGGCATCGTGGGCGCAAGCCTTCAGACAGATTCCGCAGCCGGTGCAGTACTTCTCGGCCACCTTGGGCGCCACGGTGGAGTGCTGTACCAGCTTGCCCTTGCGGCTGGCGCAGCCCATGCCCAGATTCTTGATGGCGCCGCCGAAGCCGGTCAGTTCGTGACACTTGAAGTGGGTCATGCAGACCAGCGCATCGGCTTCCACGATTTCAGTTCCGATGTGTACGCGTTTCAGCAACTCCCCATCCAGTGCGATTTCCGTCTCCGTCACCCCGCGCAGGCCGTCGCTGATGATCAGCGGGGCACCGACGCAGGCATAGCCGAAGCCGTTTTCGATGGCGCAGGTCAGGGCCGAGACCGCCTCCTTGCGTTCACCGGGATACAAGGTCGATGAATCGGTCAGAAACGGTCTGGCGCCCAACTTCTTAATCTCCTCCACCACCCTGCGGGCGAAGATCGGCCGGATGAAAGCGCTGTTGCCCTTCTCGCCGAAATGGATCTTGATTGCGGTCAGATCCCCGGTGCTGATACTCCGTTCAAGTCCGACCTGCTTCAGCAGTTTACTGATCTTGTCGAACAGGTTTTCCTTGTGGTTCGCCCGCATATCAGCGAAATAGACTTTGGACATGGTTCCCTCCCGGAAAAGACATATTTTTGACTGGCGTCAAGTAAAGATAGAAATCACTAGTATACTCTCCATACCATACAAAGAAGAAAAACTCGATAACGAGTTTGTAAACAACACACAACCCCCAAGGAGGAACAACGAATGTTCTGTAATCAATGCGAGCAGGCAGCAAATGGAACCGGCTGTAACATCTCCGGTGTATGCGGCAAGAAACCGGAAGTGGCGGCCCTGCAGGATCACCTGGTCTACGGCCTGAAAAGCCTGGCGCTGTACGCCGACAAGATCGGCCGTAACGCCGAGATCGACCGTTTTACCATTGAAGCCCTCTTCACAACGGTCACCAATGTCGACTTCGAGCCGGCTCGCATCGGCGGTTTGATCAAGCACTGCTTTGAACTGAAGGAAAAGGCCCGGGCCATCCACGGTTCGGTCATCGCCAACCCGGTTGCCGACTGGAAACCGGCCGAGGACCTGGCCGGCATGACCACTCAGGGCGAGCAGCACGGCATCAACACCCAGCACACCGACGCGGATATCCGTTCCGTGATCGAGATCCTCATGTACGGTCTGAAGGGTATGGCCGCCTATATGGATCACGCCATGATCCTCGGCAGAAGTGATGATGAGGTGATGGCCTTCTTCCAGAAGGCCCTGGCAACAACTACCGATGCCAGTCTGGGGCTGATGGATTTTGTCGGCCTCTCCATGGAGTGCGGCAAGCACAACCTGACCGTCATGGGCCTGCTCAACACTGCCCACACCGACACTTACGGCCACCCGGTTCCGACCCCGGTTCAGCTGGGCACCAAGGCCGGCAAGGCCATCCTGGTATCCGGGCATGACCTGAAGATGCTGGAAGAGATCCTCAAGCAGACCGAAGGCAAGGGCATCAACGTCTATACCCACGGCGAAATGCTGCCGGCCCACGGCTATCCCGGCCTCAAGAAATACAGCCACCTGGTGGCCAACTACGGCGGCGCCTGGCAGGATCAGGCCCAGGAATTCGCCAAGTTCCCTGGTGCGATCATCTTCAACACCAACTGCATCCAGCGTCCGGCCGACTCCTACACCGACCGCCTCTTCACCTGGGGGCTGGTGGCCTGGCCCGGCGTCAAGCACATCGACGGTTGGGATTTCAGCGCGGTTGTCAACAAGGCCCTTGAGTGCCCGGCACTGCCCGAAAATCCGGGCCAGGAGATCCTGACCGGCTTCGGCCACAACGCCGTGCTGGGCGTAGCCGACAAGGTCATCGCCGCAGTCAAGGCCGGGCAGATCAAGCACTTCTTCCTGGTGGGCGGCTGCGACGGCGCCAAATCGGGTCGCAATTACTACACCGAGTTTGCCGAACAGGCGCCCAAAGACACGGTCATCATGACCCTGGCCTGCGGCAAGTACCGTTTTAATAAAATGGAGTTCGGCGATATCGGCGGTATCCCACGCCTGTTGGACATCGGTCAGTGCAACGACGCCTATTCAGCCATCCAGATCGCCGTGGCCCTGGCGGGTGCCTTCGAGTGCGGCGTCAATGACCTACCGCTCTCCATGATCCTTTCCTGGTATGAGCAGAAGGCGGTCGTCATCCTGCTGACCTTGCTGCACCTCGGTATCAAGAACATCAAGCTCGGCCCCACACTGCCGGCCTTCATCACCCCCAACGTGCTCAACTACCTGGTGGAGAATTTCAACATCGGTCCGATCACCACCGCCGAAGCCGACCTGAAGGCGATTCTGGGATAACAGGATAACCAACACGTGCTTCACCCGGCCTGCCAGGTTTTTGAAACCTGGCAGGCCTTTTTTTCGTTGAACCAAGGCCGGCTTTGCCGTAAACTTCCGGCATGTCCACTCTCGAAATCATAGCAGCAAAAGTAAACAACAACCAGAGGATCTCCAGCGATGACGCCTTGGCCCTGTTTGGGTCAAACGACCTTCTGGCCATCGGTGCCCTGGCCGCTCACGTCAATGAGCGCAAAAACGGTAAAAACGTCTTTTTCAATGTCAACCGCCACATTAACCCGACCAATATCTGCGTCAACCGCTGTGCATTCTGCGCCTTTTCCCGCACCAGCGGTGAAGAGGGCGCCTATACCCTGGCGCTGGACGAAATCTGTCGGCGGGCCGTGGAAGCCGAACGTGATGGCGCCACCGAGGTGCATATCGTCGGAGGACTGCACCCCGACCTGCCCTTTGAATTTTACGAGGAGATGTTGCGTGCCATCCGGCTTGCTGCGCCGTTGCTGCATATCAAGGCCTTTACCGCAGTGGAGATCGACTACTTCTCGCGCATCTCGGATCTGGGCATAGCACAAGTACTGGAGCGCCTAATGAGCGCCGGATTAGGCTCCATGCCTGGCGGTGGAGCGGAGATACTGGTCGAGGATGTCCGACAACGGATCTGCCCGGAGAAGATCGCGGGCCAACGCTGGCTTGACATCATCCGTACCGCGCACCTGAGCGGATTGAAAACCAATGCAACCATGCTGTATGGCCATGTAGAAACCGCAGCCAACCGGGTGGCGCATATGGCGCTGCTGCGTGAACTGCAGGATGAGACTGGCGGTTTCCAGGCCTTCATCCCGCTGGCCTTCCAGCCGCACAACTCCGATCTCAAACTGGACACCAGTGGCACATCGGGTCTGGACGACCTCAAAACCCTGGCCATTGCCCGCATCTTTCTGGACAACTTCGACCACATCAAGGCCTACTGGATCATGCTGGGCGAGAAGATCGCCCAGGTTTCGCTGGCTTTCGGGGTCAACGATCTGGACGGTACCGTGGTCGAGGAAAAGATCGGCCATGATGCAGGCGCCGACAGCCCGCAGTCTTTGAGCAAGGACGGCATCATCGGCCTGATCAGAAAGGCCGGCAAGATCCCGGTGGAGCGGGATACCCTCTATCGGCCGATTCGCAGCTTCTGATGTTTGCATTCACTCCGTCCCTGGCTCACGGAGATGCCCGACAGACCCTCGCCACCCTGATCAAGCCACATCTCAGTCCGCACTTGTTCAAGAGCCGCATCCAGCGTCTGGAGAACATGTACTCCGCGTTTCTGGCCTGCTCCGCGTCACCCTGGCCCGCTCCGGGCCTGTGCGTCACTCCTGAAATTCACTACCAGAGCGAACTCTGGCTGCCGCTTGATGGGCTGCGTCCCCATTTTTTTCACCTTTACCGCAGAGCACTGGCCTACCCTCCGATTCTTTCCAGCACCCCGTTCACTGACAGCCCAAGCTGGGCAGGCCTGGTGGCCGGTTTCCCGCCGTTTCTCAGCCAGTCCGCCAACCCCGCCAAACTGCTCGGACTTCTCCAGTCCGATGATGAACTGCGCACAAAATTCCTGTTCTGGTCATTCATGCCGGAACGCTTCTACGGTGACGGTGGGGATCGTTATCCCCGGCAAACGGCCATGATCGCCGAATGGCTCCGGCGCAGGCCGCACAGCAACAGACGCCTGCGCTGCCTGGATGCAGCCAGCGGAGACGGCGCCGGCACCTACGGGGTGGCGCGGCTGTTACTGGAGTTGGGCTGGACTCCGGACAGTTTCGAGATCGAAGGGTGGACGCTTGAGCCCCTGGAGGCCTGGGCTGCCGCCCATGCAGCCTTCCCCCATGACCCGCTCCGCGAAGGGGGCTTCAGGCGCTGGTGCCTGCCCGTATTTGAACAGAAGGCGCAGCATTCCGTCCTGTTCCGGGCGAGGAATCTGGACCAGGATATTCCGAGCCAGGATAACTCCGCTACCCACCACAAATTTGAGCTCATTATCTGTAACGGGCTGCTGGGCGGCCCGATCATCAACCGCCCGGACGAGATGCGCCGTATTGTGTCACAACTTGTGCGCCTTTTGACCCCGTGTGGCCTGCTGCTGGCCGCCGATCATTTTCACGGAGGCTGGAAACAGAAATGCCCGCAGCAAGAACTGCGGGCACTGTTTGAAACAAATGGACTGGAACTTATCGAAGCTACGGAAGGAATTGCTGCGTTAAAACCTTATTAGGAGCCCCCCCCAGGTCAGACCGCCGCCAAAGGCCATCGTCAGAACCAGATTCCCCGGTTTGATGGTGCTGTTGCGCAGGTTCTCATCAAGAACAAGCGCTACTGAAGCGGCCGAGGTATTGCCGCAACGGTCCAGGTTGATCAGGAAGCGTTCTTTAGGAAATCCGGTCTTTTTGGAGATAAAATCGATCATGCGTATGTTGGCCTGATGCGGGATGATGTAGTCCAGGTCAGCCGGAGTGATGCCTGCTTTGCTGCAAAGCTTGTTGATAATGTCGGGGATAACCTCGGTGGCAAAGACATATACCTGTTTGCCCGCCATCTGGAAATAAATCTCGTTGGCATCGATCGTCTCGGCGGTGACCGGTTTGCGGGAGCCTGACGACGGCACCTGGATCAGCGGCCAGCCCTTGCCGTCACTGCGCATGTAGGTGTGCTGGATTCCGTTTTTTTCATCTCCACCGCTGCTCAGGATGGTTGCGCCGGCGCCGTCGCCGAAGAGCGGACAGCTGCTCTTGTCGTTGAAGTCGAGGATTCTGGAATAGACATCGGCACCGATGGCCATGACCGTCTTGTATTTGCCGCATTTGATAAAGTTGTCGGCGATTTCCAGAGCAAAGACAAAACTGGAACAGACCGCGTTGACATCAAAGGCGAAGGCGTTCTTGGCGGCGATATTTTCCTGTACAATGCAAGCGGTCGAGGGGAGGCTGTAATCGGGCGTCGAGGTGCCGACTACGATGCAGTCGATGTCCTCCGCGGAGAGGCCGGCGGCTTGCAAGGCGTTTTGTGCAGCGATGGTGGCCAGGTCGGAGGTGGCCTGGTTGGCATGGGCAAAGCGCCGTTCACGGATACCGGTGCGGGAAAAGATCCACTCGTCGGCGTTTTCCACCAGATAATCGAAATGACTGTTGGGTATAACCCGGTCCGGCAGACACGAACCGCTGCCGATGATTTTCGAAATGATCATTGTCTTCCCCGATTCCCTTTGCATAAAACGACTTGATTTTTATTAAGAATAAAGATTTCTACTTATCTCACTGAATAACGCTGTTTGTCAATTGGAATGCGAAAGTCACGAGGCGGGGGCGGTGAGAACTCCGCGTCTAAGGCAATGATTCAGGAAGGACTGTCAACCGGCTTCGGGGCCGGGCGCAGAAATACTACAAAGGCACCGCTGCCGCCCATTTCCCGTGGCGCCGGGGTGAACTCGACCACCAGCTCCCGGCCTGCATCCCGCAGCCAGGATGCCACCGCCTGCTGCAGAACCGGCTCGGCCGGAGAGTGAGTGCCTTTGCCGGTAATGACAAGAGCTGCCGATTGTCCCCGCAAGCGCGCGTTATGCAAAAAACGGGGCAGGGCAGTCAGTGCCTCATCCCGTGTCAATCCGTGCAGGTCCAGCTGATGATTCACCGTAATAATGCCGCGTTTCAGTTGACGCAGGCGATTGCCGGAAAGCGGCTTTAGTTCGTCTTCGTCGGGCAGCGTCTCGGCGAATTTCACCTCCAGCTTCAATCGCCCGATTTCCTCAAGAAAAAGATCAGTTGCTGCCCTGTCTGCAGGTGAAGGCAGCGGGGGTCGTTTCTCCGGCGACTGCGCCTGATGAGCGCCGGCATCTTTCACCTTGTCCGGCGTCGGACTCTGCAGCTTTCTGACCCCGTTCATGGCCTGTAGAAAGAGCTCAGTTCCGTCATCTCCCGGCTGCTGGAGAGAAACGGGTTTTGTTCTGGGCGCTTCTGCAACCGTGGGTGCCGCAGCAGCCACACCCTTCAGAGTGCTGAATGGGGTGCTGCGGAACTGTGCAGGTTTGGGCGGGGTATCGGCGGGTTTCTTTTTTGCCATCAGTCCCTGGCCACCAGGGTGATTTCGATACGGCGGTTTTTAGCGCGGCCCTCTTTGCTGCCATTGTCGGCGATCGGCTTGTATTCGGCAAAAGCGGCGGCAGAAAGGATGGCCGGGTCAAGGCCCTGCTGCTGCAGATACTTGGCGACGTTGATGGCGCGCGCGGCGGAAAGCTCCCAGTTGGTGGGGAACTGCTTCATGAGGGCCCCGGATATCTGGACATTGTCGGTGTGTCCCTCAATGCGGATGGCCTTGTCTTTGACACCCTTCAGCGTATCGACCATCTTCAGCAGTATCTCCAACCCGTCAACCTTGACATCGGCCTTGCCGGAATCGAAGAGAATGGCTGCTTCCATGTTGACGGTCAACTTGCCCTTCAGTTCGGAAATGGTCACCTGGCCCTGGGCGATCTCGCTCTTCATGTTCTGCAGCAGCAGCTCGTAGGTGCTGCTGACCTCCTTGACCTTTTCCTCCTTGACCTTCTGCAGGGCGGTAATGTCTTCCTTCAGCTTACGGTTCTCACCTTCCAGGCTGGCAACCTTCTGACGCAGATCACTGATGTTTTGGGAAAGCGTATCGGATTTGGCCTTCAGAACCTCTTCCAGCTCGACCTTGTCTTTGGTGAGCGCCAGCTTTTCTTTGGTCAAACCAGCCGCCTCACCCCTCAATGTCTCAAACTCCGTCTTGAGAGCGGTGTTGTCGGCGGTCAGGGCCGAGTGCTTCTGCTTCAGGTTGTCCAGCTCTTTGGTCAGGTTATCGGCCTCTTCGACCTTCTGGAGATATCTGCTCTCGGCCACCAGACAGCCACTCAGGGAAAGTACCATCAATCCGGTCAGTATCAGGTACACGGTTCGTTTCATTACAGGGTTCCTCCTTGGTGGTGTGGATTTTGCTTGGTGCAATTTTATACAACGGTACCGGTAATGCAAGCGCCATTAATACGCGTAGAGTGGTATCGCGGCTGCGGCTAGGACCAGGGCCGACGGGATGAAAAGCCTGTGGTATACCTTGGCGATGTCAACCTGGAAGTACTCGCAGGTCAGTACATAGCAGAGGTGGACCGGCGATAGCATCACTCCGCAGAAACCGGCGCCGAAGGCCAGTGCGACCAGCCCCGGTGAGGGAGTGGCGCCGCCCATCAATGGCAGCAGCAGGGGAAAAGTGATTCCTACGTAGCCGACGGTCAGGCCGGTCATAAGGCCGGCTATGAAGGGGATCAGGACCAGGATGAGGTGCAGCGGCAGATGCGATGCAACAAAAAAAGAGTTTATACCCACCAGGGCCCCGCTTACCTGCAGAACCTCCTGGAAGACCATGATCCCGATCACCAGGAAGAGCGCCTTGCCGGAAACACTCTCGCGCAGGTTTTTGAAAATCATGGCTGGAGAGTAACGATGAAACAGATACAGTGCCAGCACGGCCACTCCCAGCGCCAGGGCCGGGTTGACCCGAAACAGCACGACCATCAGCAGTGCCAGCAGGATCGGTGAAATCGTGGCCAGAAAGACAAGAAATTCGCTGGCCCGGGAGGTCAGGGGCGGCGGGACCACCTGTCGGCCTATGCCGCGGAAGCAGAACAGCGCTCCCCAGCCGATCACGGAAAGGGCAAAGGGCAGGTTGGCTATGAACAGGGTCTGGGTGGTCAGCCCGGTGATGCCGGCAACCAGAATGATTCCGGGGTAGAGTGGCGAGACGTACTCCCAGATGTGACGGTACCAGTAGTTGATCATGGCCTTCTGCTCGGCCTTGATGCAGACACTTCCGGCTGCCTCGTTGACCATGGGCGCGGAAAAGATGGCGCCTCCCGGCGAGGGCAGCAACCCGATCATGGCCGGCATGGCCGCCATCACCACGCGCCGGTCGGGCAGGGCCGCCGAGAGCGAACTGACCATGCGGGTCAGCATGCCGGAGGTGCGCAGGATGTGTTCCATCACCATTGTCAGCATCAGTGTCATGGTCATGTCCAGGGATTTTGACGAAAATACGGCAGCTATAACGGCTTTGATGAAATCGCGGGGTGGGGTCAGGTAGATGATGCCCAGCAGCAGGGCGCCGATCGGCATGACAGCTGCCATGGAAACTTTGCGGCGCAGCAGGATTATGATGCAGACAATGACTGCTCCGGTCTTGATGAGATCAGTCATCGGTACTCTAATTGCCCCCGGACTTTTTCTGGAGGGAGCTGAAGATCATATCGAGTACCGCCTTCTGACGCGCCTCAAACTTATTGAGCACGGCCAGACACGTGCCCATCGGGCAGAGTTCGTGAAGAAAGTTGGCGTCACGGCCCGACAGGATCACGATCCGGTTTTTATCCATCCCGGCCTGGACGGCAAAATTCAGCAGTTTCATGCCGTCCAGGGATGGCATCTCCAAGTCTACCAGCATCAGGTCGTAGCCGCCGGCCTTGATGCGCTGCAAGGCGGCGACAGGGTTGTTGCAGATCTCCACCTGGAGCAGTGGGAAGGAATCCCGGATATAGGAGGCAAGGAACCCGGAAAAGGCCTTGTCATCATCGACTAACAGTATTCTGCCCATAGAGAAAGCACTATAGCTGATTTATTCCGTACCAAGAAGAAAAAAAGCTGGGGAGAGGGGCGTGAGGGTATCGGAAGGGCGCCACTTTTTGATGACGTGCGCAACGGTTGATTTTAGTGCAGTCAGAACAGATAATTTGACCGGTTGTTGAAAAACTCGCGCTGCCGGTATATGAAGACCGTCAGCAGGATGATGGCCACCACAACCGAGATGTTGTTCACCAGCAGTCCCTGGATATCAACCGGTTGACCGGCAATTTTCTCCACATCGGCAGCGCTGATGAACCGCAGATTGACCAGTGTGCTGACGATTTCGAAGCAGTTGTACGCCATAAGGAGGTACCAGGTCAGCCTCTGGCGCTTCATCAGCCCCAGGAACAGGTACAAACAGACCATGCTGTCAGCAAACACCAGCGCCTCGGCTGGTCTGCCCAGGAAAATCGTGCCCATGAAGGGAAAAGGGTGCCCGAAGGTGGACATGGTCAGCAGAAAAAAGAACAGGTACAGTCCGCCGAGAAGGACCAGGCCCAGTGGGCGGCGCTTGTCGCTGTCAGATCCGGTGTGTTCCCGGTCGTCTTCCGTCACGGATCTCCGCCTTTCTTTCTCTGTATCCGCGCGCTGACCGCGATACAGACATAGATGACGACCAGAATAAAACCGATGAAGATCCAGTCCGCAGTGCTGAAACCAAACATGTTTAGCTCCTTTTAAAGGCCTCGGCGGCCTCGTGTGCCATACCCAACTCCTGGTAGCAGGTTCCCAGCAGATAATAGATCTCGTTCATGGGGAACTGTTCTGCAAAAACGGGATCCGCCAGGACATCCTCTATAATGGCTGCAGCCTCGTCATTTTTGCCGGCGTGATGCGCCTCGACTGCTAGAGAGATGGCCGTCAGATAATCCACCGGCGGAACCCGCGGCAGCTTGCCGGCCAGTATGGCGGCTATGCGGGCCTCGATCTTGCGTTGTCCGTCCAGTCCCAGTCCGGACGTAATGCCCTGCCACGCCGCCGCGGCCTGTTCGTAGCGTCCCAGGACATACAGGGCTTCGCCGTATTCGTAGGCAGCGTGATGGTTGGCGGGATCAAGTTTCAGCGCCCTTTTCAGATGCTTATCGGCACCGTACCAGCTGGCAACCGCCTGATGCAGTGTGGAAAGCCGAGAGCCCTTGTCGGTCAGGGTGCGGGCTATTTCCAGTTGCAGTCCGGCGTTAGCCGGGTCGAGCAGGGCCATGATCTTGAGATAATTGATCTTGCGGTCCAGGTAGGGGGTATCCACCTCTTTTGCTCCCAGCATGATGATCTGTCCGCCCAGTTCGGAGATGATGTGAGGGTAGGCCTCTTTCAGGACCGCAGCGTAGTCCGCGGCAAAGCAGCAGTCCGGGTTGTGGCGCAGGGCCTGGTAGATGCCCCGGCCAACCATGTCGTAATCCGCGGCAACGCCGCCCCCAATGCACAGGAAGTCTTCATCCAGCAGGGGGATGGGCGGTCTGTCTGCCCAAGGGATGTTGACCATCCCGTCGCGACCGGTCAGTACGAAACCCGCCGGCGGTTTGTAATAACGGATTCCATCAATTTTCGTCGGTTGTGATGCGGAAGGTGTGTCCATGGCTGCTCCTGTTTTTTGCACTGTTTATTGCCCTGTGGACCTGGCGTGGGTGCCAAGTATGCCAGGGAAAATCGTTTGCCGGAGTAGTGCAATGCTTTTTTCCACCGCGTCCAGAGCCAGATTGCGCTCATGCTCTTCCGACCAGTGCATGGCATCCAACAGACAGCGGTGCGGGTAGCCCAGGGCGGTGATGGTCCGGATGAAGGCCTCCGGCAGGCGCGGGGCGAGCTTGACTCCGTTCATTTCAGCCCAGGCGATGGTCCAGGCGCGGGACGTGTTCAGCAGGTCGTAGCCGCCGCCGCCCAAGGCCACCCAGGGTATCTTGAGCGCCTTGAGCTTGCGCATGATGTAGCTGTAGCTGTGGGTTGTGATCTCCAGCCGGGTGAGCGGGTCGGTGCGGAAGGTGTCGGCCCCGATCTGGGTGACGATGATATCCGGGTTGTAGGCGGCAATCAGCGGGTAGGCCACTTCGTCGAAGGCCTTCATATACAGGGCGTCATCGGTATGGGCCAAGAGCGGCACGTTGACGGAATAACCTTTGCCGCGCCCCTCGCCGATCTCGTCCTCGAAACCGGTGCCGGGGAAGAAATAGATGCCGCTTTCATGCAGCGAGATCGTCAGCACCCGGTCGCTGTCATAGAAGGCTTCCTGCACGCCGTCGCCGTGGTGGGCATCGATGTCCAGGTAGACCACCCGCCTGCCCCTGGCCACCAGCCAGTTGATGGCCAGTACGGCATCATTCAGATAGGAGAAGCCCGAGGCCTTGGCGCGATGGGCGTGGTGCCAGCCACCCGCCAGATTGAAGGCGGTCTGGAAACCCTCTTCCTCCACCAGCCGAGCGGCCTCGAAGGTGGCCCCGGCCCCTAGGGCGGCACAGTCGTACAGCCCCTGAAAGACGGGACAATCGGCGTCGCCCAGGCCGAAGCGGAAATCGGCCCGCGCT
The DNA here is from genome assembly GCA_038209415.1 of Geobacterales bacterium. Taxonomy (GTDB): domain Bacteria; phylum Desulfobacterota; class Desulfuromonadia; order Geobacterales; family Pseudopelobacteraceae; genus CAIPTY01. Next base: position 11,836 of record JBBQXT010000047.1, read on the forward strand.
TCGCTGGAGGCGCTGAATTCTTTCAGCCGGTCGATATAGGCCTGGTCATGAAAGGTCAGCACCAGATCATCATCCACCGGACGGCAGTCGCGGATCTCCATGCCGGGCAGCTTCAGCAGGCCGTAGGCATCCAACAGCTCACGGGCCACATGGTAGCGCTGGAGCTTGAAGGGGTGATCGGCGCCATAACTGTAGCTTTCGAAGAGCGGCGAGAATATTAAAGCTGTACGTGTGTCGGACACGGAGACTCCAAGCTGCTGTCGCAAAATGAAAAACGAAATAGTGCACCATTTTGGGCGACACGTCTACGGCGAAAGCGGGGACGGGCAGCGCATCAAATAAATAACTTGCGTTCACTGGATAATGCATATATTGTACGCGACAGACTGTCTCACGAACGACGGCATGGTGTCCGTCGTTTTCTTTTTGATCATCGCTTACCGACCCCTGATTCAATCCCTTTCATTGAACACGGCAGAACGTTTGGCAGGCGAAGATTTTTACCCGGTTTGAGTATTCATCAGCTATGGATGCGCCGTGGTATTTAACAGCCTTGCCCACGCGATACTGCCGTCCCATCCAGCGGATCATGTTGTATGATCCCGCGGCCCGTGTGCGCTCCAGCCCCGACACCGCCCAGAAAAAGGAATACGCATGACCTTCGAAGAATTCAACCTCAACCCGGCCATTCTCAAGGCGATCACCGCCTGTGGCTACACCGTCCCGACACCTGTCCAGGAACAGTCGATTCCCTTGGTGCTGGCCGGCAACGACCTGATTGCAACGGCCCAGACCGGCACCGGCAAAACAGCCGCTTTCGTTCTCCCGGCCCTGGAGCGTCTGACCGTCCCCTCGACGGTTCCCGGCAAGGGACCACGCATACTGGTCCTGACCCCGACCCGTGAGCTGGCCGGTCAGGTCATGGACTCAGCCTGCAAATATGGTCGTGGAATGCGGCTGCGCTGCGGCTCGATCCTGGGCGGCATGCCCTACCGTGAGCAATTGCGTCTTTTGTCCGCTCCGGTTGACATCATTGTTGCCACTCCCGGCCGTCTGCTGGACCACCTGGAGCGCGGCAGTATCCGGCTGGACCGCCTGGAGATGCTGATACTGGACGAAGCCGACCGCATGCTGGACATGGGTTTCAGCGAAGATATGGAAAAGATCGTCGCCCGTGCACCGTCGAACCGTCAAACCCTGATGTTCACCGCCACCATGGAAAAATCCGTGATGGGACTGGCCGGGAAGATGCTCAAAGATCCGCTGCGGGTTGAGCTGGCGGTGCGGACGTCTTCCCACGCCCTGATCGAGCAACGCCTGCATGTGGCCGACAACCTGAGTCACAAGAAGGAGCTGCTGCGCCACCTGGTCAGCGACACCAGCCTGACCAAGGCGATCATCTTTTCGGCCACCAAGCGTGATGCCGACGAGCTGGCCCGTGAACTCAGCCGTGCCGGTCACCCGGCCGCAGCCCTGCACGGCGACATGAACCAGATTGCCCGCAACAAGACCATCGAGCGTATGCGCCGCGGCGCGATCCGTCTGCTGGTTGCCACCGATGTGGCTGCCCGCGGTCTGGATGTCAACGGCATCAGTCATGTCATCAACTTCGACCTGCCCCGTTTTGCCGAGGATTACGTCCACCGCATCGGCCGTACCGGTCGTGCCGGCGCAACCGGCATAGCCATTTCATTTGTCTCTTCTTCGGAGTTGAACTATCTGGAGCGGATTGAGCGCTTCATCGGCAAGAAACTGCCCGAGCAGAACATCGAAGGACTGGCACCACTGTCGGTACTGCGCAGGGTCTCCGGCGGCAACGGGGCACGTCGTCCCGGTTCTTCCGCCGGCAACCGTTTTGCCAAGCCGAACAACAAGCCCAGAGCTGCCACGGGTCAGGCCAAAAGCTGGGGGAATCCGGCCAGCCCGGCCAAACCGGCCACTGGGCGTTCCAACCGCGGTCCGGCAAACCAGCCGGTGGTGGAATACCGCAGCCGTCGCAATCCATCCAACAACCCATAACCCACTAATAAAATACGGCAGCATGGATGCCTTTACCCATGCTGCCGCACGCCATCACCAGCCTGCCGGGATTTGATCATCCGGCAGGTTTATTTATTTTTCCAGACGACCCTTCAGCTGCCCGCAGGCGGCGGAGATATCACTGCCGCGGCTGTCGCGGGTGATGACCGTCACATGCCGGTCGATCAGGTATGTGTGAAAGGCGTCGATGGCAGCCTGGGTCGGCGCCTTGAACCCGCACCCATCATGCTCGTTGAACGGTATCAGGTTGACCTTGTTGGGGATGTCACTGATCAGCCGCAGCAGTCGTTTGGCATCCTCCAGCGAATCGTTTACCCCGTCCATCAGGACATATTCGAAGGTGATTTTGCGCCTGCCAGGCAAAGGAAAGCCCTTGCAGGCCTGTAGCAGCGCCTTGAGCGGGTAGGTGCGGTTGACCGGCATGATCCGGTCACGCAGTTCGTCGGTGGTGGCGTTCAGGGATATGGCCATATTGACGTTGGGGACCTCGCGGCCCAGGCGCTCCATCTCCGGCACCAGGCCGCAGGTGGAGACCGTCACGCGCCGGTTGGAGAGCTGCAGGCCGTTGCCGTCGATCATGATCTGGATGGCCGGGATGACGTTGTCCAGGTTGTGCAGCGGTTCACCCATACCCATCAAGACAATGTTTCTGATCTCTTCCCCGCTTTTGCGCACGTCCTGCCTGACCGCCATGATCTGGTTAATGATCTCGGACGTGGTCAGGTTGCGGGTCAGCTTGAAGGTGCCGGTCAGGCAGAATTCGCAGGCCATGGCGCAGCCGACCTGCGAGGAGATGCAGACCGTATTGCGCCCCTCAATGGGTATCAGCACGGACTCAACCGCGTTGCCGTCAGCCAGGTTGAACAGGTACTTGCGCGTGCCGTCTCCCCCCACCTCCACCGCTTCCGCTTCCAGGCTGCTGATACAGGCCGTGTTGGACAGTTCCGTGCGCAGAATCTTGGAGATGTTGGTCATCTCTTCAAAGGTACGTGCATCCTGCTGATAGATCCATTTGAAGATCTGGGTGGCGCGGAAACGCTCTTTGCCCTGACCCTGGAGAAACTGTTCCAGGGCGGGCAGGGTCAGGTTTTTAAGGTCCGTTTTGGTCATCTTCCTTATTGCTTCTCCGCTGGTGTGATGTCTGGCAGTGGTACCGATTTCGGTAAAGTCACGTCGTCGCCGGGTACTTCGGATGCCGGTTGTTCCAGCTCAGGAACCGTGCCCGGGTTGGTGTCAGGCTTCTCGGGCAGCGGCAGCTGTGCCGACGTGGTTGAATCGAAAACAGGCGCAACGCTGACACTCTGATCCACCTTGCGCTGCAAACCGGCAATATTAAGCCCCGACGCCATGGCTGCCTGGTACTCCCCCTCGGACAAAACACCCTTCTGACGCAGCAGCCTGAGGATCATGTCGGAGCGCTTCATCACCTTGCCCAGGTTCTTGTAGGGGTTGTAGGCCAGTCGCGGACCGGGCAGCATGGCGGCCAGGAAGGCGCATTCCCGAGGCGTCAGGGCCGAGGCCGGTTTGCCGAAGTAATAGCGGGCTCCGTGACCGATGCCGTAGACCATCGGACCCAGCTCGGCGACGTTCAGGTAGAGTTCGATGATGCGCCCCTTGGTCAGCTCCTGTTCCATGCGCCAAGCCAGGTAGATCTCTTTCAGTTTGCGGGTGACCGATTTCTCGCGGGACAGGAACAGATTCTTGGCGGTCTGCTGGGTAATGGTGGAGGCGCCCCGCTTGAGGCTCTTCTTCTCCAGGTCGTACTTGATGGCGTTCTTGATGGCTTTGACGTCAAAGCCATCGTGCCGGTAAAAGTTGGAATCCTCGGCCAGGATCACGGCCCATTTCATTTCGGCCGGAATGCGGCTGGATGGCGTCCAGTAGGGGTTTTGTGGGCCGACGACAAAGGGGTGGTATTCTCCCTGCCAGTCCTTGACCTGGATGGTGGTGGAGAATTTCTTGTCAGAGACGTCTGAAACCGGAGGCATTAGGGACAGGGATATGCCGATATAGGCCAGGTAGACGATAATTGCAAACAGCATGTAAAGTACAAGCTTTTTCATGGATTATTTGTAGCAGAATATATGTGAAGCGGATACCACTTTTCGTGCAAGTATACACTCATGCAAAAGCCCCGGATCGCTCCGGGGCTTTTGTCGTACTGTCAATAGATACTACATCACATTACATTAGGGACCACATGCTGTCAGCCCCAAGAACCCAAGTGCTGCCGCGCTGTCTGTAGCCGCAGTCCATGTTTCAAGATTAGTTGTACCATTATAATCTGGCGCTTTTCTGCCCGGGGTAGTGTCAAGTTCGCAGATCGCGGTCTTGACGTTTGCAGCACTTCTGGTTGTGCCATAGACCCAATCAATGGAATCGTTAATCAACAATTTGGCATAATGGTTATTATGCACAAAAGCACTGCTTGTTTCGTAGAACAGGATGGCGTTGAAGGTGGCACCATACATAAAGAGCCCATTACGTGCATCTGCCTTCTTCGGTCCAGCGGTATTCCAGGTGAACTTGGATTTTGTTGGCACTGCATTCCTTGCCGCCTTGATACCTGTTTTGCCGTAGCTGGAGCTGTAAGTCAGCATCTTGAGAGCTTTGCGGGCAGCGAGGAAATTGTTTTTGTTTGCAGTGTACTCAGTTAGTGTCATTGGATAAGTCGTATGGCATTTTGCACAGACATCAGGTGTAACCGTTGTAGAGGTCGGTGCGGCGTCCAGGCTATGGTCTTTCGTGCCAAAGCCGGATGCATTGAAATGGCATCCTGCACAGGGGCCACTCACGCCTGTCGGACTTTCAGCAGCGGAAGTGCCAACCAGGTCGTGCTGGTAGTAAGGCAGATTTTTGTACTTGTAACTGGAATAGAACTCGAAACCGGTACCCCTGCCATTTGTTGCAGTGGCACCAAGGATCATTGCAACGGTAGGTGCATGGTGGGGGCCGCCCTGAGTCAAGGTTGTAGAGTTGAAGAACGCCGCAGGATATTGTTTGAAGTTGGCACCAATCTGGCGACCGGCGTGACAATTGATGCAGATGTTTGAGGCACCTTTGTCCGGGTACTGAATGGTTGTGTGCAGTCCGATATTCTTTGTGTTGTCGTTGTAATAGACCTTGTCACCGGAGAACTGGCCAACCAAACGAAGTCGTTTGAAACCGTTGTCAACATGGCAAACGTTGCACTGGAGCACTTCACGCATGTGATCAGCCGGGTCTCCATACGCATGGATATCGCCGCCATTATTCACATAGTTAAGGTAGCCGGTAGATGTATGGCAGCGGACACAATCGTTACTGAAGCTGTTGGAAATGGTATCTCCTGCGGCACCACCCCTGTCGGCCTGTTTGAAATCGTAATGCGTAAAGCCAGTACCACCAGCTGTTGCAACTACGAGTTTGCCGTGTCCTGATTCAGCCCATTGCTTGTTCTGCGGGAGGATCAAGCGGTGCGGTGCATGACAGAATGTGCACTGCGAATTAGGATTATTGTACTTTGATATGTATTGAGCAGCCTGTTGGTTTGCTGCTGGGGTTAATCCAGTAGCTGGTAAAGCGCCCGTGTAAACGTGAGCTTGATTCAGGTAGGGTTTATGGCATCCATAGCATTTGCCGGCTGTGTCTGGGTTGGAAAATGGAATTGGGCCAACTCCATTATGCTGCGCGCCACCACCGTGGCAGTCTTGGCAGCCTATACCAACGGTGAAATGCTTTGAAGCGCTGAATGCAGTGACAATATTCTCAGTCGGGTTGTTCTTCTCAACCCACGAACTGTGGCAACCGATACATAACTTCTCGTCAACCTTGGCCACGTCGGCTGGTGAACCGGTACTCTCCTTGCTGGACGACCCGCAGCCGTTCAATACTACGGCCAACGACATCACGCTCAACAGCATTATACAAAACTTCTTGATACTCATAGCGTTTCTCCTCTGTTTATGGTTTTAAAATCAATATGTTCCCGGCAGATGGCACTTCTGGCAGACTTTGCCATTTGATCTGTCTTTCATGTTGCCGGATTTCCAGCTGCGCGGATGCGGACGCACCTTACCGCTGCTGTGGCACTGGATACAGACATCCCCCTCGGGGTGACAGGTTTGGCACGACTGCAGGTTTCTGCGAGCCTCGGTGGAATGCTCACCTATGGCAAATGAATACTGTTGGCCATTGGCGCCCAGCATCAGGTGAGATTTGATCCGCAGGGAACCCATGGGAAAACGGCTGTGACACGCGTTGCAAAATGATTTTGCCTCGTGGCAGCGGTAGCACTGCTGCGGGTTATCCAGGGCTTTTATCGGGTGGAGGCTGATGAAATCGCTACGGTGGCTTTTGGGTTTGTAGTCACGACTGAAGGTATCTTGGGAAAGATCATCGCCGGTACCTCCGCCCTGGTGGCAATCCAGGCACCATTTTTGCTCATGGCACTGGTTGCAGTTTTTGCCGGCCTTGCTGGCCAGCACACGGTGTTCGCGTACATAGTCGGCGCCGTGGTTGGGTGCGATGCCCTCGCTCTTGTGGCAGTCATTGCACTCCTTGATTGCCATTGAGGCGTACTCTTTGTGCGCCATCTTTTCTGCGTACGACTGCTGCTGGAGATACACCAGAGCGCATCCCAGAAGCGCAACTATGAAAAATAACTTTTTCACTGATGTCCCTCCTTTCTAAAAGTCATAGTTGAAGACTGCACGTCCCTGCCAGTCACTCTTGAAGCGGGCATTGACGTCATCCTCAATCCGCACGGAGGCGGACATGTTCTTTGCCAGTTTATACTTGGCGGCGGCCCAATACTTGCGAGCTGTTTCTTCGCCGGTCACACGGTCGCGCTCATACACGTCGAAGTGAATGCCCGCGGCAAGTTCCAGCTGCTTGATCGGTTCAAAGGTTATCTCAGCAATGCCGCCATTGAGTCTGCCGCCGTAACCGTTACGGTGGTCGTAGTTCAGGTTAAGCATTATCTGCTCAACCGGGCGGAGACGGCAACCGACTTCGATTACATCGGCATCTGTACCGCTGTCGCCATAAAACTGCTTGTTGTAACCGGCATTGACGGAAACCATGTCGTTGATGGCGTAGTCGGCGCGAAAAACCGCTTCCTGATAACGCTCAACCGCAAAAACCGAGTAAATCGAGGTGGAATCAAAGGTTGGGTAACTCTGGTACCACTCGCCGGTCAATACCAGATTGGAGCTCGGGAAGTACTTCGCGCCGGCCAGTAACTCGCTGAAGGACTCACTCGGCAGGTCAAAGCGGGCATTGCCGTAAACTTTAATCGAATTGAACAGATACTGTTTGAATGATGCGCCCAACTGGTCACGGGCGATACCGTCCTGGTCGAACTTCATGAAGTAGCTGAGCTCGGCATCCGTCTTCTGGAATCCGGCCAGAGATGCTGCCGCACCGAAAACGAAATCGTGGGAGCGGGTCGCTTCGCCATTTAGATCGAAAAACACGTTGCGTCCACCCATCACGGAGAACGCGACCGGCCCGACCTTTTTCAGTTCAATCTGGCCGCCATCAACCAGGGCAGTACCGGCGGCATAGTTGACGAACTGTCGTCCCAGCCGGATGTCAACCTTGTCAAACAGGTCGCGGTAATCGGCATACAGGTAATAGAGCCTGCCATTAAGCCCCTGACCGTTGCGGACATCCTCTGTGGCGCGCCCATAGCCCTGAATAGAGAATTTCTCAGCCTTGTCGATCTTGGTGATCGACAGGTTAAGATACTCACCGAATTCGGCCACTTTTTTATCGGTGAAGATGTCGTTGTACCACTGGAACTGGGTGGAACTTCTGCCATGCACTTCTGCCGACCAGGCTGCGCTTGAAGCAAACAGCATGATTGCACCTGTCAACAGGCAGAACACTCTTTTAAATGCCATCAGAAACCTCCTTTCACTGTAATCACACTCTTGCATTCTTCAGCCGGTAATTCGCCTCCGTCGTTACACCTCCTTTCATTAAGGCAATCAAGTACCAAATGGTACAACCACTTAATAAAGCGTCGATTTCCTTCCGGCGCTGTTGTATTATACTCTGTGAAACACGAAATACGTGATCCTGCGATAATCCGGTTAAATGGCGTATGTCCGCGTTAAGCTGTTGTATCAGCGATCCGCCCCACGACAGGATTTGTAGGTCGTTATAACCCCTGCCGGCACTATTTGCAATAAATAATTTGCATAAAGCGCGCCACTCAAATATATAGTATTTATGGAATATATCCACCGCCATTGACAAACCGGCACCTGAATCCTTATAGTTAGTTACAGAGACTAAATTTTCCAGGAGGAAACCATACGTCATGCCCATGTACGAGTACAAATGTTCATCATGCAGCCATCAATTCGAGTTGCGCC
>JBBQXT010000048.1:0-20072 GCA_038209415.1 Geobacterales bacterium
AGAATGCTGTCGTCAATGCCCAGCGTGACGATCTGAAAGTGCAGGCACTAGCATAATGGAGAAATTGTGCTGAGGTCCAGAATAACAGGAACCGGTTCCGCTCTGCCGGAAAAAATACTCACCAATCTTGATCTGGAACGGATGCTTGACACCAGCGACGAGTGGATTACCAGCAGAACCGGCATCAGGGAACGGCGTATAGCCGCCGAAGGTCAGTTCACCTCCACGTTTGCCGCCGAGGCTTCACGGCGGGCGCTGGAAATGTCCGGCGTCAAGGCCGAAGAGCTTGACCTGATCATCCTCGGTACCGTTACACCCGATTTCCCCTTTCCAGCCACCGCCTGTATCGTCCAGCACGAGATCGGGGCGGTTAACGCCACCGCGTTTGATCTGTCCGCAGCCTGTTCCGGCTTCATCTACGGCCTTTCCATTGCCGACAAGTATATCCGTACCGGTGAAGCAAAAAAGGTACTCGTTATCGGCGCCGAGGTTCTGTCACGGGTTGTTGACTGGACCGACCGCAACACCTGTATCCTGTTCGGCGACGGTTCCGGGGCAGCGATTGTCGAGGCAGCCGAAGGCGACAGCGGCATCCTCTCCACGCATATCTTCAGCAACGGCTCGTTCTGGAATACCCTGTACCAGCCCGGTTGCGGCAATAGAAATCCGGCCACCAATGAGAAGACCCTCCAGGATCGCCTCTTTTATATCAGGATGGAAGGCAACGACGTGTTCAAGCATGCCGTCCGGTCCATGGAGGAAGCTGCCGGCACCGCCCTTGCCGCCAATGGCTTGACCGCTTCCGATATTTCCCTGTTTATTCCTCACCAGGCCAATCGCCGCATCATTGACGCTACCGCCAAACGGCTCGGAATCGCTGCCGATGATGCCAGGCTGTTTGTCAATCTTCACAATTACGGAAATACATCTTCAGCGTCCATCCCGATTTCCATTGATGAGGCCAATCGGACCGGTCGCATGAAATCCGGAGATATCGTCCTGCTGGCCGCCTTCGGCGGCGGTTTTACCTACGGCTCGGCCCTGATGCGCTGGTAGTCCGGAGCTGCCCCTTTATCACAAACCTTTGAGCCAGGAAGGTATCCACCATGAGCAAAACAGCATTCATCTTCCCCGGCCAGGGTTCACAATACCCCGGCATGGGCAAGGACTTGGCTGAGAACTTCCCGATAGCCCGCCATATTTTTGAAGAGGCCGACGATGCCCTCGGCTTGAAAATCTCTGCGATCTGTTTCTCCGGAAGCGATGATGAGCTCAGGCTGACAGCCAACACCCAGCCGGCCATCCTGACGGCCAGTATCGCCATATTGAAGGTTGTGGAGCGGGAAACCGGTCTGAAGGCCGAATACCTGGCAGGGCATTCACTGGGTGAATATTCGGCACTGGTCTGCTCCGGCAGTCTGTCCTTTGCCGATGCGGTCCGGACGGTGCGCGCCCGCGGTTCCTTCATGCAGGAGGCGGTTCCGGTCGGGACCGGCACCATGGCTGTCATGCTCAGCGTCGAGAAGGACGAGCTGGAGGATATCTGCCGCGAAGCGGCTCAGGGTGAGGTCGTCTCGCCGGCCAATTTCAATTCTCCGGGGCAGATCGTGATTGCCGGCAACAGCGCGGCAGTCAACCGTGCTATCGAGATCGCCAAGGCTCGCGGCTTCAGAAAGTCCATGCTTCTGCCGGTCAGCGCCCCCTTCCATTGCGCCCTGATGAAACCGGCCGCCGACAGACTTTCCGTTGTACTTGATGCGCTGCAGCTGGTTGAAATGAGGCTGCCGGTCGTAGCCAACGCCACCGCGGCACCGAACGCCGACAACGGGCAGGTCAAGCCGCTCCTGGTAACCCAGGTTTGCGCACCGGTATTGTGGGAGCAGTCTGTTTCTGAAATGATAAACTTGGGTGTAACGCGTTTCGTGGAGATCGGACCCGGCAAGGTCTTGTGCGGTCTGGTCAAGCGCATCTCCAAAGAGGTTGAGACCGTCAGCATCGGTGACATTGACGGGTTGAAAACCCATCAGGGCTGATTCAACAGAAATATCAGGAGGTATGTATGTTAGATATAAATGAAATCATGAAGATACTTCCCCATCGCCCTCCCTTTCTTCTGGTGGATCGCGTAACCGAGATCGAGAACGGCAAGCGGATTGTGGCCTTCAAGAATGCGACCATGAACGAGCCTTTCTTTCAGGGACACTTCCCCGGCCATCCGGTCATGCCGGGGGTGCTGATTATTGAGGCCCTGGCCCAGGCGGCCTGCATACTTGCGATAATGTCGTCCGACGAAAGTGTCCGTTCAAAGGTTACCTACTTTGTGGGGATAGAAAATGCCAAGTTCCGCAAACCGGTCTTTCCCGGCGACCAACTCTGCCTGGAAGTAGAAGCTATTTCGAACCGGCGCGGCATCTGGACCTTCAAAGCCTTCGCTCGCGTTGGAGACAAGCTGGTTACCGAAGCGGAACTCAGGGCGACTTTTGCCGATAAATTGATGTAATGCGGTTTGTTACGTAGATAAACATAAAGGAGCGGATTATGTCAAAGGACAGAGTAGCCGTTGTTACCGGGGCTTCCCGGGGAATAGGCCGGAGCATTGCGCTGGCTCTTGCTGCCAAAGGCGCAATTATTGTGGCTGTTGACATGGACCAGGCGACAACTGATGCAATCGTGGCCGAGCTTCAGGCGGCCGGTGCGAAGGCGCTGGCGGTTGTCGGCAACGTGACCGTGCCTGCGGATGTCGAGCGCATGATCGATGCGGCCATGGAGGCCTTCGGCCGCGTGGATATCCTGGTCAACAACGCCGGCATCACCCGTGACGGACTGCTGATGCGCATGAAGGATGAAGATTGGGATGCCGTCCTGAACGTGAACCTGAAAGGCGCCTTCCTTTGTACACGGGCGGCCTTCAAGGTTATGAGCAAGCAGCGTTACGGCCGCATCATCAATATTGCATCGGTCGTCGGGCAGATGGGCAATGCCGGCCAGGCTAATTACTGCGCCAGCAAGGCCGGGCTGATCGGCCTTACCAAATCAAACGCCCGTGAACTGGCCAAACGCAGCATCACGGTCAATGCCGTGGCTCCCGGTTTTATCGCAACCGCCATGACCGATGCCCTGTCCCAGAAGGTGCGTGATGAACTCACCGCTCAGATCCCGCTGGAGCGGCTGGGTAGTGCCGACGATATAGCCAATGCCGTGGTCTTCCTGGCCGGGGAGCAGTCCGGGTATATCACCGGTCATGTATTATCCGTCAATGGCGGCATGTACATGTAATTCCAATTCCACCTCAAGGTGCTATCCGCGTTGGCTGCGTCGTCGGCTCCTCGACGTACTACCAAGTACGTCTGCGTCGCCTCCTCCTGGCCGCCTTGATATCATCCTTGATCTGAAATCGGAATAAGCCGGACGCAACGAAAATAAAAATTGACTTTTAACGCTTTCATGCTTATTTAACAATCTTGGCATTATCGAAAAACCTTAACAGGGTTACTATCAAACGGAGGTGTAACATGTCTGACATTGCAAAACGCGTTAAGGAAATAGTTGCTGAGCAGCTGGGTGTAGAAGAGGCACAGGTTGTGCCGGAGGCCTCCTTTATGGACGATCTGGGAGCCGACTCTCTTGATACGGTCGAGCTGGTAATGGCCCTTGAAGAAGAGTTCGACCTGGAAATACCCGATGAGGACGCAGAAAAGATCCAGTCGGTCAACGACGCCATCGAGTACATCACCGAGCACAGCTGAAAATAGGAAGGGAGAGGGGAGCAGCTCCCCTCTTTTTATTTCTACTCGTAGTATTTCATCAGTAAGCACCAGGGAGCCAAACACATGAGAAGAGTTGTTATTACAGGAGTCGGCGCGGTTTCCCCGCTTGGTACCGGTAACGCCGCCAACTGGGATGCACTTGTAAAAGGACAGTCCGGTATTGGCCTGATCACCCGTTTCGACGCTTCTGATATGCCGGTCAAGGTGGCAGGTGAGGTCAAAGACTTTAATGCCGAAGATTTCATCGAGAAAAAAGAAATCAAAAAGATGGATCTATTCATCCAGTACGCCATGGGTGCTGCCCATTTTGCCATGGAAGACTCGGGCCTGGTCATCAATGAAGAAAATGCCGAACGGGTCGGTGTTCTTGTGGGCGCGGGCCTGGGCGGTCTGCCCGCCATCGAGAAATATCATGATGTGCTGAAAGAGAGCGGTTACCGGAAGATTACCCCGTTCTTCATCCCCATGCTGATCATCAATCTGGCGCCCGGCCATATCTCCATCAAGTACGGCGCCAAGGGACCCAATATTTCATCGGTCTCGGCCTGTGCCACCGGAACCCATTCCATCGGTGATGCCTACCACATCATCAAGCGCGGTGATGCGGACGCCATGATTGCAGGCGGCACCGAATCTGTCGTAACCCCCTTGGGAATCGGCGGCTTTGCCGTTATGAAAGCCCTGACCGACAGCCGCAATGATGATCCTGCTCGTGCATCGCGTCCTTTTGACAAGAGCCGTGACGGTTTTGTCCTGGCCGAAGGCGCCGGCATTGTTGTCATGGAAGAATACGAGGCTGCCAAAAAGCGCGGCGCAAAAATCTATGCCGAAGTTGTCGGCTACGGCCTTACCGGTGATGCCTACCATATGACTGCGCCCGTCCCTGGCGGAGAAGGCGCTGCACGCTGCATGAAGATGGCCATGAAAAACGCCGGCGTCAATCCGGAGCAGGTCACCTACATCAATGCCCATGGCACCTCGACACCCTTTAACGACCTGAACGAATCGCTGGCCATCAAATCGGCCTTCGGCGACCATGCCTACAAGCTGATGGTATCGTCTACCAAATCCATGACCGGTCACCTGCTGGGCGCCGCCGGCGGTCTTGAAGCGGTGATCTGCTGCCTCGCCATGGATAAGGGGGTTGTGCCGCCGACAATCAACTACGAGGAACCGGACCCCGAGTGCGATCTGGACTATGTTCCCAATACCGCACGTGATGCGTCCATTGAATACTCCATGAGCAACACTTTTGGATTTGGCGGCACCAACGCGACCCTGTTGTTCAAAAAGATTTAGTAAGGTAGAAGTTGTTTTCTACGATGTTTAGTAGAAAATAACTTCGTTAGCGCAATTATCCTGCGTAAAAGGACTAGGCGGAGCCATATGATTGTCATCGGCAGTGATCACGGCGGACTTAACCTTAAAACAGCACTGTGCAGCTATCTTCAGCGCCGTGGGGTTGTGGTCTCCGATGCAGGTACGGATACGGACGCATCGGTCGATTATCCGGATTTCGGCCTCAAGGTGGCGGAAACTGTTCGCTCCGGTGCGGCTGAAGCGGGCATCCTCATTTGTGGAACCGGGATCGGCATGTCCATCACCGCCAACAAGGTTCCCGGCATCCGTGCCGCACTGGTGACAGATGTGTTCATGGCCCGCATGGCCAGGGAGCACAACAACGCCAACATTCTCGTACTGGGCGGGCGGGTGCTCGATGAGCAGAAGGCCTGTGACCTGGTGGGCGCTTGGCTGGATGCGACCTTTGAAGGCGGCCGGCACCAGGGGCGGCTGGACAAAATCACTGAAATAGAAAATAAATACAGGTAATCCACAAAGTTTCTGCAGAATCAGGAAGCGGGACTGCAGTCAGGTCCCGTTTCCTGATTCTGCAATGTACGTCACTATCGAAGGAGTTGCACATGTCGATTCTATCGCAGTTTGATCCCCAGGTCGCCAAAGCCATCCGTCAGGAAACCGAGCGCCAGGAATACAATCTGGAACTAATCGCCTCCGAGAACTTTGTCTCGGAAGCGGTGCTGGAAGCCCAAGGGTCGATCATGACCAACAAATACGCCGAGGGTTATCCCGGCAAGCGCTACTACGGCGGGTGCGAATACGTAGACGTGGTCGAGAACCTGGCTATCGAACGCGCCAAGGAGCTATTCGGCGCGGAGCATGCCAACGTTCAGCCCCATTCCGGTTCCCAGGCCAACATGGCGGTCTATTTTGCGGCCTGCAAGCCGGGCGACACCATCCTGGGCATGAACCTGTCCCATGGCGGACATCTGACCCACGGCAGCCCGGTCAATTTCTCCGGCAAGCTCTTCAACATTGTTCCCTACGGCGTCTCTCCCGAAACCGAGACCATCGACTACGCCGAGGTCGAACGCCTGGCGGTCGAACACAAGCCGAAAATGATCGTAGTCGGAGCCAGCGCCTACCCGCGCATTATCGATTTTCCGGCCTTCCGCGCCATCGCCGACAAGGTCGGTGCGGTCGTGATGGTGGATATGGCCCATTTTGCCGGCCTGGTGGCCGCCGGTGTCCATCCCAGCCCGGTGCCCTATGCCGAATTCGTCACCACCACCACTCACAAAACCCTGCGCGGACCGCGCGGCGGCATGATCCTCTGCCGCGGTGAGTTTGCCAAAACCGTCAACTCACAGATCTTCCCCGGCATTCAGGGTGGACCTCTGATGCATGTCATCGCCGCCAAGGCGGTGGCCTTCAAGGAGGCGCTGCAGCCCGGGTTCAAAGCCTACCAGCAACAGATCGTCAACAACGCCAAGGCCTTGGCCGCCGCCCTGATCAAGCGCGGCTTCAAACTCACCAGCGGCGGCACCGACAACCACCTGATGCTGATCAACTTCTCCGGCACCGAGATCACCGGCAAGGCCGCCGAGGAGGCGCTGGACAAGGCCGGCATCACCGTCAACAAGAACACCGTGCCCTTCGAGACCCGCTCACCCTTCGTCACATCGGGCATCCGCGTCGGCACACCGGCGGCAACAACCCACGGCCTGAAGGAAGCTGAAATGGAATTGGTGGCCGGCTTTATCGCCGATGCTGTCGCCCATATCGGCAATGACGAGCAACTGGCCGGAATCAAGACCCAGGTCAACGCGATGATGAAGAATTTCCCGCTTTACGCCCAGCGCCTTGCCTAAGTGCTTTTTCTGGTAGTTAATGAACCCATCGGGGATACCGGTGGGTTTTTTTTGAGCCTTTCCGGATCTTTCTCCACGCATTACTACCCGGACGGTCCCTCCCAACTATCCCACGTGACAATAAAATTCCCTTGCAAGCCTGTTTGCATTATGCTAACTTGCCAACATGTACACCATTGAATACAACAAACAGTCACTTAAAAGCCTGGCGGCAATGCCGGCAAACACGGCCCGCCTCCTTCTGTCGAAAATAGAACATCTTGCCGCCGATCCATTTGCAGCAAACAACACTGTAAAGAAGCTGGAGGGCCGCCCCGGCTATCGCCTAAGGGTAGGGGGCTGGCGGGTCATCTACGAAATCCGGGAGACACGGATTGTCATTTACGTTCTGGCAATCGCACCTAGGGGAGGAATCTATAAATGAAAGAAATCACCTACATAAAAACCGGCAACAAGAAAACCCATGCGGTTGTGCCTATCGATATTTTCAACCGCCTACAGAAGGCGGCAGAGGATCTTGAAGATATTGCGCTCTTTGACGAAGCCAAGCGCAATGACGACGGCTTTTACATCCCGCATGCAATCGTGAAAAGAACTATCATGGGAGGTGAAAGCGCTGTCAAGGCATGGCGAGAGCACCGTGGCCTTACAGTTGAAGCTCTTGCCGCGATTGCAGGGATTAGTAAACCATATCTCTCCCAGATCGAAAATGGAAAGCGGCATGGCACCATGCGTGTTATGACTTCCATTGCCAAGGCGCTTGGAGTCCCTTTGGATGTATTGGCAGAAGTGGAAGAAATAGAGCAGGCGGCCTGAGGTGGAATGAGCCCCGGAACATACGCTGGGAAGATATAGACCTCCGTGGCGGTAGCATCCGGCTGAAGGAAATAGTGGACGGCCCCCAGGACATCATCTATATTCCTGATTCACTCAAAGTGTGATTTGCTGATAACGCCAAAATGGCCGGTTACGTCTTTGAAAGCGATAAATGTAAGGGTAAGGGCGGTAAAGAGCCTCTGGAAGGTACTGGAGGATGCCAGCAAGGTCTGCGGGGTGCATCTATTGACACACACCTTCCGCCATGCTTCGGCAACATACCTTTACGAGCAGAAGAAGGACATCTACCAGGTACAAGCCCATCTCCGGCATACGAAGGTAACAACCAGCCAGATCTATGCTCGCATGTCCATAGCAACCAGGCAATCTGCAGTGAGTTCAGTATTTGACTACGTAGACAAACACAATGATATTTAACTATCTACTATATAAAAGGATTTAAACAAGTGGACAACTTTCTCTTCAAACTATCCATCATGCTGGTGCCGGGCATGCTGGCCATCGTCTGTCACGAGGTATCCCATGGATACATCGCCTGGCGCTTCGGCGATCCGACGGCGCGCATGCAGGGCCGACTGACCCTCAACCCCATCAAGCACATCGATATCGTCGGTACCCTGATGATCTTCTTTGTGGGTATCGGCTGGGCCAAACCGGTCCCGGTGGTGTTCGAAAATCTGCGCAACCCCAAACGCGACATGATCTGGGTGGCGGCAGCCGGTCCGATTACCAACATCCTGCTGGCAACGGTTTCAGCCTTACTCTTACGGGGATTTGTTGCTTTCGTAAATCCTGTAGCAACTGCTGGCTCGTCGTTGGCAATGATCATTGAGCCGCTTGAGTGGATGCTGGCGTTCTCCGTGTATATCAACCTGTTGCTGGCCATATTCAACATGATCCCCCTGCCGCCGCTGGACGGCGGGCGGGTCATGACCGGTCTGCTGCCCTTACGTCAGGCCAGTGCTCTGGCCCGTATCGAGCCCTATGGCATGATCATCATCATTGTCCTGGTTTTCTTTACCAATATCTTTTCGTATGTCATCGCTCCACTGCTCCAGGTCGGCGTTTCCCTACTGGCCGGACCGCAGAGCGGGCTAATTATGAGTGTGACAAACCGGCTGATGATGCACTAGCGTGCAGGAAACGGTTTCTATATTTCAATGATCTTCTTGGAGCAATAAAATGAGCAAACAACGCGTAGTCAGCGGCATGCGGCCGACCGGAAAACTGCACATCGGCCATTTTCACGGCGTCCTCAAAAACTGGGTCCGGATCCAGGATGATTTCGACTGTTTCTTCTTTGTGGCCGACTGGCATTCCCTGACGACCGAATACGCTGATACCTCCGGCATTCGCGAGAGCATCCGCGAGATGGTGCTGGACTGGGTGGCCTTCGGCCTCAACCCGGATAAAAGCGTTGTCTTCCGCCAGAGCCTGGTGCCGCATCATTCGGAACTGAACCTGGTGCTCTCCATGATCACGCCGGTCTCCTGGCTGGAGCGCTGCCCGACCTACAAGGAGATGCAGGACAATCTGGAAACCAAGGATCTTTCCACCTTCGGATTCCTCGGTTACCCGGTGCTGATGGCGGCCGACATTATCCTCTACAAGGCTACGAGGGTGCCGGTGGGTCATGACCAGCTGCCGCATCTGGAGGTCACCCGCGAAATTACCCGGCGCTTCAACCACCTCTACGGCAACGTCTTCCCCGAGCCGGAGGCGCTGCTGACCGAGACCCCCAAGTTGCTCGGCCTGGATGGCCGCAAGATGAGCAAGTCCTACGGCAACTCCATCTATCTCTCCGATACGGCCGAGGAAACCACTAAAAAGGTCCTGTCCATGATGACCGATCCGGCCAGGGTGCGACGCAGCGACCCCGGTGAGCCGGATGTGTGCGTGGCCTTCAATCTGCACCGCATCTACGTGCCCCAGGAGAAGCTGGACGAGATCATCCCCGCCTGCAGGAACGCCATCATCGGCTGCGTGGAATGCAAGCGGATTTTGGCTGTCTGCATGAACGAGCGCCTGGCGCCCTTCCGCGCCAAACGCGAGGAGCTGGCCCTCAAGCCGCAGTTTGTCGACGACCTGCTGGTGGACGGCAGCCGGCGCGCCTCGCTGATTTCCGATTCGGTCATGGCCGAAGTCCGTTCGGCGCTGAAGTTCTAGGATGAACCTGCAGCGTGATGCTTCGCCGCACAAGGGGCGCGAGGAATCAGCGACCCTGCTGGACGGATTCCATGAGGGCTACAGCGTCCATCTGGACAAGTTTGACGGGCCGCTGGACCTGCTGTTGCACCTGATCCGCAAGAACGAGCTGGATGTCTGCGATATCCCGATTGCGGTCATCACCCGCCAGTACCTGGATTACATCAAGCTGATGAAGGAACTCAACCTGGAGGTGGCCGGCGATTTCCTGGTCATGGCGGCCACCCTGCTACAGATCAAGTCGCGCATGCTGCTGCCGGTGGATGAGCCGGAAGAGGGCGAGGAGGAAGAGGGCGACCCGCGCGCCGAACTGATCCGGCGGCTGATGGAATACCAGCAGTACAAGGAAGCTGGCATGGTCATCGGGGCCCGGGCATTGCTGGGGCGCGAGGTCTTTGCCCGCACGTACGCGGATCCGCTGTTGACTTCGGCCCGCAGCGAGGAAGGGCCGCTGGAGGTAAGCCTGTTCGAACTGGTGGATGCCTTCCGTGTGCTGCTGGCACGCATCCCGGCCGAACATTTTCACGACGTGGCCGCCGCCGAAACCTTCAGCATTGCCGATTGCATCAACGAGATCCTGTCGCTGCTTCAGGAGCAGGACTCGCTGCAGTTCGATGATCTGGTCCGGGATGAATTGACCCGCGAACGGGTGATCGTGACCTTTCTGGCCCTCCTGGAGCTGTGCCGCCTCAAGCTAATCCGCATCTTTCAGAACGAACACGAGGGCAGCATCTGGTTTGTCCCCTCTGTTGCCCAGGAGCCGGCCGAGGAAGCGCTCGATCTGTTCGCGCTGGAACAGTGAACCTGCGGGGTACCCTTAGCAAATCAAAGGAATCAGCATGTCGTTACCCTCCATCCTGGAATGCATCGTCTTTACTGCGGAAACGGCCCTTACACTGGACCGGCTCTCTGAAATGCTGCCCGAATTCCAGCGCGACGAGATCCGGTCCGCCCTGGCTGAACTGGCCGTTTTTCACGAAGAACGCGCCGGTGGGATTCAGCTGGCGGAGGTGGCCGGCGGCTGGCAGTTCCGTACGCGGCCCGATTACCAGCAGTACGTGACCCGCCACATCAAGGTTAAATCGGCAAAATTCTCCCAGTCCGCACTGGAAACACTGGCGATCATCGCCTATCGCCAGCCCATCACCCGCGCCGAGGTGGAACACCTGCGCGGCGTGGATTGCGGCGGGGTATTGAAGACGCTCCTGGAAAAACGGCTGGTGCGGATCCTGGGCAAGAAGGACATTCCCGGCCGGCCGCTGATCTATGGCACATCCAAAGAGTTTCTTGAGGTATTCGGTCTTAAGGACTTGAAAAGCCTGCCGACTCTCAGGGAAATCCAGGCCTTGGATGACGTGCCGCTTTATGAACGGCAGGAAGAGTTGCCGCTGGGCCAGAATGAAAGTATAATAGAGCAAGATACCCCGTCACTTTTCGAGACTTGAACAGGCAGGAGGTGCTTCCATGCAGCGTCAACCAGCCGTGGCAGGACAGTTCTACGCAGGAACCGCCAGTCAGCTCCGCGAGGACTTGGCGGCACTGATCTCCAATTTGCCAGAAAAGCGCCGGGTGACCGGCATTATCGCCCCCCACGCCGGTTACATCTATTCCGGCGCCATTGCCGGCCAGGTTTACGCAGCCATAGAAATCCCCGCCACGGTGCTGATCATCGGCCCCAATCATCACGGAGCCGGGGCAGCAGCGGCTCTCTACCCCGACGGCGAGTGGCGTACCCCGCTTGGCACGATATCCATCAATCCCCGACTCAACGCACTGCTTCAAGAGAATATCCCCTTTGTCCAGCCGGATACACTGGCCCATGAGTTTGAACACTCGCTGGAGGTCCAGGTGCCCTTTATCCAGTATCTGCGGCCGGATGCGTCTGTCTGTGCTCTGTGTCTCGGTCATGGCGACTATGCCGCTGTGCAACGGATAGGAGAGGGGATTGCCGCAGCCATCCGGGCTTACGGCGAAGACGTGCTGATTGTGGCCAGTTCGGATATGACCCATTACGAATCGGCCCAATCGGCCAAGCGCAAGGATGACCTGGCCCTGGAAAAGGTGCTGGGCTTTGATCCGCAAGGGCTGCTGCAGGTCTGCCGGAGTGAGCACATCACCATGTGCGGAGTCGTACCGGCTGCCGTCATGCTGGTGGCTGCCGCGGAACTTGGTGCCACGCAGGCCGAACTGGTGGCCTACGGAACCAGTGGCGATGTGACCGGGGACAATCGTCAGGTGGTGGGCTACGCGGCGGTTTCGGTCTGGTGAAAATATATATCAGCGGTTTCAAAATATACTTGACATTAATCTGCGCTCAGGGATTAATAGGATAATTTTTATCCGTTATTGTTGCATAGGAGACACTAAATGTTCATTCGAAGACTATCGCTGTTCACCGCTCTGTGTATGTCGCTCCTGGCCGGGTGTGGAGGTGGTGATGGCAACGTCGCTGCAGTCAACATTCCTGCCGCTACTTCCCCCTACATCGTCGTCGCCTGGAACGATCTCGGCATGCACTGCCTCAGCCCCAGTTATGATACCTGCGTCATCCTGCCGCCCTACAACACGGTCTGGGCCCAGGTCCTCAAGCGGGGCAACCCGCCGCAGGTCGTCACTTCGGGATTGACGGTATCGTATCGCATCCTCAATAACACGACATCGCAGAAGGGGCTCTTCACGCAGTTCTGGACCTATGCCCAGAAACTTTTCGGCACGACACCGGCTCTGGACAAGGGCCTTAATCTCGACGATCCCACGGTCAGCAACGGCTTGAGCGGAACGATGCTTACAAAGGGAGATCATTTCCAGGTCAGCGGCATACCGGTTGTGCCCTACGAGGATGGATCGGCGGTGCGCAACCCCTACCAGGTGGCCGAGATCACGGTCAAGGACGCTTCCGGCGCTGTCGTAGCACAGACCCGCGCCACGGTGCCGACCTCGGAAGAGATCAACTGCGGCAAGTGCCATGCGGTCGGTGGTACTGTTACGGATGTGTTTAACGATATCCTGACCAAGCATGATGCTGCTATTGGTACAACCTTGATGTTGCAAAAACCTGTGCTGTGTTCGTCCTGCCATGGCAGTCCTGCGCTGGGTGCTCCTCTCAAGCCAGGTATTAAGTATCTTTCCGAGGCCCTCCATAACTTCCATGCAACTTCGCCCAAAGTTACGGTCAAGCCGTCATGCTATGACTGCCACCCTGGCGTATCGACTCAGTGCAACCGCAGCACCAAGCATACTGCCGCCGACGGCAACTGCACCAACGTATCCTGCCACGGTGACCTGGCCAATGTCGCGGCGACGATTACCGCAGGTAGAGTGCCCTGGGTGACTGAACCCAAATGTGCGACCTGCCACACCGGTATTGCCCAGGTTGATACCGGTACGACCCTTTACCGTAACGCCAAAGGACACGGCGGCGTCTATTGTGCCGGGTGCCACGGCAGCCCCCACGCCATGGTTCCGTCCAATCAGCCCAGCGACAACTACCAAGCGCTGCAGTACCAGGGCAAGGCCTATGTGCTTGGCGATTGCCGGGCCTGCCACGACTCATCGCGGGGTGGCGGCAACAATTTTGCCGGCGAGCATGGCAACAGCAGACAGTCGGCCTGCAATGTCTGCCATACCGGATTTCAGAACTCGGGCAATACGGCCAACTGGCCGCATCAGTTCCAGTGGATAGCAAGATAATCATGCTTTGATAAGCAAACGGCCTTCCCGGTTATAACGGGAAGGCCGTTTTTTATGGTGTTGCAGCGTATTGAACTGATTGACAAAGGCCGGTTTTAAGTTGTATACAGTATGCTTAAAAACACCTGTCAGATCCAGTCGGAGACACCATACCACGAAGGAGGAATACACATGATCGAAGCCTATCTGCAGCATGAAAAAGAGCGCGCCAAACAGGGCATCCCGGCGCTGCCGCTGACCCCCGAACAAGCCGCTGACCTGGTAAAACTGCTGGTCAAGCCGCCCAAGGGCAAGGAGCAGTTTCTGCTGGACCTGATCACCAACCGCGTTTCGCCGGGCGTTGACCCGGCCGCCAAGGTCAAGGCCGAGTTCCTGTCCGAAGTGGTAAGCGGCAAGAAGAAATCCCCTCTGATCGACCCGGTTGCCGCTATCCGCATGCTGGGCACCATGCTGGGCGGCTACAACGTGGCCCCGCTGGTGGCAGCACTGAAAGACAAGAAACTGGCCGACGAGGCAGCCTGCGCCCTGTCCGGCATGACCCTGGTCTATGACGCCTTTGACGATGTAGCCAAAATGGCCACCACCGGCAAGAACGCCGCTGCCGCCAAGGTTCTCAAATCCTGGGCCGACGCCGACTGGTTCACCCACCGCAAGGGTGTTGCCGATACCATCAAAGTCAAGGTCTACAAGGTGGAAGGCGAGATCAACACCGACGACTTCTCTCCGGCCGGCGATGCCTGGAGCCGTCCCGACATCCCGCTGCACTCCCTGGCCATGGGCAAAACCCGCTTCAAGGACGGCCTGGCCACCATCGCCACGTTCCGCAAGGATGGCTTTCAGGTTGCCTTCGTGGGTGACGTGGTCGGTACCGGCTCATCGCGCAAATCGGCCTGCAACTCCGTACTGTGGGCCATCGGCGACGAGATCCCCTGCGTGCCCAACAAGAAGAGTGCCGGTGTGATCATCGGCGGCGTGATCGCTCCGATCTTCTTCAACACCGCCCAGGATTCCGGCGCACTGCCGCTCAAGGCCGACGTAACCGGCATGAAGACCGGCGACGTGATCGTGATCGACACCAAGAAGGGTGTCATCACCGACGAGTCCGGCAAGAAGACCCTCTCCAAATTCACCATCAGCCCCAATACCGTGGCGGACGAGTTCCGCGCCGGCGGCCGTATCCCGCTGATCATCGGCCGCGCCGTAACCGACAAGGCCCGCACGGTCCTGGGCCTCAAGCCGACCACCGTCTTCACCCTGCCGGTCAATCCCAAGCCCAAGGCCAAGCAGGCCTTCTCGCTGGCCCAGAAGATGGTCGGTGTGGCTTGCGGCGTAACCGGCATCCTGCCCGGCACAGCCTGCGAGCCGCGCATGACCACCGTCGGTTCCCAGGACACCACCGGACCGATGACCGCCGACGAGCTCAAGGAACTGGCCTGCCTCAAGTTTCAGGCCCCCATGTACATGCAGTCCTTCTGCCACACGGCCGCCTATCCCAAACCGGCTGACGTCAAGATGCACAAGACCCTGCCCGGTTTCACTGCCGAGCGCGGCGGCGTGGCCCTGCGTCCCGGCGACGGCGTGATCCACTCCTGGCTGAATCGCCTGCTGCTGCCCGACACCGTCGGCACCGGCGGCGACTCCCACACCCGCTTCCCGATCGGCATTTCCTTCCCGGCCGGTTCCGGCCTGGTGGCCTTTGCCGGCGCCATGGGCTTCATGCCGCTGGACATGCCCGAATCCGTTTTGGTGCGTTTCAAGGGCAAGCTCAACACCGGCATGACCCTGCGCGACGCCGTCAACGCTATCCCATACTTTGCCATCAAGCAGGGCCTGCTGACAGTGCCCAAGAAGAACAAGGTCAACGTCTTCAACGGCAAAATTCTGGAGATGGAAGGACTTCCCGACCTGACCGTCGAGCAGGCCTTCGAATTGACCGACGCCGCAGCCGAGCGCTCGGCTGCGGCCGGATGCATCCAGCTTTCCGAGAAATCAGTGGCCACCTACCTCAGGTCCAACGTGGCCCTGATGAAGCGGATGATCGCTGATGGCTACTCGGACCCCATCACCCTCAAGAACCGCATCAAGGCGGTTGAGGCATGGCTGAAGAAACCGAGCCTACTGAAAGCCGACAAGGGCGCGGAATACGCCGCCGTGATCGAGATCGACCTGAAGGATATCACCGAGCCGATCCTGGCCTGCCCGAACGACCCCGATGATGTCAAGCTGCTCTCAAAGGTTGCCGGTACCGCCGTCCAGGACGTGTTCATCGGTTCCTGCATGACCAACATCGGTCACTTCCGCGCAGCCGCCGAGATCTGGCGCGGCCAGCCATTTAATCCTGCTGTCCGTACCTGGATCTGCCCGCCGACTCGCATGGATCAGAAGCAGCTCAAGGACGAGGCCTACTTCGCGGTCTACAGCGCCTTCGGAGCCCGTATCGAGATTGCCGGCTGCTCGCTCTGCATGGGCAACCAGGCCCGTGTGCCGGACGGTGTGACCATGTTCTCCACCTCGACCCGTAACTTCGATGACCGCATCGGCAACGGAGCCAAGGTCTATCTCGGTTCGGCCGAGCTGGGCGCGGTAACGGCGCTGCTGGGCAGACTGCCCAAGCCGGCCGAATTCCTCAAGATCTACAAGGAAAAGATCGAGCCCAACAAGGACAAGATCTATAAGTACCTGCAGTTTGATGAGATGCCGGAATATAAGTAAGATAGTGTGATGAAAGGCTTGAGGCCGAGAGGCTGATAGCGAAATAAGAACCCCCGTTCGGGCTTGCCTGGGCGGGGGTTTGTAATTGATAAAATCTGTGTTTCACGACGGAATTAAGAGGCCTGAACTGCGGCGAACTTATTGATCGTGGATATGTCTACGATAATTCCGTTACCGATCAACGTAGTACTGGCCCCCGAGGAAGAGTCAATGTTACGGGGTACCAGCCTTGGCCAGTAATTCAAGACCGCGTTCTTTCTTGCCGCTGCCTCTTCTGGCCCGGAGCATAAACCGGGTTTCTGCATCATATTCCGCCAGCAAAAGCGTGGTGACTTCGTCCAGCAGACGGTTCACGCTCTGCCCCCGTTGATGTGCCATCCCTTTTAGACGCTGGTATTTTTCATCCGGCAATCGAAGTGTCAGTGCGCTCATAATTTCATCTCCTTTAGCAGGTTTTCCGGAAAAACAACCTTCAATCCGGGGAACAATAACTCCATGTGTGCCACATCACGAATGTTTCGCGTCACTATGTAATCTGCTCCCCCAGCCACAGCAAGCTCGACCACGTGGTTGTCCCCCTCATCCCGAAGATTTGGCCGCCACCCGTAATAGATCCGTGTCCAGCGACAAGTGGCAAGAAAGATATCCAGCAATTCATCACGCTCGGCTAAATCAAGACGACTTCTCACGAAAAGATCTGCTCGACCCAGTACATCCTCGTACTCCGCCAGCACTGCTACCCCCATGAGTGGTGTTGCCTTTTCCTCCAAACATGCAGCAACCATTGCACGACATGCCCCCTGCCCAAGACAGGCACCAACAAAAATATTCGTATCAACGACAACTATCATGCAAAAAATGGTAGCATAATTGCAACCATAAAACCATAAAAACATACCATTGTGCAGAGTTTGCCAAAGACAGGTTTCTCTAGTGTATATACGGATTGCACAAGATTCCGGCATCAGTGGGTAGGAAGAAAGTGCATGCCTGAAAGTGACGCTAGGAGATGTTCTGACGGGGGAGTGCGGGACGTTGCCGGTCTCGTCCGACTTCCCGGTCGCGTGCATGTCGAGGTTACGGCCACAGACCTTTCTCAACCGGACCAATCATGGATTATGACTGGTCGCTTCCGGGATCTCCCGGTTTCCGTGCAGAGAGTTTGCATGCATGCTCTGGGTCTCTGACTCCGCGGGTCCGGTACATCACTCGCGATATCGCGACGTACCAATGTGGCCTTCCCCGTCAGGCTACTAGGTCGGCACCCGGATTAGGTGATTTCGGAGCTCAATTGCCATGCCTGCATGCCCCCTGTCAACGCTTCGCTGCTCACCTCGCGATGAGCCAACGCATGACTCGGGGTCACGGTTGGTCGCTAACCATTACCGTGTAGTGGACTTGCACCACCTACCCTTTGCCGGCTTTTACCGGCGCTTTCAGCCTGTCCCCAAAGGTGTTCCTTACCGCTACCTACCCCAATCCGGCTGACGTCAAGATGCAGACGACCCTGTCCGGTTGCACCGCCCGGCGTGCCGGTGTTGAATTATCAACAAAAATCCCCGTTCGGGCTTGCCTGGGTGGGGGTTTTCATTTACTTTGATGTTGGTTAGTTTTAGGATGTCCGTTCTGAATCGACAGACACAGCAGAAGAGGAGCGGTTTTCTGGATGGACCATCATCCCGCACAACTCATAATTTGTCACGACTGTGACCTGCTCCAACGGGAAATTCCCCTCAAGCGTGGCTGCTCGGCGAGCTGTAGCCGTTGCGGTGCGGAATTATACCGGAATGCCACCGACAGCATTGACCGCACGCTCGCCTACAGCCTGGCCGCCTCTGTGCTGTTCGTGATCGCCAACGTGTTTCCCATCTTCGCGATTGAGTCCCAGGGGACCCGTAGAGCGATCAACCTTTTTGGTGCAGTGAGTTCCCTCTGGGACCAGCAGATGCAGTTCATTGCGCTGCTTGTTTTCATGACCACCATTTTCATACCGGCCCTGGAACTCATTACGATGACCTGTCTCCTGTTACCGCTCAAATTCCGGCACATCCCTGTCGGGTACATTCTCATTCTGCGCATGATGCAGATTGTCGAACCATGGGGCATGATCGAGGTGCTCATGCTCGGCGTGCTTGTTTCACTGGTGAAGCTCACCAGTTCCTTCAAGGTCATCCCGGGTATCGGCCTGTGGTCTTTCGGATGTTTGACCATCCTGCTGGCTGCCGCTGCCGCATCGTTTAGCACCCGTGATGTCTGGGCCCGCCTGGACAGAAAACAGATCGCGGAGGTGGTCGTATGACGGAATTGATCAGCGCCGCCGGGCAGGGGCTTTGCTCCTGTCAGGTCTGCAACCTCGTGTCCAAAAGGGAACCGTTGTCGGTTCCGGCGCACTGCCCCCGCTGCGGCGCTTCCCTGCATTTTCGTAAGCCCGCTAGCGTGTCGCGCTGCTGGGCACTGCTTATTTCCGCCTATATCCTGTATGTTCCAGCGAATATTATGACAATCATGGAGACCGGTTCGCTCGTCAGTTACCGCAAGGACACCATCATAAGCGGCGTGGTCGAACTTTGGAGAACGGGCTCCTGGATGATTGCAGTTATCGTATTCATCGCCAGTGTCACGATCCCGCTTCTTAAACTGATCTCGCTTACTCTATTGCTGGTTTCGGTTCAGCGCCGCTCCACGTGGCACCCCAGGCAACGCACGCGTCTCTACCGGTTGCTGGAACTGGTCGGCCGCTGGTCGATGCTGGATATCTACGTTGTGACACTGCTTGCCGCACTGGTACAGCTCGGTTCCCTGGCGACGGTAAAGGCGGGACCTGCTGCGCTGGCCTTTGGCGCCGTCGTGGTGCTAACCATGCTCGCCTCCCTGCAATTCGATCCGCGTCTGATCTGGGATCCCCTTCAAAAAGAGAGAACTAAATGACCGACATGCCTCAAAATCCCGCAATTCCCGATATTCCTGATGCAGTCAGCGAACCAAAACGCAGATTCACGGTCCAGCTGGTTTGGATCATACCCATCGTAGCGGCACTCATCGGCCTTTCGCTGGCGGTCAAGGCCTACATTAATCGTGGAGAGACCATCACCATCACCTTCAAGACGGGAGAGGGGATGGAGGCGGGCAAGACCAAGATCAAGTACAAGGACGTGCAGATCGGCGAGGTCAAGGGGTTGGCCATCGCAGAGGACCGATCTCACGTTGTCGTGACTGCCGAGCTGTCGAAGGATGCCAAAAGGCTCCTGGTAAAGGACACCCAGTTCTGGGTGATGCGGGCACGGATCTCGGGCGGCAACGTCTCCGGGCTCAGCACACTGATCGGTGGCTCTTTCATCGGCGTTGAAGCCGGTACTTCAACCGAAAGCCGGGAGGAATTCATCGGTCTCGAGTCACCGCCCGCCGTATCCCTGGACGTACCCGGTCGCCAGTTTGTTCTGCATGCCACGGATGCCGGATCACTTGAAACCGCATCGCCAGTCTATTACCGCCGCATGCAGGTGGGGCAGGTGATCACCACGGAACTGGACCGGGACGGCAAAGGTGTCACCATAAAGGTCTTCATCCGGGCACCCTACGACCAAAACGTCAAGTCCAACTCCATTTTTTGGCATGCCAGCGGCATCGACCTGACCCTCAACGCCAGCGGCGTGAAGATCAACACGGAATCAATGGTTTCGATCCTTCTGGG
>JBBQXT010000049.1:0-18437 GCA_038209415.1 Geobacterales bacterium
GCGTCACCAGGCGATCCACCACACGCTTCTGCACGGAAGTATGCCGGTCATACTCACCGGCCTGTTTATGAAATGCTTTGCCAACCCTGTTTCTGTTAATGGACAACGCTCACCATCCCCCGGAATTCTTCAAGACATGCATTGAAACGGTTACTCTGCGTGAGAAACGGTGCATGACCGCAACCGGCAAACACCACCTGACGGGATCGCGGTATCCGCTGTGCCAAGTACTCTGAAGCCTGCGGCAGACAGATCACATCGTGATCACCGTTCATGATCAAGGTCGGCAGATCGATCAGATTCAGTCGGTCCCGCAGGTCTGCCTCGACCAGCGCTTCCAGGGCCTGCAGGGCAACCGCCGCTGTCGCCAACGCAATGGTTGCCAGCAGGTCCTGAATTGTTGATGCTCGTGACGACTCACCCAGTTCACCGTTAGCGAACATGCGGCCGATAAAACCATCCAGAGCCCTGCGCATGTTGCGCTGGACCTTTCTGGCCATTCCCTGCGCTTCGACTTGCGACAATCCGTAGGGGAACCCTCCACCTTCCGTGAAACGGGGGGTAGCGGCAATAAGAACCAAGCCTGAAATGCGCTTTCTGAGGAGCGGAAAACTCTCAAGCGCAATCAGGCTCCCGAGGGACCAGCCGGCCAGCAGGGCATTCTGCAAATCAAGTGCATCAAACAGCCTGGCTATGTCGGCAGCACAGCCCTTGATTGAAAATCCATCAACAGCTGCCGATGATTTCCCGTGTCCCCGCAGATCGAGTACAATTACCCGGCAATAATTCGACAGCACCTGCTGCTGCTCCCATACGGCAGAGGACATGCACCAGCCATGAATGAAGACAACCGGCGTACCTGTACCGCTCTCTTCATACCAGAGGCGGTTTCCGAATTCACCCGTGCACCAGGACATCAGATCACTCCCAGTCGTTTGCCGATAACGGTTATCCGCTCAGCGGCCCATTCCAGGTCCTGGCGGCTGTGGGTAGCCATGACCGTACAGCGCAGACGGCACGCCCCCTCAGGTACCGTCGGCGGGCGGATGCCCTGGACAAAGAGCCCTTCCTCGAGAAGCATCCCGGAAAAACGCATGGTAGTATCCGCCTGCCCGGTCAGAACCGGAATAATCTGGGTTGTACCCGCCGGAACCTGGAAACCTGCCCCGCAAAGAAGCGCCCTGAAACCGTCGGCATTTGATTGAAGGGCATCCCGCAGGCTTTTTCCCACAGGTGACCGGACAATCTTCAGGGCAGCCAGCGATGCCCCCAGAACGGCCGGTGGCAGAGATGTGGAAAATATGAAGCTGCGGGCCCGGTTGACCAGCAATTCACGCAACTCTACGGATAGCGCCGCATATGCGCCAAAGCTTCCCAAGGCCTTGCCGAAGGTCCCCATCAGGATATCCACATCTTCCGACACACCCACTAGTTCAGCCGTGCCGCCGCCCTGCTTGCCCAGGACCCCGCTGCCGTGGGCATCATCCACCATCAGCAGGGCATTGCAGGCCTTTTTCAGGGCAACCAGTTCGCGCAAGGGCGCCATATCACCGTCCATGCTGAAGACAGCATCCGTAACAATCAGGGCGCGTCCGCCGCCGCGATGTTTGTTCACCAACTCCGTCAGGGCACTGGTGTCGTTATGGGGATAGCGGATCAGCCGTGCACAGGAGAGCAGTGCCCCGTCGATGATACTGGCATGGTTGAGACGGTCGGAAAATATCACGTCACCGCGGCCGACCAGAGCCGCTATGATTCCTGTATTGGCGGCATAACCGTTATTGAAGATCAGTGCCGCTTCAGTATGCTTGAACTGCGCGATTTCGGCTTCAAGACACTCATGCAGGGTCATGGTGCCTGATACCAGCCGGGATGCCCCGCTGGATGTGCCATACTGTTCAGTTGCCTTGATACTCGCTTCGATCAAGGCCGGGTGGTCGGCCAATCCCAGATAATTGTTGGAACAGAGCATCAGAACGTCACGCTCGCCCATCTCGACATGCGCCCCCTGCTTCCCGTCCACACAACGGGTCTCGCGATACATACCGCGACTCCGGATCTGGGCTAGTTCTTCCGGTATTGTTGTAATGCCCACGGACCCTCCAATGTTAACCATATCTCAAAACAGTGTTGACAATGCTGACAAAAAAACAGCCGATGTCCAAAGTAATCAGCTGTTTGCTTCCTCCTACACCCGCTCACAGCACAGTGCGGCAACCCCGTCTGCCAAGTTCTTCAACCACCTTCTTCACATCCTGGGCACGCTCACGGTCGCAGATCAGCAACGCATCGGGCGTTGACACAATGATCAGATTATTGACCCCGACCGTGGCGACAACCTTGGCATCGACATAGATCAGACATCCGGTCGAGTCAAGAGCAACATGTTCCTGTGCGTTGATACACACCGTACCGGCATCATCCGCCTCAATCACCTCCGGCAAAGAGCTCCAGCTGCCCACGTCGCTCCAGCCCATCTCAACGGGAATGACCTGGACCCGTGACGATTTTTCCATGACACCAAAATCTATGGAAACGCTCGCAACCGAACCGTACACGTTTTCGATCTGTCCATCCAGATTAGACAACTCCCACACATCGCCGGTAGAGGTGATTTTTGAAAGAGACTTTGCCAGATCCGGGAGGTGCACGGCGATCTCGGCCATGATGACATCCGCCCGCCAGATGAACATGCCACTGTTCCAGAAATAATTCTTTGCATCCAGATACCTGACGGCTTCCTCCAGCGGGGGTTTCTCCACAAAGCGACGCACCGGGAACGGACCGCTGCCGCGCAGCTCCATCTCAGCCTCGATATAACCGTATCCGGTTTCAGGTCGGGACGGCATAATGCCCAGCGTCACCAAATAGCCGTTACGGGCGGTATTACTGGCGTTAACCAGAGTTTGCCGCAGTGCCACTTCATCCTTGATAAAGTGGTCGGCGGGCAGAACGACCATCACACCTTCAGGGTCATGGGCAGCAATTATGGCTGCTGCCAGTCCGATGGCCGGCGCCGTGTTCCTTGCCAAGGGCTCCGCTATGACGTCAATCGGTATTTTATGGTAATGAGCCAGCTGGCGTTCGGTTTCTTCAGCCTGCAGCCGGTTGGTGATGATCAGGATACGCTTGGGCTTGAGCGGCAGGACCCGCTCCACCGTCCTCTGCAGCATGGTCCGATCACCGGTGATGGATATGAGCTGTTTGGGCCGGGCGGCACGGGAGAGCGGCCAGAAGCGTGTGCCGGATCCGCCGGCCAGAATTACAATGTACATGGTGATCTCCGCTACTTGTACTGGATACGATCAATAAAATCCGCCACCTCGCGGGAGAGCAGATTGATGGCCTCGGTTGTGTCAAATACGTCCCAGAGCGTCTGGCGGAAAAACGCAACCTCCTGATAACTGGCACCATCGTGCAGCGTACCGGTGATGGATATCCTGAAACGGCCAACCCGTGTAAATCGGCCTTTCAAAACCAGTGACGTCGCAGAGGGCTGACCGTTTCTCGATACATTCAGGTAGGTGTTGCGAGCCTTGACGTACCGTTCTATGTTTTCAGCCAGCGCATCCGGGATCCGGGCATAGCGGCGCTCCCTGTCGTTTAGTCCGGCTTCTGGCTTATCGGTGTAGAGCTCGCTATTGAGTTCAAAATCACGGATGATCAGGGATTTGTAACTGGCCATGTGCTTCTGGTTGCTGACCACCTCCTCATCCAGAATTGTTGTGGATGTGGCGGCACAACCGGCCGTCAGGGCGATCAGAAACAGGGCCGGCAACCAGCGACACAGCCGGGAGCGGGTTCCCGGCAGCCCGTCAAACCGCATCAGGCTGTACATCCGTGCGATTGTAGTCATCATCAAAACGGACGATGTCGTCCTCACCAAGGTACTCACCGCTCTGAACCTCTATGATTACCAACAAAATCTTGCCGGGATTCTCCAGACGGTGGTTCTGGCCGATGGGAATAAAGGTGGACTCA
The DNA here is from genome assembly GCA_038209415.1 of Geobacterales bacterium. Lineage (GTDB taxonomy): Bacteria > Desulfobacterota > Desulfuromonadia > Geobacterales > Pseudopelobacteraceae > CAIPTY01. The sequence goes on from JBBQXT010000049.1 coordinate 3,982, forward strand.
TTGACATTGACCACCTGTTGCAAGTCTCCGCACGTTACCAGTGCCGTGCCGGAAACGACAATCCAGTGTTCGCTGCGATGATGATGCTTCTGAAGCGAAAGTCGCTGACCGGGCAACACCTCAATGCGTTTGATCTTGTAACTGCTGCTTTCGTCAAGCACCAGATATGAGCCCCACGGACGTTCTCCACGTTCCATATCCATACGTATCTCCTAGATGTTGTGTTTGCTTCTGAGCTGCAGATACGTCTTGAGCGCCGAGCGCCACGGCTGGGGCCGAAAGCCGGTATCCTGTTCCAGTTTGCCGCAATCCAGCGTCGAATACAGCGGCCTGCGGGCCGGACGGTTCAGTTCGTCAGTCGTCATACCCTTGACCCTGACTGCCAGGCCACTCTCCTCAAAGATTGCCTGTGCAAATTCATTCCACGAGCAAAAGCCGGCATTGGCTGCATGATAGATTCCGCGCCGCCCGGTTTTCAGGAGGGACATGATGGCACCTGCCAGGTCGACCGTCCACGTCGGTGAACCGATCTGGTCGTCCACAACGGAAAGCTCGTCCTTTTCCAGCGCCAGCCGCAGCATGGTCTCGACAAAATTCTTGCCGTGCAGGCCATACAACCATTGGGTACGGACAATCAGGTGATCCGCGTTGAAAGCCGCATTCAGCTCTCCCGCCAGCTTGGATTCTCCGTAGACGCCCAGCGGACAGGGTGCATCTCCCTCCACGTACGGGCTGCCCTTGCCGCCATCAAAGACATAATCGGTGCTGACATGCACCAGACGTGCTCCGATTTCGCGACTGGCCATGGCAAGATGGGCAACGCCTTCGCCGTTAACCTGCATGGCCATTTCCGTATTGGTCTCGCAACCGTCCACATCGGTGTAGGCCGCGCAATTGATCACGGTCCGCGGCTTCAGAGTTTTGAGAATCCGCTCCGTCGACTCCAGCGAGGTTATGTCGATCTCGTCAATATCCACGCCACGAGCCTCATCACCGATGCAGGCCAGCATGTCGCGCCCCAGCATGCCATTGGCACCCACAACCAGGATCATGGCCGACCGCCATACTGACTTTCGTAATAGGCACGGTAGGCCCCGGTGGTAACGTCCGCCACCCACTCTCCGTTGGCCAGATACCAGTCGATGGTCTCGGCGATGCCGCTCTCAAAGGTGTAGGCGGGCTCCCAACCCAGATCTTTTTTTAGTTTCGAAGCGTCGATGGCATAGCGCCGGTCATGGCCGGGACGGTCTTTGACAAATGCCACCAGCCGGCGGTTTTCGCCGGCCGGCCGGCCGAGACGCCCGTCGAGCAGGTCACAGACAAGGTTGACGATGTCGATATTTCTCCACTCGTTATTTCCGCCGATGTTATACACCGCTCCCGCTGCGGCCTGCTTGAGAATTGTCTCGATGGCCAGGGCATGATCATGGACGTGCAGCCAGTCGCGGACATTCCTGCCGTCGCCGTAGACCGGCAAAGACTTTTTGTTGATGATGTTGTGGATCAGCAGCGGAATCAGTTTTTCGGGGAAATGATACGGTCCGTAGTTGTTGGAGCAGCGCGTGTTCAAGGTCGGCATGCCGTAGGTCTCGTGATAGGCGCGCACCAGCAGATCCGCCCCGGCCTTGCTGGCGGAGTAGGGGGAATTTGGCGCAAGCGGCGTTTCCTCTGTAAAAAATCCGGTCTCACCCAGACTGCCGTAAACCTCATCGGTAGAAATCTGAAAGAAGCGGAAGTCCGCCACGGCCCTCGACTGCCAGTGTTTGCGGCTTTCCTCCAGGAGTACCTGGCTGCCGAGCACATTTGTGCGCACGAAGATCTCGGGGCCGGTGATGGAGCGGTCCACGTGCGATTCCGCGGCAAAATGGACCACGGCATCAATCTTCTCTTCGGCCAGAATGCCTGCCACAAGTGCAGCATCTCCGATATCACCCTTCACAAAACGATAGAGCGGATTTCCGGCAATTGACGTCAGATTCTTGAGATTGCCGGCATAGGTCAATGCATCAAGATTGACAACCTGACAGCCGGGATTATTGGCCATAAAGGAATGTATGAAATTGGAACCGATAAAACCGGCACCACCTGTCACCAGGACGGAGGACGGACTAAAAACCATGTGGATGCTTCCTTTCACTGTTCACGGGTGAGAATTCAAGCGTTTTCTTTTAGCACATTTTCAGCTAGAATGGGAGCTCTTTTACTGGATTTGAGATCAAAATGAAAGGCGGATTCCTCATGGAAAGTCAGACGAAATGCAGGTGCGGTTCCGATCATCACGGCCATCTCTGCATGCTGCGCAGCAATGGGATGCTCGACGAGATCGCCAGGATTACCAGCGAGCCTGAATATTACTGTTTTACCTGCGCTGGAGAGGCCAACTGCGCCGAGAACCTCTGCGAACCGGCCAAAATAGAATAGCAGACAAGCAGGTTCAATCAATCAAGCCTGAAATCCTTCTCGGCCAGGCCGGTGTTGCGGCGGACTTTTTTAAAGGTCATGGTCGCCCGGTCACCGTTTTGTTCTGTGATAATCAATCGTCGGACGGTGCCGTCCTCCTGAAACACAATCGTCAGTTCCTTGATCTGGCCCTTGCCTTGAGGAGCAATAGCGAGGGTATATATCCCGTTGGTAAGGTCGGCTTGAATGACCACCCCTTCCGGTGGGGTTGTGACCGGAGCGGTTAACCGGGAAAACCAGTGTTTGAGCCCCTGATCGGGCGGCAGTACAATCCGGTTCTTCTCCCCTTCCCTGCCGCTGGCCTGTTCGATAACCGTATCACGCAGCAGCATTCGGGTGGCATAGGGAGGACTGATCTCCATTAAAAACAAGTCCGGCTTTCTGAAGCGCACCGTACCGGTCATTATCAGGCTGCGCTTCATCAGTTTTAGACGTTTTTCCTGCATAATCTCGGCAGAGAAATCACTGATGCCTGCAAATCCCTTGCGCAGGGCTTCCAATCCCTCCACTGCCGGGATAGACCTGGCCTGGGCAGAAGCAGCTACTCCCGATACCAGAAGCACGGTTGCGATTATCCTTCGAATCATGTGACACCTCATAGCCGACCAACCCCCAGTGTAAGCTGAACCTTGAGCAACGTGCGTTCTCCGCAGGATACCTCCCCTTCAACCATGAACAGCCGGCCAAAGGACTTCAACAAGCGGGCGGATACCGTAAGCACGTCACCAGCTACCGGCAACCTGCTGAATTCAGCCTGGTTGATGGCCGCCAGAAAACCCTCCTCACCCTCCTGCTGGATGGTCAGTATGCCTGCCAGCTGGGCAACACACTCCACCAGCAGCACCTGCGGAGAGGCACAGGACGCGGAAACGTTCGTCCGAGCTGTCGCACAGACACCCGGTACCAGCTCAACAACACGGTCAAGAAGCAGAAACGGGTGGCGGTGAGGAAGGTATGCAGCCGGATCAGGATTGAGCAGGCGGCCCTCCACTCAAACCTATGGCATAGTAGGGACCATCGGGAGAAGCGGCCAGATGAAGACCTTTCTGTCCCGGCTCAAGGGAGGCCATCAGAACCGACAGAGCGCTGCCGCCCATGGCCAGTGAACGGCCAATGGCGCGACCGATGTCGATGAGCGGCTTTCCGGAAACCCGCTTCAAAAGTTCGGGCATGTCGGCTGCTGTCCCGGACAGCGAAACGAGACTGCAGGGAGCAGCACACTCCGTCAGAATGTCAAGCGCTTCACCCTCATGACCGGAAGCAAGCATGCCGATAGATGTGATTGATTCCACCACGGCTTTTACGGTTGCCAGGCGTCGGGCGGCATGCGCCGCACTCTCCAGCACGATGATGCCCCCCCCCTTCTCCAATGGGGACATCTGTGCGTTTCATCGTGCCCATGGCTGCAAAGCCCTTGATCATGAGCTGCATGAGTTCGTCCGTGCCGCCGGTAAACATAACATCGGCACGCCCCTCCTCGATGAACCGGCACGCCAAAAGAAAGGCTGACTCGGCCGAACAGAAGCGCTGCACCAGCGTGGCGTTGGGCCCCTTGAAGCCGTGTTCGATGGAGGCGTTGCTGGCAGGTGCATTGGGGACGGTGTTGGGAAAGATCATCGGGATCAGCCCCTCGACGCCTCCTGAAAAATAACTGGTCAGGAATTCCGCGGAACTGGATACACCGCAAAAACCGCTGCCAAGCACAATACCAACCCGTTCCGGAGCGATAACTTTCAGATCGAGACCGGCATCTTTCAAGGCCAGACTCACCGCAGCTACAGCAAACTGGCTGCAGCGATCCATTTTGCGGGCCCTCATGGGCGGCATGAAATCCGAGGCCTTGAACCCGCTGGTTTTTCCCCAGCGAAACCCTTCCCTGCCGAGCACATCAAAAGGTATGGCCGTCAGGGCATCCGTCCCCGTGCGAACAAGCTCCTGAATGGCGACAACGCCCGTGCCGGCGGCAGATATAACGGATGAACCGGTAATAACGATATCTTTGATCGTTTTTTTCATAGAGACAACACCAGTGAGGTGACATTGCCGCCAAAGGCAAAGGAATTGGACATGGCAACCCGGCAGTCGGTCGGACGACTTCCCCCGTGGCAATACTCCAGATCACACTCCGGATCGCGACCCCGGAAATTGAGTGTCTGGGGAATAATTGAACGATTGAGCGCGATGGTCGTAGCTACGGCTTCAACAGCGCCGGCCGCCCCCAAGCAGTGCCCGGTCAGACCCTTGGTGGAAACCAGCGGAATCGCGGGGGCCCGCTCACCACAGACCAGTTTCATGGCATTCGACTCGACCACGTCATTGAGCGGGGTTCCGGTGCCATGTGCATTCACCCAGCCCACCTGAGAAACATCGACAGCGGACCGCTCAAGAGCCTCGCGCATGACACGGGCAGCCACTGAACCGCCCGGGTCGGGTGCCGTCATGTGATGGGCCTCACCCGCCAGGGCATAGCCGAGAACGGCGCCGTAAATCCGGGCACCCCGCGCCAGGGCGTCTTCTTCACTCTCCAGGACCAGAAAGGCGGCCCCCTCACCCAGGGAGATACCCTGACGTCCAAGACTGAAAGGTGCACAGGGCTCGGGATCAACTACCCGCAAAGAGTTGAAACCGGCAAACGTCAGCATCGAGAGCGTATCGGCCCCGCCGGCGACCATCAGCCGCTGCTGTCCGCAGGCCACCAGATCGGCCGCCCAGCCGATAGCTGTCGCGGATGAGGAGCAGGCGGTCGTGACAGTGCCCTGATAACCGGCCAGGTTGTAGATCCGGGCAATATCCGTCGAGGTCTGATCCGGCAGAAGACCACGCAGTAGTTTTGGGCGTTCTTTGTGTCCCGCCAGGAGAGCCTTCAGCCAGATCTCCCCCTGAAACATGCCGGCCGCCCCGCCTCCCATTGAGACCCCCATTTCATAGGGGGAATAGCAATCCGTAACGCCACTGTCACGCAGCGCCTCACCGGCGGCGATGACACCGAACTGATCCGAACGGGACAGCTTGCGCGCCGCTTGCCGATCAAAATAATCGAGCGGGTCATAGCTCTTGATCTGACAAGCGATCTTGGCCGGGAAGGGTGACACGTCGAACAGGTCCAGCAGCTCTATGCCGCTTCTGCCATTGCAGAGGGCCTCGGAGAATTCCGCGACGCTCTTTCCGACCCCGCAGAAGATCCCCAGCCCGGTGATGACGACGCGTTTTCTGTTCATAGTATGCCGCCATCGACAACAATGGATTGTCCCGTAATATACGAAGCCCGCTCAGATGAAAGGAATAGTACCGCGGCAGCAACCTCCTCGGGTGTGCCGATTCTCGCCAACGCCGCCCCCTTGACAACCTGCTCGACCAGATCCTGCTTCAGGGCAGCGGTCATGTCCGTGGCAATCATCCCGGCTACGACAGCGTTGACTCGAATCCCCATCGGCCCGGCTTCACGGGCCAACGACTTGGTGAAGCTGATCGCCGCCCCCTTGGAAGCGGCGTAGTTGGTCTGGCCCGGGGTCCCGATCACGGCGGAGATCGAAGAGATGTTGACAATGCTGCCGTGGCGGCGGCCCATCATTTTGCGCAGTCCCCACTTGCAGCAGTGAAACAGTGGATTGATATTTGAGCGGATGACCGTGTCCCAGTCATCGTCCGACATCATGGCCAGATAGCAGTCCCTGATAATGCCGGCGTTGTTGACCAGTATATCGATATGGCCGGAAACTGCCGCGGCAGCGTTAATCAGACCAATGGCGCCCCCGGAAGTAGAGACATCAGCCTTGTAAATTGAAATCATTCCTGGCAGTCCTGCGGCTTCTTCAACCAAAGCCCGGGCCGCTTCGTCGTTATTCAGATAGGCGGCAAAGACAGCGGCCCCTTCACGGGCAAAAGCCAAGGAAATGGCCCTGCCGATGCCCCTGGTCCCGCCGGTCACAACAACGATTGAATCCTTAAACTCCATACACACCCCAAATAATTACTCAGCAGGTTTCATCTGGAAAATCCGGATAAAAACAACTTACCACTATACTGGTCGGAAGGTAAAATGTCCAGAGTGCTGCCAATACGAAGAAACAAAAGAATCCGCTCTTCAGCCGAAGACAGCACGGTTTGTCAGGTCGGACCCGGAGGGCTGCTCAACGGTCGGTGGTGGCTTCGGCCGATGCTCTTGATCATCTTCCAGAGCGGTCCCCTGACCTTGAACAGGCGGATAGCATCCATCATGGCGGAACTGGCATTAACCTCCAGACCGGGCACGACCCAGTTACGGCGCTTCATAGCCTCATCGACGACCAGCTCGGCAAAGCAGTCTCTAACCGCCGGGGAGATGTAGAAGAGCGGCTCCAGCAGGGACTGGTTGGCGGCGATCACCCCTTCCTCGACCGCCGTACGGTACAGGGCGGTATTGGGATAGATGCGAATGCCGGTCATGGCGAGAACCGCGGTCGGCTGCAGTTCGTCCATCAGGGCGAAGCTCTCCAGAATGGTTTCGACCGTCTCGCCCGGGCCGCCAAAGAGCAGATAGTGTGCAAAATCCACACCCCTCTCCCGACAGAGACCCGAAGCCAGGCGCAGATCTTCAACCGTAAAGGATTTATGCAGGTTCTCCAACATCCGCGGTGATCCTGAGTCGCTGCCGAACTCCACCGCATCGCAGCCGGCCGCCAGCATGTCATCCATCAGCCCGGGAGTTATGAAATCCGGGTTGATAAAGGCCGACCAGTTGACCGGCAGCCGGGCTTCCGCCATGGCACGACACAGCTGCGACGCAAAATCGGGCGGGTAATTGAAGATGTCATCCACAAAATAGAGGTAGGAAACGCCGTAGTCATCCACCAGGCTGCGGATCTCGGCCAGGACATCCTCCACCGGACGCAGACGCATGACACGCCCCTCCAGGTGCGGATAGGTGCAATAAGAACAGGAGAACGGACAGCCGCGCTTTGTCTGCACGTTGGCCATCCCGCCTTCACGGTGATAACGGTCCACGTTGAACAGGGAACGCTCCGGCGTGCATATGCGGGAAAGCAATTGGGGAGGCACAAACGATGAGGCACCCGCCACAACCACACCCGGCAGACCGGAGGCATCCGTGCCCGCTTCGATGCAGGCCAGCAGCCGGGGCAGGACCTCTTCGCCCTCCCCGGCCACGCCGTAGTCAGCACCGACAGCGGCCAGGACTTCCAGTGGCATCAGAGAAAAGCCGGAACCGCCCACAATCACCGTACCACAGCCCCGGCAGGCCGCTACGATGCCCCGCAGACCGGATAGATAGAAGCGGCTATCGGGCCAGGTGACGTTGTCCAGATTGCGAAGCGACACGATGATCGCATCCGGGTGATACTCGACCAACCTGGCAGCCAGCGCGCTTTCCGGATCGTTTTCAAAACAGAGATCAAGCACCGACAGGCTGTGGCCAGCCTCGGCCAGCGGCCCGGCCAGGCAGGCCAGACCGATCGGAAATACCGGGTACGGGTCGCGTTCGCGGTTGGCCGAGACAAGCAGAATCTTCATGGGGTTGCCAGCCATTCTTTCATGGCTTCAAGTCGCTGAGCAATGTCTGCCGGAATCTTGAACTGCATGACACCGCTCATATCGGTCAGGGCATGGGTCGTAACGCCGGTGGCCAACTTGCGGCCGTCAACGGCAACGATCTCTTGCTGGAAGACCAGGGTTGCTGTCTCGGTAGGGCGCAGACTGGTACGAATAATGATCTCGTCCTTGAAGCGGGCCGGACGAAGATATCTTACCTCCAGATTGACAACCGGTCCAAGAAAACCAAGTTCAGCCAATTGCAGTGCGTCCATGCCAAATCGACCGGCAAGGTCATTGCGTCCGACTTCCATCCAGGCCACGTAATGCCCGTGCCAGGCCACCTGATAGGAGTCCACCTCGTTGAAGCGCACCTGAAGACGAGTTTCATGAAATCTCATTATTTACTGTCGCTCCATGTGTGTCTTCGGAGTAGGAGTATTCATTCGGCCAGCAGACAATCACAAATATTTTTTTTGAATTGCGAAATCGAGAGGATCGTGGTGGAGAGGAGCTTTTGTGCCTGGCTGAAGTCCCGGTCGCCGGTGATAAGGGTATCAATAACGACTTTCATCGACCGGCCCGGTATGCCTCAATCTCTTCGGAAATCATGTCATCAGAAATGGTTTGAACCTGTGGCAGCGCCTGAGTCTTCTTGAAAAGCGCCCGCAACTCGTCAATCTGGGCAGACCTGTTGTCATCCTCGGCGATCATCACCACTTCAATCCGCTGCCCCTTGCGGAACGGGAGATTGGTCAGTTCCATCCTGGCCGGATCACTTATGGTTACGTACTGTTTGTAAGCGAGCATGTCGAGCCTCTCCTAATACATTTATTGTCGTTATTTTATCATGCTATTGTCGATGTTTTGCCGATAAAATGAAAAAGGGGTATTTACACCGCCACCTCCCCCAAAATCAGCATATGCAGCGACAGGTCTAGGGCTTGGCGAAGGTTTTAGTTCTTCAAAGATGGCGCATAGTCGTATTGCGTTTCATAGATCGCTGTCTATCCAGCGGTTGAATTTTGTAAGGGACAGGCCGGACCCCACCTCGCAAAAGCGCAGCGCTCCCCCTAGCCGCAGGGCGCGATAGGTTCTTTCCCAGAATACCGGCCGGCAGAGTTCTTCGACCAGAAAACCGGGTATATCAGCTGCCTTGAGCCGCTTTTGATCCAGGTGATTGATCAGCGGGATACAGGGTTCGCGGAATGCATACTCAGCGACAATACCCCGCAATTCAGCGGCAACCTCATCCACAAGCGGGGTATGGAGCGGGGCGTCGCAGGGAAAGACACCCACGGAGAAAGCCCCGGCCGCCTTAGCCTCGGACGTAGCCGTACATATTTTCTCCCGATCACCGGATAGAAGGTGGTGACGCGACGTATTGTAATTCGCGATGTAGACTCCATTATTTGCTGCTATGGCGGACAGGGGATCACTGTAAAGACCGACAACGCTCCCCAGGGCATATTTCCTGCGCACGCCCATGGCAGCAAGACAGATCCCGATCCGGCAGGTCAGTTCCAGGGCAGCGGAACTGTCAACCACCCCGCTGGCGGCCAGCGCGGGATAGATACCCATGCTGTGTTCGGCAATCATATCCGGCAGACCGTTCAGGGCAGTCAGCAGTCTGAAGCGGTACAGGCTCATGGTTGCGCCATACAGCTGCAGCCGGACACTCTCGCTCAACTGCCCGGTGTATTGCTCACCTTTCAGGGGATTGAACCCGCTGGCCGCCTGACAGCAGCGCGCCAGCTCAAGAAAGGCGGGGTCTTGGGCAGGTATGTCGGCCAAAGCTATCGGTTGGCCGGGGAACATGAAACAGGTCATAGCGTACTGACCTTTCTGCGGATGGCGCTGCGGAAGCCGAAATTCATCGGTCCGAACACCTGCACGGAACGATGCAGCTTGAAGATCCGCCGGTACATGGAAGGAAACGAGTAAAAATCGCGGCAAAGCTGACTGTAGCCCTCTTCCAGCTGCTCAGGCGTCATGTTGCTGGGCCGAAAGGTAACGTGTTCCATATCGTAATCACGCCAGTCACTGGAAATAATGCGCCCTTCGGCTTCCAGGCGCCGGCGCACGGCAGTGCCCGGATAGGGGGTCAGAATCGGAAAGATGGCGGCTTCCAGGCGGGCCTCTTCGCAGAAGCGCAGGGTCTTTTCAAAGACATCCGGGGTGTCACCGTCATATCCCATGACAAACGATCCCAGGATACCGATACCATGGTCCCGGAAAGTCTGTGCATCGGCTAGGTAAGAACCGGCCCGGTTGGTCCGTTTGCCCATGGCGGACAGCGCTTCCGGGTTAAGCGATTCGAAGCCGACGAACATGCCCAGGCAGCCCGACTCACCAGCCGCCTTGATCAGTTCGCGGTCCTGGGAGAAATCAATCGGGGCGTGGGAGAGCCATTTCAAGCCCATACCCTTCATCCCCTCGAAAAGTGAAAGCGAGTAGGTGCGGTCAGCCACGATATTGTCGTCCACAAAGAAGACAAAGGAGTTCGCCTTGTGCAACGCATCCAGTTCCAGCAGAACCTGGTCAACCGGACGCTTGCGGTATTTTCGACCGTAGAAGGCGGTCACCGAACAGAATTCGCAGTCATGGGGACAACCGCGGGTGGTTTGGACCGTATTGGTGAGCAGATAGCCTTTCCCTTTGAAGATATCCCGTCGGGCCGCCGGAATCTGCGCCATCTCAATCAATGAACCGGTCTTGTAGAACGGCTGCAGCGTTCCGGCCCGCCAGTCAGTCAGGAGTTGCGGCCAGACCAGTTCACCCTCTCCGATAACCACGGCATCACAGTGAAGCCCTGCTTCATCCGGCAGATTGCTGGCATGGAATCCACCGATCACAACGGTCTTGCCCTGGGCGCGAAATCCGTCCGCAATCTCGTAGGCCCTGGTTATCTGGGCCGTCATGGCTGTCAAGGCAATGATATCGGCATCCGTTGAATAATTGATGGCTTCAAATTTGTCATCGCAGTACTCAAGCGACCACTCGGGCGGTGTCACGGCGGCAATGGCGGCCAGTGACAGCGAGGGGAACCTGAAGGTCAGCTCACCCCACAACCTGCCCTTGGGCCAGCCCGGAGAGATAAAGAGAATTTTCATGCAACCCTCGTAAACGTATCGGTATCAGACTGTTGCAGCTGCTGATGCATCTGGGGGACGTGTGAACTCAAATCCTCACCATAGACCCCGCCACGGCGCAGGACGTTGTAGGCAAGATTCGTGAAACGGGCGGACGGGCCGGACATGACCCGTGAAAAGATGGACGGCCAGCGGTAAACTTCCCGGCGTGCCGCAACCCACCCCTGATACAGTCGCTCAGCTGTCATTAGCTTGGGGCGAAACACCACCTGACTGTGATCATAGCGCTGCCAGTCTTTGTGGAGCAGCCGGCCTTCCGCATCAAACTGACGGAACAGGGCTGTTCCGGGATAGGGGGTCAGGATGTTGAAGGTCGGGATGCTGGGGCGACACTCCTCCAGGTAGCGGATGGTTGTCTCGAATACGCTTTCGTCATGGTCATCAAAACCGAAAATCAGGGACGCTTCCAGAACGATACCGGCATCCCGGACACGTTTGATGAGATCGGCCTGGGAATAACGGCTGCCGGTCTTGGGGTGGTTGGCGTGAGCGCCGGCCACCGATTCCAGACCGACAAAAATGCCGATGCAGCCGGATTGGGCCAGCAGACGCACCAATTCCGGGTCTTCGGCAAAGCGCAGATTGGCCTGCCCGCCCCAGCGCAGACCCAGTTCTGCCATGCCCTTCAGAATCGGTTTGGCCCGCTCCGGATCACCCAGAATGTTGTCATCCAGCAAAACCGTGAGTTTCCGGTCGAAGGTACGCATCTCGGCCAGAATATCCTCGGGGTCCCGGTAGCGGAAAGATCGGCCGAAGTAGGGGGTCACCGTACAGAAAGGGCAATCATGGGGACAGCCACGGCTGACCTGCAGGGTCTGGGTGGTCAGGTACTTTCTGCCGGCCAGGATATCGCGCCGCGCCCAGGGAGTCACCAGCGTATCACCGGAGGGGATTGAACTGTAGCGCTGCTCAAGCCGCCCGGCCCTCAGGTCGTTCAAAAGTCGGGCCAGGACCGGTTCGGCCTCACCGATCACCACCGCATCGGCGTGTTCAAGCGCCTCGTCCGGCAGCACCGTGGCATGCATCCCCCCCAGAATCACCGCTATGCCGCGCGCCCGGAAACGGTCGGCAATCTGGTAGGCCCGGACCGCCTGGTGGGTCATGGCCGTGATTCCTACCGCATCGAAATTCCCTTCGAAGGGAATATCCTCTTGAGATTCATCAACCAGTACGACATCCCACTCGCTTGGTGTACAGGCGGCCACCAGGGTCAGAGAAAAGGAGGGCAACTGAAAACGGCGCACCCAACCCAGCTTGTGGGTGGCCGGGTACACCAGTAGCAACCGCGGGCGGGTCGTCATCCCCGCTTGCATGGTGCCATTCTCATGGTATTCATTTCCTGTTTTCGTCAATAAAGGTCGCCATGCTGCGGACAGAGACAAACACCTTGGAACCGGAGGCCGCATCCGGCACGACCGCCCCGAACTCCTTCTCCATGGCAACGACCAGCTGCAGCGCATCGATCGAATCCAGTCCCAGACCTTCGCCAAAGAGCGGCGCGTCACTGTCGATCTCGTCGGGGGACATCCCCTCGATCCGCAGGCTGTCGATAATCATCTGTTTAACTTTCAGCATTAGTTCTTCGGACATACACACCTCTAACGTGGATATTTTATTCTCTAACACTCAACTGCGTTACTTGTCCTGGTTGTCCCAGAATTGATAAAAATTGTACCATTGATCGGGATACGTCCGGATATAGCGCTCAAAAACCGACAACAGTTTTTCCATTCCTGTCCGTATTGCGCTGTCATGTCCTCCATGTCCGCCGCTGAAAAAGATCGGCTCTTCCATAATGGTGGCGTAGCGTCCTTTTTCCATGACGACAAAAGCCGGGATAACCGGCGCACCGCTGGCCAGGGCGAGATAGGCGGCCCCCACCGGAATATTGGTCGGCCGGCCGAAAAAGTCGATCGGAATGGTATGTGAGGAACCATCTCGATCGCCCAGAATCGCCAGCACCTCGTTACGTCTCAGGACATTGACCGCCTCGATTATGGCAAGCGGTGAGGTATCATTCTGGTCTACATAGATGAAACGGATGCCGCGCTCCGCCCGCATGCGCTCTCTGACCCTGTTGAAGCGTTCATCCGGCTCGCGGAAGGTCAATATATTTACCGGATAGCCCTGATCGGCAAGAACCAGACCTCCCAGTTCCCAATTTCCCATATGGGGAGACACCAGGATAGCGCCCGTACCTGCCGCCAGGGCATCATCCACGGGTTTTGATTCAGAACGGCGCCCCACCAGCGCCTGCAGCCCCGGACCGGAAAGGCGCATAATCAGCATAATGTCGCACCAGCTGCGGGCGAACTTGTAATACAAAGAGAGTATTAACGGATCGACCCAGCGGCGGCCGGTGACGACCCGCAGGTTGGAGCGTGCGGCCCGTCGCTGCGTACCCGTCAGGCAATACACCACAACAGCCGTGGTAAAGGCCAGTGGCGGAAAGATCCAGCGCGGGACCACCATGGTCATCAGTTTGATGAAAAACAGATTTACACTGTTGTAGATCGCCATGAATTAGAAGAAAAGGTCCCAGGCACAAACCATCATTTGCTTGAAAGAAGGCCGGCTGCGCCCGGCAAAATTTTTAAATCCGGCGACCGCCTCGCGGGAGCGCCGGTAGAATCTTACAAAAGCCGAGATCATCAAAATCTGGAGCAGGTGACGGTTGATTTTGGGGTGGCGAAACACCAGGTGCAACCCGTCATAAAACTTCCAGCGTCGAGTAAAGATATGGTCTTTAATCTGCTCATATAACTGGGTTCCCGGGTAAGGGGTCAATATTGAAAACTGGGCAATGTTGGTATCAAGCCTGATGGCCATGGCAATCGTACGTTCAACAGCGCCACGATCCTCGTTGAGATTGCCGATGATGTAACTCCCGTACACCTCGATGCGGTTCTCTTTCAAGAGCGAGACGGCCCGTTCTACGTCTTTTATAGTTGTGTTCTTGCCAAGCGAATTGAGCGTGTCCTCGCTTTCGCTTTCAATCCCCAGGTAGATGGTTCGTGATCCGGCCTGGGCCAGCTTTTTGACCATGCCCGGGTTGCTGACAATCGTGTCAACCCGTGAAAAATTCCAGAGATGCAGCCGGTAGTCGCGGGCAATTATACCATCCGCAATCTTTTCGACACGCTCCGGCGACAGCGTGAAGTTGTCATCCAGAAACGCCACCGCCCGGAATCCATAACGGTTATAGACCTCATCCAGTTCAGCCAGGACCGATTCGGCACTGCGATAGCGCCAGCCGCGACCAAAAAAACTGGAAGACGAACAGAAATGGCAAGCCCCCGGACACCCCCGACTGGTGAC
>JBBQXT010000050.1:0-18198 GCA_038209415.1 Geobacterales bacterium
TCAGGCCAGCGTAACTTTTCCAATACGGCTTCACACTGCTGCTCAGTGCCGTATGTGTCGATAAATTCGCTTAAACTCAGGCCTGCCTGTAATTGGATGTTGTGCTTTTTCATGGTAAGTTCCCCCTATAGGTAGTTACCACGAGCATACGCCACACTTGAGACACAATAAGTCATTTACGGCTGCAGCCGTGAATTAGAACGATTCAGGAATAAAAATGAACCGGTTTACGAGGCGATTATTCCGACACCCCCGAAACATCTTACGGCAGGAGCCTTGATTGAATGGAATAGAGTAGCCCCGGAGCTAGAGAGTAAAAGGCTAATATCCAAAGTGTCACGCGCGGCCCTGGCGGCGTACTGTACTGCTTACGATAGATGGATTGAAGCTGAAAAGAAAGTCAGCGAGCATGGTTTTGTTACCGACGCCCCTTCTGGATACCCGATGACCTCTCCATATTTATCCATTGCAAACAAAGCCATGGAACAAATGCTGAAATTCATGACAGCTTTTGGTATGACGCCGGAATCGCAAACCAGAGTAGGAGCTAAAGGTGACATCGAAAAAGAAAACCGATTTAAGATAAACAGCCAAAGCAAATAAGTTCAAGACCACCCGCGCGGGGATGGGAAGATAACCGGAATTCCGGTTATTAGGATAGATAAGGGGCCTTCCCTCCTGGCGGGAAGAGCGGATAAAGTTACTCGTCCCCCCGGTGGAACGACCAGAACATTTCCCATTGTCCCACCGCTGGGAAGATGGAATGATTGACCCACCGCGCGCGGGTGGTGACAGGGGTGAATGGTTCGGCAACTTGTTGCTTAACCATTCCATGATTGACCCCCGCGCGCGGTAGATAGATATCACCCCGTCAATAAAATGGCGGAAAGAGTCGGGAACCTTCACAGGAACCCGGCTTTATAGTATCTGGAATGTGCGCCGTGTGTCTCATACGTGTCTTTTGTAAAACAAAAGGGGCTACGTTTATCACGTAACCCCTTATTATTATTGGTGGGCGCTGCGGGTTTCGAACCTGCGACCCCTGCCGTGTGAAGGCAGTGCTCTCCCGCTGAGCTAAGCGCCCTTGAAGGTACTATTGAATAACAGAGTGGGAGGGTTCTGTCAAGTTTCTGTTAGAAGGTTAAATAGGATCAAGTTTGTCTTTAATTTTACTGTAATATTAAAATGTTATGCGGCTGCTACCGCTGGATTTTCATTGACTAGTTTTATAAATGATGGCAACATTTCTAGTTAATTTTTAAAGAGCCAGCTGAAAACTGATGACCATTCAACGCCCGAATTGGTTTGCAGATATACTTTCCAAAAAAGAGGAGAACAATGATGAACCTAGTAACAACAACGCGAATAGTTTTTGTTTCAGCCCTGTTGACTGGTGCGTTAGCGCTGACTGCGTTGGCTGCCGACCGGCCGATTCTGTCCGGTGCGGACTGTGTCAAGTGTCATACGGCTGCGTCGGCCGACATTGCGGCCAATGGCGGCGCGCACAAGACCAGTGTCGGCTGTCAGGACTGCCATGCCGGCCATCCGCCTTCAGTGAAAAAGATTATCCCGGCCTGCAGCCAGTGTCATTCCGGCAAGGCGCACTACAATCTGTCCAGCTGCATGCGCTGCCATAATAATCCACATACCCCAAAAATTATCAAACTGGCCAACAATATCACCGATGAGTGTCTGACATGCCACACCGAGCAGATCGTCAAGCTGAAGCAAGTCAAGAGCAAGCATAGCAGCCTGGCATGCAGCTTCTGCCATAATGTCCATGGCAAGATACCCCTCTGTACCCAGTGCCACAAACCGCACAGCTCCGACATGGTTGCCACGGAGTGTAAAAAATGCCACCAGGCCCACATGCCGACGGCAGTATTCATGACCCCCGATACCCCGAACAAGATGTGTGCCTCCTGCCACAAGCGCGCTTTCGAAATGCTTGCCAGCAGCGACGCGAAACACAAGAACGTACTCTGTGTGACCTGCCACAAGGACAAGCACAAGACGATTCCGTCCTGCCAGAGCTGTCACGGAGTGCCGCACCCGGCTAGCATGATGGCCCGCTTCACCAAGTGCGGAGACTGCCACAGTGTTGCCCATCAGCTGAATCACTGGGAACCGGGCACACTGAAAACCAGCGATAAGAGTGCACCGATCCCGCTGCCCAAAAAAGGTAGCAAAAAGAGATAGTGTAGCTGATACACGCAACAGGAAGAAGGTCGGTGACTCGTTCATCGGCCTTCTTTTTTGGTGCGCGCAACACTGCTGTGGGGATCTTCCTGCTGGAGAATTACACGATGGAAAAGTTGGTATGGATCATTTTCTGTAATTCGTCGATTCTGATCAGCGCATGGCGGATGCGTTCACGATCTTCGGCGGGGAGCTGGTAGGGATTGAGGTAGTAGGAATCTTTCTGGATGCCTTTGATGGCCTTGATCTGCAGCAGAATGCGATGCTTGGTGAGGATGTGGTAGGCGGCCCGCAGGTCGCGGGCCATGGATGCCGAGAAGCTGCCCTCCTTTTCCAGAAGGGTGATGCGTTCCACCGTGTTTGTGGCAGGGATCCCCTGGTTGATGGAGAGGATACGGACGTTCATCACCAAGGGCGCCCACGCCAGCAGTTTCAGATTGAACTCTCCCTTGTGCTCGCCGCTGCTCTCGGTCCAGAAGCGTTTCATAAAGCCCAGGGCCAGCTTCATTTCGGTGGCTGCCTTGGCCATTCCCCACAGTACTCGCGAATAATCCCTTTCCATATCTCTGATCAATGTGACAAGACTCTCGGCCAAGCTGCGGTCTCCAGCCACATAGCGTGCATCGGACAGGACAATCAGGTTCATCATGTTCTTGGCGTAATCATCGACCTCATAGCGGACAATTGCCAGCAGCCGTTTGTGCCACTGTGCAAGTGACCCACGCCAGGTCTGGTTTGTCGGCATGATATCGCCGGTGCAGCGCTTGAAACCCGCCTCTTCCAGTCGATCCACCAGCAGGGTTGAATACTCCAGAAAATAGCGGTCGGCTTCTGCACCGCCTCCATCCCCGTACACGATCAGATAATCCTGGTCAGTAATCAGGGTCTGTTCCTCGCGGCCATCGCTCCCCATGCTGATCAGGGCAAAAGGAAGTTCAGGCATGGGCCTGCCGTCTGCTTCCATCTCCGATGCCACCAGAGCCATGGTGCACCTGGCCAGCACATCCCGGTAGTGCGTACAGGATTGGTGGAGCGCGGAAACAGAATAGGTCATCAGAAAACGTTCCTGCTCAAGCTGGTTCAGTTCATCATGAATCCTTTTCAGCTCGTCATGGGATGCCGTGCCGATACAGCGGTCAAGTTCCGCCAGTCTGCTGCTCCAGCTGCTCATGCGTTGCCGGTCCTGATCCAGTGCAGAAGTGATGCTTCCCAGAAAGTTGCTGATCTCGCTCGCTGTGCAGTAGCGGGTAATCTGGCGCAGATCGGGAAACTGCTGCAGAAAATCAGGATTTTCACCGGCTGGGCGTAATTGTTCCACAGACTGCTCCTTGCCGAAAATGAAACAGTGGCCAACAATAAAAATGGGGAAGGTCGAAATCTTCCCCACTATAACACATCTATCTGGAATTAAAAGTCAAAGTGGTGGGATGGAAACTAACATTTACTCAGCAATACATGCATGAACTGGGTACCACTGCCCCGCAGATAAAGGTATTCCGGGGACTACACACTCTGATTGACGCTGGCAAACATCGCAGTTGAGTGGACCCCTTAGTCAAGACAATAATCCATCGAGTTTAAGGTGGTTCCTGTCTTCTAACAGCGACCCGTCGCTGCCCCGATTTTGAGCGTGGTTTTACGCTCAACAAATTTGTCTACGATTCTCGCGCCGCCGCCGATGGCTGTTTGGTAAACTTGGCATGGCGTGCTATTACCCAGAGACTGATGAGGCCTCTCGGTGTTGTAAAATTCAAAGTACTCGGTTAAGCCCAGTTGTAATCCAGGCATATTGACGTATCCCTTTAGATACACATCCTCGTGCTTAACGCTACGCCAGAGCCGTTCGACAAATATGTTGTCCAGTGCCCGGCCGCGCCCATCCATGCTGATACTGATGCCGTTCAAGTTGAGGACGCCGGTAAAAGCATCACTTGTGAACTGACAGCCTTGGTCTGTATTGAAGATTTCAGGGATGCCGTATGTACGTAGTGACTGTTCCAAACAATCAACACAGAACCCGCTGTCAAGCGTGTTCGATAACCGCCAGGCCAGCACTTTGCGCGAATACCAGTCGATCACTGCGACGAGGTACGCAAACCCGCGGGCCAGGCGGATATATGTGATATCTGTACTCCACACCTGGTTTGGCCGAGTTACGTTCACGCCTCTGAGCAGGTACGGATAAATCTTGTGCTGAGGGTGAGGGCGGCTGGTGTTAGGCCCTGGTGCCATGCCGGCTAGCCCCAGGATACGCATCAGGCGTTGGACTCGCTTGCGGTTGATCGAATATCCCCTAATGCGCAGATGAACTACCAGCTTGCGGCTGCCATAAAACGGGTGACGCGTATATTCGGCGTCAATCTCCGCCAGCAACACCAATTCCTGTTCATCCGGTTCAGCAACGACATGTCTGGCATAGACGGTGGATCTGGTGATACTCGCCAGAGCACACTGCCGGCTTAGCGCCAGTGGTTCAAATGTGCTGACCCAAGGTCTGCGAACTTCTACGGGTTGATGCCGGACTTTTTTTTAAGCCAGTCCAATTCCATTTTCAATCGGCCTATCTCGGAGTAGAGACGCTCCGGACTGGAGGATTGGTCAACTGTTTTGGGGCCACGCTTAGCATCGAACAGGCCAGCAGCATGTTCTTGAAGCTCTTTCTTCCACAATCCTACTCCTGAATAGTTCTAAGACCACCACAGGGACGTTGTTTATTTGTCAATTAATGTAAGCAGCACAGGATCGTTCTCCTACCATGTAATCTCCTCTCAGACGCAGCTCAAAGGCCCGGTGGATTGCCTTCGACAGCTCTTTTGGGAAACTGCCGGTCTTAACGAATTCCCGGTCATATGATCACTCCCTCGCGATAGACATTTCGTATGAACACCGATTCCTTGAGCGGCCCGTCAATCTTGCCCTTTCCTACCCGTTTTTCAGCCGCTACTCCCGACATCGGCCACTGCTCTGCCGACCTCTCTGTCCCGCTCCCGGTCCTTGCCGTGGTCCTTGGCCACCAGCATGTAGATGGACGGCACCACGAAGAGGGTGAAGATGGTACCGACGAACATGCCCCCCACCAGCACCAGACCGATGGAGTTACGGGCGGCGGCGCCGGCGCCGGTCACCAGGGTCAGCGGAAAGTGGCCGGCGATGGTGGCGGCACTGGTCATCAGGATCGGCCGCAGACGGGTCATGGCGGCCTGCCGCACGGCTTCTAGCTTGGGATGCCCCTGCAACTGCAGCTTGTTGGCAAATTCGACGACCAGAATGCCGTTTTTGGCGACCAGCCCCACCAGGGTCACCAGACCCACCTGGGAGTAAATGTTGAGGGTGGTGGTCCAGCCCCGGGTCCAGAAGGGTGTGTTGGGGTCGGGCATCTTCAGAAAGGTGAAGATCAGCGCCCCGAAGATGGCCAGCGGTACCGAGCCGGCCAGGATCACGAACGGGTCGCGGAAGCTGTTGAACTGGGCCGCCAGCACCAGGAAGATCAAAATGACCGCCAGCGAGAAGGCCGGCAGGAACTTGTTGCCCTCGGTGCGCAGCTGGCGCGATTCGCCGGTATAGTCCAGCACGTAGCCCTTGGGCAGAACCTTGCCCGCCTCATCCTCCAGAAAACGCAGCGCCTCGTCCAGCGGCCGGATGGCCACGCCGCTGATCTTGACCGCATTCAACTGCTGGAAACGGTTCAGCGAGCGCGGAACGACCGACTCTTTCAGGGTGGCTACCGTGGAGAGCGGGATCAGCTTGCCCCCTGGGCCGGTGACATGGATGTCCTTGAGCTGTTCCGGGTTCAACCGGCCGACCCGTTCGATCTGCGGGATAACCTTGTAGCTGCGCCCGGCGATGTCGAAGCGGTTGACAAAATTGCCGCCGACCATGCCGCCCATGTCGCTGGCGATCTGCCCCAGGTTGAGCCCCATGGAGGCCACCTTGTCCCGGTCGATGACGAATTCTGTCTGGGGCTGGTCGATCTTGACGTCGATCAATGGTGGAAAGGCGAACATGCCGCTCTGCATGGCCTTCAGCTGGATCTTTTTGGCAAAGTCCAGGATCTGCTCGGTTTCGGCGGTGGAGGCCAGGATGAATTCCACCGGGAACTGGCCGCCGCCCGGCAGGGCTGGCGGTGTGACCGGAAAGACCTGCACGCCGGGGATTGCCAGGAGCTTTTTCTGCACCTCCGGCATGATCTGAAAGATGTTCCGGTCGCGCTTGTCCCAGGGCTTGACCACCATGCCGCCGAAGCCGGAACTGGGAAAGGTGATCTGGAAGGTGAACTCGGTCTCCGGCACGCTCATGAAGGCCTGGTTGATCGCGGCGCTGTAACGGCTGTTCTGGTCGAGGGTTGAGTTGGCTGCGGAGTTCAGGATACCGAAGATGACCCCCTGGTCCTCCGCGGGCGCCAGTTCGCGGGCCGACATGCTGAACATCGGGATCGTCAGCAGGCTGATCACGATCCAGACCGTATAGACCGCCGGACGGGACGCCAGCGTCCGGTCAAGCCAGCGTCCGTAGGCCCCCTTGAGTCGGTTGAAGTCACGCGAGATACGTCCGGCCAGTCCGTGTTCCTCCATACCGGGTTTGAGCAACTTGGCTGACATGACCGGCGAGAGGGTCAAGGCCACGATGCCGGAGATGGTCACCGCGCCGGCCAGGGTCAAGGAGAATTCGCGGAAGAGGGAACCGGTCAGCCCTCCCTGCAGACCGATGGGCAGGTAGACCGCCGCCAGGGTGACCGTCATGGCGATGATCGGCCCCAGCAGCTCGCGGGCACCCAAAAGGGCCGCGTCCAGAGGGGATTTGCCTTCACCCAGATGGCGTTCCACGTTTTCAACTACCACGATGGCGTCGTCCACTACCAGACCGACCGAAAGCACCACCGCCAGCAGTGTCAGCAGGTTGACGGTAAAGCCGAAGGCCTGCATCAGGAACACTGCGCCGATCAGCGATACCGGGATGGCGATGATCGGAATTAGCACTGCGCGGAAGGAGCCCAGAAAGAGGAAGATCACCACCATCACGATCAGCAGGGTATCCCCCAGGGTATTGAGCACCTCATGGATGGCGTTGTTGATGTAGTTGGTGGCGTCATAGGCCACATGGGCCCGCATGCCGCTGGGCAGGTCGCGCTGGATGGCCTCCATTTCGGTGCTGACCCGTTTGATGACGTCGATGGAATTGGCGTTGGGCAAGGGCCAGATCCCGATGAAGACCGCCGTCTGGCCGGAGAAATGCACCTCGGCGTCGTAATCCTCGGCCCCCAGCATGACGTCGGCGATGTCGGCCAGGCGGACGATGGCGCCGTTCTGCTCACGCACCGCCAGGCGTTTGAAGTCATCGACCGTGTTGAGGTTGGTATCGGCCGTCAGGTTGACCTGGATCAGCGCGCCCTTGCTGCGGCCGAGAGCCGCCAGGACGTTGTTGGCCGCCAGGGCTTGGCGCACCTGGGCCGGGCTGACGTTGAGGGCCGCCATGCGGTCCGGCTTGAGCCAGATCCGCATGGCAAAGGTGCGGGCACCGAGGATGTCGGCCCGCTGGACCCCGGAGATGGCCGAAAGTCGCGGCTGGACTATGCGCGTCAGGTAGTCGGTGATCTCGTTCTGCTTGAGGATGTCCGAGGTGAAGCTCAGGTAGGCCGAGGCGAACTGGCTGTCGGCCGATTCGATGTTGATCACCGGCACCTCGGCCTCGGGGGGCAGGTCGCGGCGCACCTGATCGACCTTGGAGCTGATCTCGGCCAGGGCCTTGGTGGCGTCGTAATTCAGTTTGAGCCTTACCTTGATGGTGGAGAGCCCCAGAGCGCTTTGGGATTCCATGTACTCGATGCCGTCGGCGGCGGCGATGGTCCGCTCCAGAGGCGTGGTGACAAAGCCGCGCACCAGTTCGGCATTGGCGCCGACATAAACGGTGGTGACGGTCACCGCCGCGTTCTCGCTGCGGGGGTACTGGCGCACATTAAGGGAACGGATGGCTTGCAGGCCGGCGATGATGATCACCAGGTTGACCACCAGGGCCAGCACGGGACGGCGGATGAATAAATCGGTTATGTTGGTCATGGGAATGCCAAGTGCCTCGATTGGATTTTTGACTTCTTACCACCCCTAGCCCCTCCTAAACTAGGAGGGGAACAAAAAGCTCCCCCCTCCTGATTCAGGAGGGGCTGGGGGGTGGTAGAGCTTTTACCTGATTTCAATTATTCTCCGGCTTGGGATTCTGCTGGAACTGGGGTGCGAGTTTGTTGTCAACCACCACCGACTGGCCGTTACGCAGTTTGAAGACGCCGGTGCTGACCACGGTTTCACCCACCTTCAGACCGGTAGTGACCGCCACGAAATCACCCCGTTTCTCTCCCAGACGCACGAACTGCTGACGCAGCACCAGCCCTTTTTTGCCGGTCTTATCATCCTTTTTTCCCTCAGCCACAAAAACCGAATCGCTGTAGGGGGCGTAGAGCACCGACGTGGCCGGAATGGCCAGCACATTCTGTTTCTGCGGCAGGCCGACCGAGGCATTGACGAACATGCCCGGACGCAACCGTTCACCCTGGTTGGCCACCGTGGCCTGAATCTTGACATTGCGGGTCTCCGCATCCACCAGCGGGGTGATGGCGGTTATCCTGCCGGTCATAGTGTTGTTACCCAGGACATCGCCGGTCAGCCGCACCGGCAGGCCGATGCGTACCTGCGACAGCTGCTGCTGGGGGATGGAAAAATCGACGAAGATCGGGTCGAGGGCCTGCAGGGTGACGATCTGATCACCCTCGCGCAGCATCTGGCCCAGGTTGACCTGTCGGATGCCGAGGCGACCGGAAAAGGGGGCGTGAATCGTCTTTCTGGCGATAGTGCTCCGGATGGTATCGACCTGGGACTGGGATTGCGCGCTGTTGGAGATGGCCTGGTCGTGGTCGGCCTGGGAGATGATTCCCTCGGCAAACAGCTGGTCGGCGCGTTTCTGGTTGGCACGGCTGAGGGCCACCTGGGAGAGGGCGCCCGGCAGCTGGGCCTCTTCGGTTCGGGTGTCCTGCTGAATGAGCAGGTCACCTCTTCTGACCGCGCTGCCGGGCTCAAAGGCGATCTTCATAACCTTGCCGGCTGCCTCGGCTGACACGCTGACCCCCTGTACTGCGCTGAGCGTACCGCTCGACCCGAGCGAGGTCTCCCACGATTCACTTTTAACTGTCGCTGTGGTGACGGTCTCGGGCGGAGGGGCAAACTTCTTGCCGCTGTCGATCATCGACCTGATCTGCAGGGTCTTGATTCCTGCCAGAACGGCAATGACCATTAAAACTCCGAGAACGGCGAAAAGAATTCGTTTTTTCATGGCTAAACTACTCCGTTGGGGGATATTCGCTGGGTGAGGCTGCTCCCCTGCCAGCGGATGAGTCTGGTACACAATCTGTATATCATTGTCGCAGGCTCTTGAACAACCGCTAATTTTAAAACTTTGTAAGCCTTGGCGTGGCATAATCGGCCCGAAAATACCGTAAACTGCTTGCCAGATAGCGTATCTGAGGTACAATCTCAGGACAGGTTGACCGGCATGATAGCGGTCAATGTCGGACGGTACTGAAAGGGAGGCAACAATGATCGTTTTCCAAGTCAACGGGAAGAAGTGGAGCGTCGATGTAAGCCCGGATACGCCGCTGTTGTGGGTGTTGCGGGAAAAACTGGGGCTGACCGGCACCAAGTTTGGCTGCGGCGAGGGGTTGTGCGGGGCCTGCACGGTGCATATCGACGGGATAGCGCAACGCTCATGCATTACCCCGGTGGGCGATGTGCAGGGTAAAAAGGTGCTGACCATCGAGGGTATATCCGACAACCATCCGGTCAAGCAGGCCTGGCTGGCCCAGGAGGTTTCCCAGTGCGGCTACTGCCAGCCGGGGCAGATCATGAGTGCCGTGGCTCTGCTGGAGAAAAAGCCCCGGCCGACCGATGCCGACATCGACAGCGCCATGAGCGGCAACCTCTGCCGTTGCGGCACCTATGGCCGCATCCGCCGTGCCATACACGCTGCCGGCGGAAAAACAGCCGTCAAGGGAGGGAAAAAACCATGAGCAAAGCACCCGGAATAAGTCGGCGGCAGTTTATCAAGAGCGGCGCCCTGGCCGGTGGCGGCCTGTTGCTGGCCTGTCATATCCCCTTTGGCGGTCGTGCGGCATCCGCAGCAGAAGAGAGCAGCTTTGCCCCCAATGCCTTCCTGCGCATCGGCAGCGACGAGCGCGTGACCGTCATTGTCAACAAGTCCGAGATGGGCCAGGGGGTCTACACCTCGCTGCCCATGCTGATCGCCGAGGAACTTTGCTGCGACTGGCGGCAGGTCTCCTTTCAGGCGTCACCGGTGGCGCCCGAGTACAACCACACCCAGTTCGGTCCGATCATGGTCACCGGCGGCAGCAGCAGCGTGCGCTCGGAATGGGAGCGGCTTTCCCGCGCCGGGGCGGCGGCCCGCGAGATGCTGATTACGGCGGCGGCCCAGGAGTGGCAGGTCGAGCCGGCCACTTGCCGGGCCGAGAACGGCATGGTCCATGGTCCTGACGGCAAGAGACTCACTTTCGGCAAACTGGTTGCCAAGGCCGCCCGATTGCCGGTGCCGAAAGAACCGCAGTTGAAGGCGGGTGCGAAAAGCCTGCTGGGCAAGCCGTTGCACCGTCTGGACAGCCCGGCCAAGATCAACGGCAGGGCGGTATTCGGCATTGACGTCAGCGCCCCCGGCATGCTGACCGCCGTGATCGCCCGGCCGCCGGTCTTCGGAGGCAAGGTAAAAAGTTTTGACGCCGCCAAAGCCCTGGCTCTGCCGGGAGTCAAGCAGGTTGTGGCGGTGGATGCCGGCGTTGCGGTGGTGGCTGACGGCTTCTGGCCGGCCCTGAAGGGGCGCGAACTTTTGGAAATAGTCTGGGATGAAGGAGAGGGCGCCAAGGTTTCGACTTCAAGCATGCACGAGGAGTATTCACACCTGGCAACAACTCCCGGTCTGGTGGCCCGCCGGGAAGGTGATGCAGCGGCTGTTTTGGCCAATGCTACAAAACATTTCGAGGTCGAATACGAGCTGCCCTACCTGGCCCATGCACCCATGGAGCCGCTCAACTGTTTCGTTGACCTGAAAGCTGACAGCTGTCTGATCCGCACCGGCAGCCAGTTCCAGACCGTGGACCGCAATGCCGCCGCCCGGGTGGCTGGACTCAAGCCGGAGCAGGTCACCCTGGAAACCACCTTTCTGGGGGGCGGCTTCGGGCGGAGGGCCTGTACCGGCTCTGATTTTGTCATCGAAGCGGTGCAGGTTGCCAAGGCGGTCAGGCAGCCGGTCAAGGTCATCCGTACCCGCGAGGACGATATGCGGGCCGGCTACTACCGCCCCATGTGGTTTAACAAGGTTACAGCCTGCCTGGACGATAAAGGAATGCCGCTGGTCTGGCAACACCGTATCGTCGGGCAATCGATCATCGCCGGCACTTCCTTTGAATCGGCCATGGTCAAGGACGGCATCGACAATACCTCGGTGGAGGGCGCCGCCGATACGCCCTACGCCATTCCCAACCTGCAGGTGGAGCTGCATAGCCCGAAAAATGCCGTACCGGTGCTCTGGTGGCGTTCGGTAGGCCATTCCCACACCGCCTTTGTGGTGGAGAGCTTTCTGGACGAGCTGGCCCACAAGACCGGCAAGGACCCTTACCAGTATCGCCGTGACCTGCTGAAAAAACATCCCCGTCACCTGAAGGTGTTGGAAACCGTCGCCGCCAAGGCCGGCTGGGGCAAGCCGCTTGCCAAGGGGCGCGGGCGCGGCTTGGCCGTGCATGAATCCTTCGGCAGCTTTATCGCCCAGGTAGCCGAGGTCTCATTGGATTCCAAGGGACAGGTGAAGGTTCACCGGGTGGTCTGTGCCATAGACTGCGGCAGGATCGTCAATCCGGACACCATCAAGGCTCAGATGGAATCGGGTATCACCTTCGGACTCTCGGCCGCCTTGTACGGTGCCATCACCCTCAAAAACGGCCGAGTGGAGCAGGGCAACTTCGACACTTACCCGCTGGTACGCATGTCGGCCTCTCCCAAGGTAGAGGTGCATATCATTGCCAGCAACGAGCCGCCAGGAGGCGTGGGCGAACCGGGCGTGCCGCCCATCGCCCCGGCGGTGGCCAACGCCCTGTTCGCCGCCACCGGCGCCAGGGTGCGCTCCCTGCCGTTGACGCTGGAGAAGATCAAGGCTGCACTCAAGGTGAAGGCATGACCGATCTGGATCTGTACGAGGAAATAGTGCGGCTCACCCGCCGTGGCCAGCAGTTTGCACTGGCCACGGTGGTGGCCCACGCTGGCTCATCCCCTCGCAAAGCGGGGGCCAAGATGCTGGTGCGCGGCGATGGCACTACCATGGGCAGTGTGGGTGGCGGGCGTGTCGAGAAGGAGTCGCTGGAGTCCGCCCGGCAGGCGCTGGCCGAGGGGACTCCCCGCAGCCTGGAGTTTGTGCTGACCGGGGAGCATGGCTATGCCTGCGGCGGCAGCATGACGGTCTATATCGAACCCCAGGGACTGCGTCCGCTGCTGGTGATGTTCGGTGCCGGCCATGTGGGTCGCGCCGTTACCAGCCTGGCCCAGGGCTGCGGTTTCCGGGTGGCGGTGGTGGACGAACGTCCCGACTGCGCCACGCCGGCCATGATGCCCGGTGCCGACCAGATCATCTGCTGCCCGGTAGTCGAGTCGTTCGGGCATCTGAATCTGGATAAGGATAGTTTTGTCATCATCGCCACACCCGGACACCTGCACGATTTCGAGGCGGTCCGCGGCTGCCTGGCGACAGATGCCGGTTTCATCGGCCTGTTGGGCAGCCGCGGCAAGCGGGAAATCCTGTTGAAGACCCTGGCAGAGGAAGGGTTCGCTGACGACCAACGCGACAGGGTCGTCACCCCGGTGGGGCTGGATATCGGCGCCCAGACCCCGGAGGAGATCGCCGTCAGTGTCGTCGGGCAGTTGATCGGACTCAGGCGACGCCGGTGACTGGCCGCGTGGCGGCCATCCTGCTGGCGGCTGGCAGTTCCCGGCGTATGGGCTGCTGCAAACAGCTCCTGTCGCTGGGGAACAGCACCGTGATCGGGCGCTGCCTGGACACGCTTGACGCGGCGGGCATTGATGAGATCGTGGTGGTCGTCTCGGCCCGGGGGCAGGAGGTGGTCGTTGCCGCGGAAAAGTACCCGGTGCGAATCGTGGTCAACCCCGACATCGACGGAGATATGGCCTCTTCGGTGCGGGCGGGTCGGGATGTTGTCCCGGCGAATGTCAGCGGTGTTGTGGTCGCCCTCTGCGATTATCCGCTCGTGCTGTCGGCCACGATCAAGCAGCTGATCCTGGCCCACGCCGGGCATCCGGGACAGATCGTGATTCCCTGCATGGACGGGAAACGGGGACACCCGCTGCTCTTTCCCCGACCGGTTCTGGATGAATTGACCGTAGATGGCATTCTGCGCGACTTGGTGCAACGGGACCCCGAAAGAGTACAGCATGTCGAGGTGCATGACCCCGGCGTCCTGATCGACATGGATACGCCGGAGGATTATCAGAGCATATGCCGCCTGCTCGCTGCTTGTTGAACCCATTTCGAATAGGCTGATTAAAAGTTCAGAAAAGGGACTTGTCATGACCAACCGCCGTATCGCCAAGATCTTCAAAAGCCGCCCAACCATCGAAGGGGCCGGCGTACATCTCAAATGAGCCTTCGGTTACTCCCAGGTATCCCAGTTCGATCCGTTCCTGATGCTGGGCGACTTTCACACCTCCAATCAATCCGGCGGAATACCTGGCCGGCTTTCCCTGGCATCCCCACCGGGGGATCGAGACGGTCACCTATAGCTGGAGGGTCTGGTGGAGCATGGCGAACCGGTGGCCTGGTACGGTCCGATAGTGATGAACACACAGGAAAAGTTGAAAGTAGCCTTTGAGGAGTACCAGAACGGGACGTTCATCAAGGTTCGATGAGGATACGGGCGAGATCCGCCGGACATTCGAGTAGGGCGAGCGGCGTCGTTTTGTAAGGCCATGGAACACTATGCATAATGGGGTGAAAAAACAAAGGGCCGGATCATTGATCCGGCCCCAGCTGTTTTCATGGTGGGCGTTGCGGGCTTCTGCCGTGTGAAGGCATATCGCTAACGCAATATTAAATGTTCAAATATTGCATTAACTAACCAACAATATAGGGTAAATTCCATTAGGTATTCAGACCTCAGGTGGGGGATGTTTTACTAATATCAACCGGTTACCAACATTTGTGTTCTTGCGGAGGCATCATGGATGGCGTGATGGCCGCAGCCGGTCACCACTTCCGGCGGGAGAACAGGTGAATGATCGCCACGAAAAGGGCGGCGCCGATGATTGACCACAGGACCGGGAAGGGGTGCCTATCGATGGTGACCATAAATGGCTCCGGGAGCTTGAGCGACCGGGCAACCCACGGCCCGAGAAGTGCCCCGATGAAGCCAAGGGCTGTCGAGACGATCAGCCCGCCGCGCGAGTTACCCGCGATGGCCTTTCCGATGGCGCCGCAAACAGCCGCGATTACGATGAGAAGGAGCAGGCCTGGTAGTGAAATTGTCATGACAAAATCCTTTCGATGATTGGTTCAACCCGCTGCGACAGGCATTGGAAGAAAACTGGAACCGCATGTGAACTGCGGAATGCCGTCTGGCCCAACATGTTGTTGTGTCGTAATTGGCCGGGATAACAGTCCCTCTTTACAGTTTCGAATCCGGCTGCTCCATACCCGATGATGTCGGCGGTGGCTGAACCCCCATCGATACCGGCTTCGGCTGCTCCATTCCCGCTGGTGCCGCTTGCGGTTGATCACCCATAGCTGCCGGTTTTGGCTGTTTCATGCCCGGTGACATCGTTTTCGGTTGATCTCCCATTGGCAGCGGCCTTGGCTGTTTCATGCTGGGCGGAGCCGGATCCGTTTGATCTCCGCCAAGATGCCCTTTTATCTCTGACTGCATGTCCAGTGCCAGCTGCTTTTGTTGAACCCTGGCGGGTGCCGGCTTGATCCGGTTCGCGGGAACTGCGGCCTGCAGCCTTGTTCCCCGTTTCCCGAGTCCCTTCCGTGCCTTGAGCGGGTGAATGGAAATAACCTCGCCGCTCCGCGTACTGCTGCTGCGAGAAGGGATCTGAGCGGGATTATCAGTGAATGTGACCACTCCCTGGTCGTCGGTCCACGTGTAGATCTCGGCATCTGCCACCGCTGCACCGCACAGGATCAGCAACGGGAAAATCATGATTCGTTTCATGGAGATCCTCCGTTCGTTCGGTTTACCGCGCTATAACATTCCCTGCCGCTTCTAAAGCCGCCCCGTGAGCAGCAGGATGACGAGAATCAGCAGAACCAGGCCCATACCGCCGCTCGGATAGTACCCCCACTGCCTGCTGTGCGGCCACGCGGGCAGTGCTCCCATCAGCATCAAAACTACGACGATTATTACTATGGTTCCAAGCATATCGATCCTCCCTGTTTCAGGTTTTTGTCGAATTCCAGAATGGATGAAATGTATTTCCGATTACCGTCTGTTAACACGTCCAGCGTGGCTATTTCACGATGAGATCGGTGTTTACTGACTTGACTCCGTCAACATGTGCTGCAATATCAGCCGCCTTATTGGCACTCGCCTCTGAATTAACATTACCGCTTAGCACTACTTCACCCTTTAATGTCTTGACGTTGATCTGAAACACTTTCAACGTCGGCTCCTCAAAAATCGCAGCCTTCACCTTGGTTGTGATGACCGTGTCATCGACATATTCGCCGGTACTGGACCGTTTATTCGTGGCTGCGCATCCCATGAATGAGGTTATCAGACCGATACAGACCGACAGTTTTACAATTCGAATCAGATTTTTCATGATGTTTCTCCTTTTTATAAAATAATTCCGACCGGAGTGAGTTTAAAAGTTATCCCGATTATTATAAATTGGTGTCTGTCTGAAAATAGGAAGCGGTTTTGTCAGGCACGGCTACAGGCTTTGTCCTACATCAGAAGGGTTTGCTTTGACAGGCAGGGAGTGAGGGGGTACTGTAACGTACTTTAATGTTATGGCATTTAGTATGTTAGAAGTTATTTCTGTGACATTTGTCGAGAAGCGGATCAAGAGCACGCCTCAGTTTCTCGAACTTGACGGCAACGATGCTAAAGGGGGTGGCAGGGACGGATGGGGAGTGACGGTTGGTGATTGACCGTGAACCGGAAGCGGTGATGCGGGCGTTGAGAGGGTGATCTGCCAGTTTGCTTGACGGAGTTAGTTCCTGTTCTTCTTTATATGTTCTCGTTACGTCGTCGCGTGAGTCCAGTTTTGATCTAAAGTCCTGAAGCCGAACTTCAGGCGCTACGGCGAAAGGTCATGACCCATGCACAATTGGATTGCCAAACTGGATGACTTTTTGAAACTTTCGGAGCACGAACTTCTGGACCACGCCGGAACTGTTTCCGCCGAATCAACCAGAGCAAAGGCGGAACGGGAATACGCCCACTATAAGGTGGCCGGGGTTAGTGAGACAGCCTGAGGGGTGAAATAAGCAATTCCCCGATGTTGTTGTAGTTGTTGGCTTCAGGCAGCCTTTTTCAGTTCTAATCCTTGGTAATAAGCCTCATTCGGTGTCCGCTTGTCAAGTGATGTATGTTTCCGCTGCTCGTTGTAATGGGTAAACCAGATTGTCAGGTCTTTGAAAAGCTCAGCTCCTGTTTCATAAGCCTTCAGATAAATTCTCTCGTACTTCAAGGTGCGCCAGAGTCTCTCGATGAAGATGTTGTCCTTGAAGCGCCCCTTGCCATCCATGCTGATCTTAACGTTCCAGGTTTTGAGAACAGAGGTGAAAGCTTCACTGGTGAACTGGCATCCCTGATCCGTATTGAATATCTCCGGGGGGCCGTATTTGAACAGAGCTTCTTTGAGTGCTTCAACGCAGAACCTGGTATCCAGCGTGTTTGACAGCCGCCATGACAGAACCCTTCTGGTGGCCCAGTCCATGATCGCTATCAGGTACATGAATCCCCGATGCATGGGAAGATACGTTATGTCGGTTGCCCAGACCTGGTTGGGTCTGTCAATGGTAACGCCCCGTAGCAGATAGGGATAGACCGGATGCTTTGGCTGACGTCTGCTGGTGCCAGGCTTAGGGGCCAAGGACTCGATTCCCATAACGAGCATCAGGCGACGAGCCCGAGCTCGTCCCAGTGGCATTTCTGGGGTCGTGAGATGGTTCGCTAAAGAACGACTCCCCATCCAGGGATGCTCCATATAGAGCTCATCGATCCGGCGCATCAGTTCCAGGTCGCCGGAACGCAATCCCGAAGCGGGACCTCGGTAGTAACTGGCACGAGGAACACCAAGCAACTGACATCTTCGTTCAACCGATACCTCTGGGTGACCAGCGGCGATCACCGTTTGTTTCTGCGCCCGGCCAAGTTCAGACCGGGCAGATTGGATAAAAAATCATTCTCAACCTTGAGCTTGCCGATCTGACGGTGAAGTTCGTTCACTTCGGCCTCGTGGTTGACCTCTTTCTTCTTGCCCTTGCCAAAGAGGTCTGAGGCGTTTTCGGCCAGATCCTGCTTCCATCTGGTGATCTGGGTTGGGTGAACCCCAAACTCGCTGGCAATCTCTGCCAGGGTCTTTGACTCCGATAGGGCGGCCAGAGCTACTTTGGCCTTGAAATCTGCGCTGTGACGTGTGCGATGTTGCATTGAACCACTCCTCTCGAATTAGGTCAGTTCATTGCTTATACACCTGTCTCAATATTTGGGGCCACTTCATTCATCGGGATTACTTTATAATAGCTCCAATCCGTTTGCTGATTTTTTCTGATCGAGTTGAGATCATCAGCCCAGGCCATCTTCCTAACCACCTTGATATTGAGCAGATTCGCTATGGCCTTTCCAACCTTCGTAATCCCGCGCTTGCTTCACATGCCTTTCACCTGTTGCCTTATCGTGGACTTGGCAGTGGCATTCCTCGTGCTACAGAAGCGTGGCCT
>JBBQXT010000051.1:0-18195 GCA_038209415.1 Geobacterales bacterium
CTCGGCGAATTTTTCGGCACGGCTGGCGGAACTGGAGGGGCGTATTTTCGCACTGGCCGATGGCTCTTTCAATCTCAATTCACCCAAACAGATGGGTGAGGTGCTCTTCGAGCGCATGGGGCTGCAAAGCGGCAAGAAAACCAAGGGCAAGACCGGCCTGTCCACAGACAACGAGGTACTGACGACTCTGGCGGAAGAGCATGAGATCGCCCGACTGATCCTGGACTACCGCGGGGTTGCCAAACTCAAGTCCACCTACAGCGATGCACTGCCGCGCCTGGTCAACCCCCGCACCGGCCGGGTGCACACCTCCTACAACCAGACCGTCACTGCCACCGGGCGGCTTTCGTCCTCCGATCCCAATCTGCAGAACATTCCCATCCGCAGCGAAGAGGGGCGCCTGATCCGCCACGCCTTCATCGCTCCGCCCGGGCACAGGATCCTGTCGGCCGATTACTCCCAGATCGAACTGCGCGTCCTGGCCCACCTTTCGGAAGACCCGGTCTTCTGCCATGCCTTCGCCCATGACGAGGACATCCACACCCGCACCGCCGCCGAGGTCTTCGGCCTGTTCCCCGAAATGGTCACACCCGAGATGCGGCGCCAGGCCAAGACCATCAACTTCGGCATCATCTATGGACAGGGGGCCTTCAGCCTGGCAAAACAGCTGGGTACCGCCCGCAAGACCGCCGAGGATTTCATCAGCGCCTACAAGGAACGCCACAGCGGCGCCATCCGTTTCCTTGACAGCTGTATCAGCCAGGCCGAAACAGACGGCTTCGTCACGACCATCCTTGGCCGCCGGCTGCCGATACCCGACATCGGCAGCAGCAATGGCAACGTACTGGCCTTTGCCCGGCGCAACGCCATCAACTACCCGATTCAGGGCTCGGCCGCCGACATCATCAAGGCGGCCATGATCCGGGTCGATGCCCGTATCAGGGCAGAAGAGCTGCAGAGCCGCCTGATCATGCAGGTTCATGACGAACTGGTGTTTGAGGTTCCCGAAGATGAGCTGTTGCGGATGGAGCTGCTGGTGGAGGAGGAGATGTCACGGGCGGTGGAGATGCGGGTGCCACTCAAGGTGGATATCAGCCATGGCGCCAACTGGAGCGAGGCGCACTGACACCATGCACCCTGAAAAGCTCCAGGCCATTGTGCTCTCCTCTCTCGATTACGGCGACAGCGACCGGATCGTGACGCTGTTCACCCTGGAGCATGGCCGGATCAGGGCCTTTGCCCGCGGGGCCCGCAACAGCCGCAAGCGCTTCGGACCGGCACTGGAGCCGTTCGCCCGCATCGATACACAAGCGCGGATCAAGGATGGTCTCTCCACCCTGCAGCAAGCCGATATCATTTCCATTTATCCCGCCATCCGTTCGGATCTGGCGCGTATTGCATACGCCCTCTGCGCCTGCGAACTGGTGGATGTCATCACACCCGAGGGACAACCCTTGCCGCGACTCTACCGGCTGCTGGCCGCCTATCTGGATCGCCTGGAAGCAGAAACGGCGGTCGAGGCCGACCGCCGTTTCTTTGAAATCAATCTGCTGAACATCCTCGGCTACCGCCCTGCCCTGGAAACCTGCAACCGCTGCGACACCCCTTTCGGCGATGGCGGGGCATGGCTGCAGGATGGCGGCGAACCGGTCTGCCGCTTCTGCTCTGCCGGCGGGCGACAGCTTTCATCCGTGACCCTCAAGACCCTCTCGGCCTGCCTCAGGACCGGGCAATTCGGGCAGATCGGTTTTCCGCCCGAGACCCTGCAGCAGGCCGCCGGACTTTTGGACGCGGCCATCGCCACCCATACCGGGCGGCGATTGAAAAGCCTGGAGTTCCTGCAGCAGGTCAGCCTGTAGCTTGTGAGTAATTTAAGGGGGGTCGATTTACTAACGTGAAGTTGATTTCTGTTTTCCCTCCAACAACACCCGCCAGCAGTAACCCGCTACAAAACCACCCGCCGCACCGGCCAGCAGAAACACAAACAGCTGCAGATCACCCTGGCCGGTATCGATCAGCGACTTTCGGGCCTCCCGTCCGTGCTCCCTGGCGATCTTGTTGACCACGGCCTCGTCGACTCCCGGCCATGTATCCCCAGCATGCAACGATCCGCCAGCCAGACCACCAAGCAGTACTACACACACAGCAACAAAACGCAGCATGATCATCATCGACGGTCCCTCTCAATCCCCGACAGAGCGGTTCGAGCCAGCAGGTCCGGGCGTTTTTTTCTCAAAAGCGAGATCATTCCCGCCGTCATGACCCCTTCGATGACCCCCAGGGGAAGTTGTGTCGGCACAAAGGCCAGCGCAATTTTGCCGGCCAAGGGCCAGAAAGCGCTCTCTCCCCTGATTCCGGCCGCCATGATCAGGGCGGTACCGGCATAGGTCGCCCAGTCAGCTGCCACCCCGGCCATGAATGCCGCGGCAATTACGTTGACCCGGCAGGCCCGCAACCCCCGGAACATGAGGTAGCCGCCAAAGGAACCGAGCACCCCCATGCTGAACAGGTTGGCACCCCAGGTGGAAAGGCCGCCATGAGACAGGAACAGGGCTTGGATCAACAGAGCCACCGCTGCGACAACTACCCCCAGCGTCGGGCCGAGCAGTATCGCTGCCAGACCCGTACCACAGGGGTGCGAACAGGTTCCGGCCATTGGCACCGGGATCGGCATGCAGGATATGACAAAGACCATTGCCGCAACCATGCCGACCAATGGCTTGCTGGAAAGGTCAGTCTCCGAGCGCCGGGCCAGGGTACGCAGCCCCAAGGCCAGAAAAGGGGCTGAGGCGACGAACCAGAACAGCGCCCAGGAGAACGGCAATATCCCCTCGGAGATGTGCATGGCGAATGCAGCGGTTGGTGACAGGACAACAGGCA
This sequence comes from Geobacterales bacterium, assembly GCA_038209415.1. Lineage (GTDB taxonomy): Bacteria > Desulfobacterota > Desulfuromonadia > Geobacterales > Pseudopelobacteraceae > CAIPTY01. Next base: position 2,881 of record JBBQXT010000051.1, read on the forward strand.
GGCAAGCTGACAGCAGAATGATGGTACGATACTTCATGGTACGCTCCCTTCCCCACGATTGGAGTGTTTATTTAACTTCCAGCCAGGTCTCCTGGCTCGGGGATCTCGCCTTATCCGCGCCTTCCCGCCTTTACAGACAGTGGCTTCATGCGGATAAAGTCCCCCCTCACAGTTGCGGGGCAGCGCCGGATTTCAACCGGCTTCCCTTAGACTGGAAGTTGTTTGGTGTGGTCTTGTAGCACGGCTGCCCAGGTTCTGCAAGCGGTAACAAAAGCGGTTGCAAGGGCCGGGTTGCTGCCGAAATGCAGGTGGATGTAGGATGCCAGGCAATTGCGGTAGCGGTAACCTTCATCGGCCAGTTCCCGGCCCTGACGGGACACGCGATAGCAGCGCCCTACAGATGCCGGCATCTCGTTGATTTCCGAATAATGAAATTCATGTCCACGGGCAACATTCCCGGCTCCGGCAATGCTGCTGTCGGCACAGACCTCCACTTGACGGTAGCCGAGCGCTTTTCGTTTCGGAAGCATCCTGGTCCGCACCGGAAAAATGCCGACAAACGCAGCGCCCCCTTCCAACCCCTCGGAGAGGTAGATCAGGCCGCCGCACTCGGCGTAGACCGGCATATCGTCGTGGACAGCGGCCAGAATGGCATTGCGCATACTGCAATTCACCGCCAGTTGTTCTGCGTAGAGTTCCGGGTAGCCACCCGGCAGGTAGATTCCGGCGATATCCGGCGGCAGGCCGCCATCAGCAAGCGGAGAAAAGAAGACCGTCTCCGCGCCGGCTTCCCGCAGCAGCCGCAGGTTATCCGCGTAGCAGAAGCAGAAGGCGGCGTCACGGGCTACGGCGATACGAACAGTAGAAACATCCCCCCTCCCCTGGCGGGAAGGGGCGAGGGGGTGGGGGAAGACGCCATTATCGCCAAGAATGGCAACTTCACCCCCACCCTGTCCCTCCCCCGTCAAGGGGGAGGGGATTTGGATTTGCAATTCCGCCAGCCCATCCAGATCCAGATACGTCTCGGCGGTCTCGGCCAGGTGCTCCATAAACCGGGCCGGAAGCGGATGGTCCTCGGCCGTGACCAGCCCCAGGTGGCGCGAGGGTATGGCCAGGGTCTCATCCCTGGGAATGCAGCCCAGCACCGCCACATCCGGCAGCGCGTCAAGCAGCGCCTGCCGCAGCAGTTCGCCGTGGGAATTGCTGCCAACATTATTGAAGATCACCCCGGCAATCCTGATCCGCGGATCGAAATCGACAAAACCTTTGACCAGCGCCGCAGCGCTGGCCGCCATGCCGCGGGCATTGACCACCAGCACCACCGGAGCACCGCTAATGGCGGCAATCTGGGCGCTGCTCCCTTCGGCCGAGGAAGCCCCGATGCCGTCGAAGAGCCCCATAACCCCCTCTATCACCGCCAGATCAGCACCCGCGGCATGCAGGAGAAATGTGTCACGCACGAAATCAGCCGGGCACATCCAACCGTCCAGGTTAATCGACGGCCGACCGGTAATCAGGCCATGATAACCGGGATCGATAAAGTCAGGGCCGCACTTGAAGGGGGCCACGGTCAAACCACGCCGGGAAAACGCCGCCATAACCGCCAGGGCAACAGTCGTCTTGCCGCTGCCGCTCTGGGGAGCGGCTATCAGGAAAGCGTGCATTTTCATGTTTTACGGATGTGTAAAAAGTTCCAGATGCAAGGCTTGCGAGCCTTGAGGAATGAGGCGTACCATGAAGTACGCCGCAGTGACGAAAGGGGAGCGTAACGCAGCAGATGGACTTTTTTCGCATCCGTCATCGAAGCGACCTTCTTGCCCCGCCATACTGAAAAAACGCGATTAGATGGAACTCTTCCTTGTCATACCCCTTGGGAAAAGCTCCTATCGGACCAATCGCACGCAGTGTACGCATGACTTCATCATCGAGTATCCTGCTGCCTGAGCTTTCGAGAATCCGAGATTTCGTGTAGTTGATGCTGCCGTCACGATTAAAGGTAATCCGCACCGGCGTAATGCCTTCGATGCCCTTCATGGCGGCCTCCTGGGGATAGCGCCAGACTCCGTAGACCGCATTTTCAAAACGCCGCAGGAATGAGCCGAACAGGATATCATCACTGTTCAGAAAGCGGGTGTCACCCTCGGCAATTTCCTCCTCGAATTTGCGGCGATAACTTTCCTCCAGCGTGGCCATCCGGTTGGCGCCCGGATAAAGCTGCGGCAATGGTGATTGCTGGCCAGCCTGCGATTTTGGTTTCAGCAGGCTGGAGGCCGATGCGCCGGGCGCTATAGGTGCTTCACGGGGCAGAGTCTTAGACGTCTCACGCGGCTGGGTTTGACGGGTTGGCGGTGATGTCTGAACCTGTGGGCGTTCCGGCACCGTCAGCCCTTTATCAATGACATCTCGCCCGCGAGGGGCTGTTTCACGCGGGACGCGGATACGCTTTTCAGACTGGCGCCGCGTTTCCTGCTGACGCGGCTGTTCCAAAGTTTTCAGGTCTGGCACCTGCTGCAGGTCTATATATACCGGTTCCATGGGTGGTTTTGCAGTCTGAGGCAGATAATACAGCACTGCACCGACTCCCACATGCAAGAGGAGTGAAAGGATCAGCAGAAACAGAAATGATTTTTCTATATATCGGTCAGACATGAATATCGTTCATCCGGATCGCTTTAGTGCAGACACAATGCTGGCAGCGAATAGCACGCGTCACGCCCCTGTTACCGGGACAGACTGAAAACTACGGTCATAGGCATGAACCTGATCGCTGTCCCTGCCGGTTTCCTTGCGAAGAAAGGCCAGGATCTCCTTGAGACTCTCCAGAATATATGCTTCCGCCTTGGGGAATTCGGCCGGATTCAACTCCAGGGTAACCGTGCTCTGGTAGGCGGTGCTTCTCAAATGGTTGAGAAAGCGGGTCAGCGGCAGGATACCATGTCCGGGCAGCAGGTGTTCACGACCATGGCCGTAATCGGAAAAATGGATGTTCCTGATACGGCCGGACTCGTAGAACAGGTAAAAATCGTTGATAAAATTGGCCTTGCCCGACCCCATGTGGGTGCAATCAAAGGTCAGGTACAGGTTGTGTTCGTGAAGGAAATCAATCATGCGCTGGGTATTGGACAGGATATGCGGGTTGATTTTGAATGTGCCGACCCAGGGCATATTTTCTAAGGTTACGGAGACCTGCCCGTCGCACCCCAGCTCTTTTTGAAAATCACGCACACTGTACAGCCAGCGCCAGAAACCGACCTCGAAACCCATCCAGGAGGGTGGATGAAAATTGACCAGCGGGATACCCCGCTCCACCGCCAACTCTATGCAGATGCGCAGGGAATCCATCGGACCGCCCCAGCCGTCCAGCGGCATGAACGGAGCGTGGATAGAGTGGATCGTTGTGATCTCCTGCAGTGAGGCAACCAGCCTTGACGGACTGGTTTTCTGAAAATCCTGGTTGATAATCAGCTCAACACCATCAAAACCGGCTTCGGCAGACAGCTCGAAGACCTTTTTCAACGGCAGGGTAAACAGCGACCCGGATGAGAGCGAGATGAGCATGGCCGGTCACTCCCCCTGACTACTGAAGTTGAGGCCGATGTGGCGCTGGATATTGCCGACAGCTTCGAGCGATTCCCGCAGGGATTCCTGTTCCGTTACGTTCATCCCATCGATATCAAGATACAGCGGGGCGGTACTTGACCAGTTGGGCTGGGCCTCCCGCTCCCGGCTCAGGCGAAGTTCATGGAACGTGTGCCAGGCCTGCAGCAGACGTTCCGCCATATCCACGTTCAGCTCGCGCCGCCAGAGGAGCGCGCGGATACGCTGGGGAATTGTCTGGGTTTCCAGTTGTTTCAACAAGCCAAACACTGAAATGGATGCCGAGAGCGGCTGCAGCGCTTTGTCGAGCAGGGCAAACAGCCCACGATAGGGGCCGCTCTTTTCAAAACGGAGACCACCCATCATGCCGATTCCGTTGGAAAGCGCGGCCACGCCGGCTACAAGAGTGTTCGCAGCGACCGGGCTGGCGGCCAGCACGGCCAATGATCGCTGTCTGAAACTGCTCCCCACCTCAGCGGTCCCGTCAAGAACGGTCTGATCTGCCAGACGAAGTATCTCGACAATCTCCCTGGATTTGCCGCGCTCCAGTACATCCTTCAGCCGCAGTTCCCATTCCGGCAGGCTGCCGCGCCACTGCGGAGTGCGGGGCGTAACCACGTCATCGATGCGGAGCCCGCAGGCCTGAAAACCTTCATGAACAAGATCCGCAAAGCGGGAAATATGGTCGATTTCCCCATCAACGGCATGACCATGCACGAGCATGAACTGGAGCGGACAAAACGGAGAAAACTCCTGACGGCCGGCAGGCCCCAGGGCGACCAGGGCCAGTTCCGGCAACTGCCCGGCAGACAATCCAAGCTTCGTGTACGCATATCGGCTGACCGATCCGGCCAGAGCCTGCAGAAACAGCGCGCTGAACTGGTAGAAGGCCGGGGCGGAACGGTGAACGGCGAAATGATCGTAGAGCCCCGCAAAAAAAAGAGTGGTCAGTTCCCTGAGCCGAGCCGGCTCGGCACACGTACCCAGCTCGCCTGTCAGACTGTCACAGCGGCTGCAAAAGGCATCATTGGCAGCCGACAGATCATCAAGGGCTTGAACCGCATCGTTTAAAAGGGCTGTGGCTTCATCCGAACGGCAGAACTCCATCCGGTTGAGAACCAGCTGCCGAAAGGTTGCGACAAAATCACCGGCGGCACGCCAGGCAAGGACATCGCTACCTTTAGCAGAAACCAGCTGCGCCATCACTCCTCCGTACAATCATGCACGTCGCGGGCTAAAAATCGTCGGATATTTTCAGAGGGTGCCGCTGTCAGGAGGGATACGACGATCATGATCGCCACAACAACCGGTGCGCCGATAAACGCCGAAGAGGTCGCCGGTAGCAGTTGGGAAACCATCGGCAGGGCATCACCGACCAGGAACGGCAGGAAGGTTATCAGTACACCACAGATCATCCCGGTAATAACACCGGGGGCATTGGCCCTGTCCCACCAGATGCCCAGCAGGAAGGCCGGGAAGATGGTGTTGCCAGCCAGGGCAAAAGCCAGGGCGGCGATCTCGGCGATCATGCCCCACGGCTTGAGGGTCAGCAGCATGACTAGTGCCGCCAGTATCAGAAAGAAGGCTTTGGTGGCATAGACCTTGTCATTTTCAGAGGCAGTCGGGCGGATCAGGCGCGAATAGATATCGTAGGAAAACGATGCCGAACCGTTCAGCAGGAGGTTGGCCACCGTGCTGAATGCGGCACTCATTCCACCCGCCACCAGCAGACCGATCACCCAGAGCGGCAACCCGCCATAGCTGACGGCAGACAGTATCACCATATCGGCGTGCGCCGGATCGGCTGAAAAGGGAATCCCGCCACGGGCCTCGAACAGACGCCCCAAAACACCGTAGGCCGGGGCCGACCAGTAGATCAGGGCGATAAAAAACAGTCCCCACACCACCCCCCACCTGGCATCCCGGATGCCGGGAACCATATAAAAACGTGATAGTACGTGAGGCAGTCCGGCGGTACCGAACATGAGTGTAAAACAGAGCGCCAGCCAGTGAAAAAGGGATACGCTGCTAAACGGCTCTGACCAGCCGAACCCGAACTGCGTCTGCAGATCCGTGATGGCAGCCCCATATCCGAATTGCGGCAGCAGCCAGAAATAGCCCAGTTTACGGGTCAGCAGCATCAGCGGCAGGATAAAGGCCACGATCAGCACAAAGTACTGCAGCTTCTGGTTGCGGGCCACCCCCATGGTACCGGAAACCACTACCAGCGATACAACCAGCGAGGCCGCCAGCACAACCGCGGGTATATAGGCAATGCCGAACAGCCATGAAATCAGCAGGGCCATGCCACGGAATTGAGCAACACTGTAAATTACCGTAATCATGATGGAAATACAGGCAACCAGCGTCCGGGCCGCGGCTGACTCGTAACGGAAACCGACGAAGTCGGGGGCCGTGTACTTTCCAAAGCGCCGGATCTGGCTGGCCATCAATACCAGCAGCAGGACGTAACCGCCGGTCCAGCCGACCACGAAGGCCATGGCATAATAGCCCTTCAGGTAGAACATTCCGGCCAGGCCCATAAAGCTGGCCGCGCTCATCCAGTTGCTGGCAATGGCCGCGCCGATGCCGATCCGGCCGCTGTACCCTCCGCTGAAACCATAATCTGAAGCTTGCCGGGACCTGGTTCGCAGGCCGGACATGATCAACAGGGCGAACATGCCGGCTACGATCACCAGCGGCAGCAACTGCACGGTAGAAGCATCCATTATTGTTCACCCTCCCTGTCGGCGCTGTGAACCGTGAAACGCAAGGAACCATCCAGACTCTGCAGCGAGTGCCGATCCATCCAGAAATTGAACACGGCACACAGGATAATAAACCAGAGCGGCAGGAACTGCCCGGTCAGCCAGAAGTGGATCGGCAGGTTGAAGAAGGTCAGATCGCTCAGGAGCAGTTCCGAATAATTGAGCTCCAGGAGATACACAACGGCCTGGAAACCCAGTATGGAGATCAGCCACCCGGCCAGCACCAGCTTGATAACGCGGACCTCGTTGCACATCGATGTGCCGCGTGGCTTGAAGATACTTAAGCCGCTTTTCCTGTCATGATCCGCCATGGCATCCTCCCGCTTGCACTGTGGTACGGTAATGAACGTAATAAATTCGCTTGCCCTCGGCCATGAACTTCAGCATGTACTTGGAGAGGGGATAGCCCTCCAGCTCATGCCGGAAGAGATCGGGGGTAAGAATATTCTCGAAACCGGCCATATCCGGCATCATTCCTGCCACATCCAGACCGTAATCCACAAAATCAGTGGCAAAATAAAGATCCGCTCCCGGCTGCATGAATGCCGACAGGTAGCCGATAAACTCCGGATTGACCAGCCGACGTTTGCGGTGGCGCAGTTTCGGCCAGGGGTCGGGACAGTTGATAACCACCGCCCGCAACGATTTGGCGGGGATGCAGCGTTCCATGAAGGAGCGCGCCTCGTCCCGCACCACCCGCAGGTTGTCCAGCCCGGCCTTGTCGGCACGCTTGCAGGTCTTGATGCAGCCCTTGTTATAGTAATCGAGCGCGAGATAATTCCAGTGCGGATGAAGCCTGGCCATCTGTGCCGCAAAATCGCCCACGCCGCATCCGATCTCGAACATCAGCGGATTTGCGTTTCCGAATATCTGCTGCCAGTCCGGCATGACGACCACTGTTTCCGGGGCAAGAAAACGGGGCGAGATTATGGGAATAAGTTTCACGGAAGCCACCTTGCACGATTTAAATCGTTACAATCTAGCATGGATCAGGGTCACTTTTCACCGGTTTTCGCATCAACCGGGAAAAATTCACCCGCTGTCAGGTGATAGCGGCTGATAAGAGCGATCACCGGGCTCTTTTCGCCTTAACATTTTAGCGCGGCCATGCTATAGACGTACGGAATTCGAGAAGGGGAGAGGTTATGGAAATCTTTGGCGGTTTTATGGTAATGATGAGCATCCTCGGTCTGTTTCTGGCGGTAGTCTGGCTGATCATGCCCTTTGTAGTCTTTGCCATGAAAGGCAAACAGGATCGCTCCCTGGAAGTTCTGGAAGCGATTGATAAACGGCTGGCAGCCATCGAGGAACAACTCAGACAGCGCCTGCCGGAGCGGGCACCTGTTGAGTCCGCCTCAACGTTCACGGCAGATCCTGCTGAACCGGTATCTGATCAGGAGCCTCGGCCGACTGTTTTACCGCTTGCCTGAAAGTGCATTTCTGCTAAAATCACCTGTAAAACAATCCTGATGGAGGAAGCAAAGATGTTGCTGCAGGGCAAGAAGGCATTGATATTCGGCATAGCAAACGATAAAAGCATAGCCTGGGCCATTGCCAGGGCTTTCCATGAGCAGGGAGCCCAAGTGGCCGTTACTTACGCCGGTGAAACACTTGAAAAACGGGTCAGGCCGCTGGCGGAATCCCTGGACGCCGCACTGGTTCTGCCCTGCAACGTTAGTAGTGATGCCGAGATCAAGGGCGTATTCACGGAACTGGCCAAGGTTTGGGACGGGCTGGATATCATCATCCATTCCGTGGCTTTTGCCAACCGGGATGAATTGAAGGGCACCGTTGTCGCCACCACCCGCGAAGGCTTTGCCACCGCCATGGACATCAGCGTTTACTCGTTCATCGGCATCATGAAGGAGGCGCTGCCGATGATGCAGGGGCGCAGTGCCGCAGCACTGACCCTCAGTTATTACGGAGCGGTCAAGGTTTTCCCAAACTACAACGTCATGGGCGTGGCCAAGGCCGCCCTGGAGGCTGCGGTGCGCTATCTGGCGGATGCCGTCGGACCTGAGGGTATTCGGGTCAACGGAATTTCCGCCGGTCCGATCAAGACCCTGGCAGCCTCCGGCGTAAACGGCTTCTCCCAGATCCTGCACAGTGTCGAAGAACGAGCGCCGTTGCGCCGGACCATCACCCAGGAGGACGTGGCCCGCTCGGCCGTCTACCTGTGCAGCGACCTGGCCAGTGGCGTCACCGGCGAAATCCATTATGTGGACGGCGGCTTCAACGTGACCGGCCTTTAGTACCATGTAATTGCAACAACTTCGCATCACGTAGTCCGGTTCAAACGAAGTGGAACCGGCTTTATTGGCGTTGACACCAGTGTCGCCGTATCCGCTTTGCTTGATACGGCCTACGAAGAAAAAGCAAACCCCGGAGTTATCCCATCAAAGAATCGTTCGGAAATCTCGCAGGCTTAAAATCAAGTCAAATTCAGGCCCTGGAGCGCCTCTACCGGAGGCGCATCCCTCCGGCCGAGTTCTGTTCCCATGAACTTGCCGCCCGTCTCGTCGAAATTTCATCCGACATCCGCCGCCAGATCGGCATCCTGGTCAACCGGACTGGCGTGGTCGAATACGTCATTGTCGGTGATGAGAAGGGGCTGGTGATCCCCGACCTGCAGGATTACCCGCTGGGCAGGCGCCCCCTGCGCGGTCTGCGCCTGATCCACACCCACCTGAGGGGCGAACAGATCAGCGAAGACGATATCACCGACCTTTCCCTGCTGCGACTCGACCTGCTGGCAGCCCTGCTGATCACCCCTGGCAAGGAGCAGGTCCATGCCCAACTGGCCTGGCTTTCCACCGCCCACAGCGGACCGCCGGCGGTTATTGACCCGGTCACGCCCCTGGAGCGTATCAATCTGGAGTGCACCCACTTCATCCCTGAACTGGAAGCAGACCTGGAACGCTCCGTACGCGGCAGGAGCAGCACCGCCGATGCGCTGGAGCGGGCCATCCTGATCTCCGTCACGGTCAGCGGGACCCGCCAGGAGGCCGAAGATTCCATGGCCGAGCTCCGCGAACTGGCCCGCACCGCCCGGGTCGAAGCCATCGACGAGTTCATTCAGCGGCCGCGCAGCCTCAACCCTCGCTTCCTGATGGGCGAAGGCAAGATGCGCGACGTCGTCATCCAGGCCCTGCAGCACGGCGCCAGCATGCTGATCTTCGACCAGGAGCTGACCCCGGCCCAAGTCCGCTCCATCTCGGCCATGACCGAACTGAAGGTCATCGACCGTAGCCAGTTGATCCTGGACATCTTCGCCCGTCGGGCCAAGAGCCTGGACGGCAAGGTGCAGGTGGAACTGGCCCAGCTCAAATACCTGTTGCCGCGCCTGACCGGCCGGGGCGTGCAGATGTCGCGCCTGATGGGCGGCATCGGCGGCCGGGGGCCGGGCGAAACCAAGCTGGAAACCGACCGGCGCCGTATCCGCGACCGCATTGCCAGCCTAGAACGGGAACTGAAGGAACTCTCCCGCGGCCGCTCCCAGCGCCGGCAGCAGCGGATCAAGGCCGGCATCCCGATCATCTCCATCGTCGGCTACACCAACGCCGGCAAATCCACCCTCCTGAACACCCTGACCAAAAGCGACGTCTTCACCGAGGACCTGCTCTTCGCCACCCTGGACACCTCCAGCCGCCGCCTGCGTTTCCCCCGCGAGCGCGAGGTGATCATCACCGACACGGTCGGCTTCATCCGCTCATTGCCGAAATCGCTGATGGGTGCCTTCAAGGCCACCCTGGAAGAGTTGAAGGACGCCGACCTGCTGCTGCACGTGGTGGACGCTTCGCATCCGCGCTTCGAGGATCAGATCATCCAGGTGCGGGCCATTCTGGCAGAGCTGGAACTGGGGGACAAACAGGAACTGCTGGTCTATAACAAGGCCGACCTGCTGGACGGACTCAGAAAAAATGACACCGTTGCGTTTCTGCGGGTGCGCCAGTCGGCCCGCACCCAGAACAGCGTGACGGTATCGGCCCGCGACCGCAAAAGCCTCCAGCCGTTGCTGGATGAACTGCAGCGCCGGTTCTGGACTGAGGAAAGTGAGTCGGACGTCCTCCCCACATAAGCTGTCTGAAAGTCACACCCCCAAAAGTTCCATTCACTTTATAATCCCTTTTTGACTTGACTGGTTTTCATGCATTTCTTCCGCCTTACCGGGGAAAAAGACCCGCACCCTTTTCAGCCGCTACCTGGTATGCATCCTGTAATCAGCGTGATTAAACAGTTTTGGTCATGGACTCTTTAGCGCGGCGACTAATGCCGCACCCAGCACCTTGCCGAACTCCTTGACTCTGCCGCCTCTGCGGGTGTATGTGTGTGAGGAATTTTTTATGCAGTGCCCGCGGGAGGGGCTGATGGGACGTCTTGGTGCAGGTTCAAAGAGCCGCTAGGTCAGTGTGAAAGCTGATGGAGCGGCTTTTTTTGTGTGCGTTTACGGGGGAAATCATGCTGAAAGATATGAAAACACATAACCACCTGAAACCTTGGCAGAAAGGGACGCGGCGGCTGATGGCAGATGGGACCCGAAGGAAAAACTCTGGCGGGTTCCTTTTGGATCAATCCGTGGGGATCTGGAGTTGGAAGAGCGGATACTGAAGGATTGAAAAACGGGAAAATTGGCCAAAGTTCCTTATCTAGGGAGCTTACGGCTCCCGAAAAGGAATAGAAAAAAGAGACCAAAGTTACCTATATAAGAAACCACAAAGTTACCTATATAAGTAGCCGGTTTCCTATATAGGGAACATGTTCCTTATATAGGGAAACCCATTATAAGGGAGTTGTCGCCGAAAGGCTATTATCAAAATACAGGAGGCATCATGAAAAGATTTATTTGTTTTACCCTTGTAGCATGTCTAGTGCTAGCTGTTTGTGGGTGCGAAAAAACACCCAACAAACCAACCACTGAAACTGTAAAGCAGTTTGTAGAAAACAGTTTCGGAGAAGTTATGCTTGAAAGCAATGCCAATGTTGCGACGAATCGCGGAGTTTTGCAACTTCGGCAATTCATGAGCTGGTCTGCAGTAGCTCCAATAGTAAACAGCCCTCTCGACAAAAAAAATATTGTTACAAGAAAGGATAAGGACGGAGTTGAAAGGCGGATGTGGTCCACCATTGTGCAAGGTACAGGCAGATCTGATGTTTTAGTGCACGGACTTGTGGCGAATCAGTATCCAGTAAAACGTGTAAGTTATACGCTCTATATATACGAGAACGGTGCAGGATTGCCGGTATATGAAAAGGGTAATTTCGAAGTATTGGGATAAATAGTTTGTGTTATGCGTATTCAGACTTCTCCTTTCGGTCATTACTACGATTTGGGACCAACTAAAGTGTTCAACTCTCCATTTTCCATTTTTCAGAAATGAGACGGAAAGAGGGGTTGCCAACCAGGAGGCAGGCCCGGCCCTTTAAAAGCCGGGCCGGTCAGCCCCCGCGCCGTTGAACAGAAAAGAGGAGAACTTAATGGAATCACAAATTGAGACTTTGTTTTTTGCAAATCTGTTACAAACAATTATCACAGCTATAGGTGTAGGTTTAATCCCTGCAACAATTGCTTCTTTTAAAGGACGAAGTTTTTTTCTATGGTGGCTTTATGGAATTGCTCTGTTCGTAATTGCTCTACCTCATTCGATAATGATGAGAGCAACAAGGGAGTTTGCCGAGAAAGAGAGCGTTGAACAGGGAATGAAGAAATGCCCTTTTTGTGCTGAATTTATCAAAGATGAAGCTGTTATTTGTAGGTATTGTGGAAAAGATTTTCCAGCAAAAAATCAAGTAAAAAAAACAACAGCGGAGCCTTGCATATTCTGTGAAAAAATAATACCTCCCAATGTAGATGAGTGCCCATATTGTCAAGCCAGACAGAATTATGCCGCGACACAGGAAGACGTGGTGTAATGTCCCATCAAGGAGTAGCAAAAGGGGTCTGCCCTTGACATGGGCAAGCACCAGAGGTGTCAAACCTACACATTTGACAAGAGAAAGTAACTACAAGAAATGAGAAGAGTTCCCAACAAGACAGTTGGACACCGCCCGCCCGAAAAGACCGGGGGCTGGCGGGTCAACTGCTGAGCCGTTATGCCAAGAATAAATAAACCCAGAAAAATCGAGTGTTCCATAGTGGGCACATTACCCAAGAGGAGGAAGTAAAATGAATGCAAAACAAAAGAAGATACTGAAAATTGTAGTTGGAGTGATTGTTCTCATGTTGGTCTTACCTCCCTATGAAGTTGTTTCAACTAACATATACATGCAAGACACTGGGTACGCTTTAATTTTTAACCTGCCAGATAAAGCAAACATCAAGGTCGCAACTCTTATTACACAATGGCTCGGAATTGCTATTGTGGGCACTGGTCTTATCTTCGCCGCCAAGGATTAATCAGTCAAACATTGTCTAAAAAACGGGCAATACGAGGCAGCAGTGAGAAACCTGTGAAAAGAACTAAGAAAAAAGCTATGAGCCCTGCTGCTATTGGGTAGAACAACCTCCATGCTGAAGCAAGAAAAGAGAGAATCTTATGCCCCCACTTTTCGTTACTGTCTCCGTTGGGGTATTTGGCGGAGTTGCTGCTCTCGTCATTGCTCTCATCCCGTACAGAAAGTATAGATCTGCGCTGATCGATGCCCTTGAAACCACTATTAAGACGGTAGAAAAAGGGCGCACACCGTTGGTCGCAGTCCGCGAGGACTTCCCTTTCCACAAAGAGATTATTGACAGCATCTACCCTTACCTGGTTTTCAGTAGAAAATTCAAAGCTGCTTGCCGTGAGTACATTTCCTTCCATGAGGAAGTACAAGAGGTAAACAAGAAAGAACTGATATTTATTTTTCTGGATAATCCCGAAGCGACTAAAGTATTTCTCGCACATCTTAATAACCTCAAAAGTTCGTTGTAGGAGTGAGAGCTTTGAGGTTGAAGCACTACCGATGGCATATCCTCGCATAGAAACTGCGAATTGGAGCGGAAGAGGAACAGGGGTCAAGTCTTGTAATGCCACAAGTAAGCTGTTATAAGGTAGCCTATGGCGAGACAACTGAGAATTGAATATCCCGGAGCCCTATACCATGTGACGTCACGTGGTAATGCCAGAAATGATATTGTCAACAATGATGACGACAGAAAGAACTTCTTGACCTCACTCGGCAGTGTTGTCAAGCGATTCAACTGGCTGTGTCATGCCTATTGCCTTATGGACAATCACTACCACCTGCTGATCGAAACACCCGAGGGAAACCTGGCAAAGGGAATGCGGCAGCTGAACGGAGTCTATACCCAGCGATTCAATAAACGGCACGCCATGGTTGGCCATATCTTCCAAGGGAGATATAAAGCTATTATCGTAGAAAAGGAGAGCTATCTATTAGAGCTTGCGCGGTATATTGTCCTGAACCCGGTAAGGGCGCACATGGTAAAAAGCCCTGCGGCATGGGAATGGAGCAGCTATACAGCAACCGCTGGGATGCGTGTAGCAATCGATTTCCTGACAACAGACTGGATACTCAGTCAGTTCAGCTTGGCGAAAAAAACTGCGCAAAAGGGCTATAAGGAATTCATTGCGGAGGGCATAGGAGGCGATCCCCCTTGGGAAGAAGTTGTCGGGCAGATATTCCTGGGCGGTGAAGGATTTGTCGAGAAGCTGGAAAGTCTCTTGGTTGATCGAAAAGAAATTGCAGAGATTCCCAAGACACAGCGCCATGCGTCAAGGCCCGTATTACAGGCACTGTTTGCCGACGAGTTGGGATTGAGCAAGCCAGAGAAAGAGCATAAAGTGTATGAAGCATATGCGGCTTATGGCTATACCCTAAAGGAAATTGCCGAATATTTTAAAATTCACTATGCCACAGTAAGCAGGATAATATCCCGAGTCGAGTGTGAAAGTGGCTTTGCAAGACTTGACCCCTAACGCATGTGCTTCAACTTGCTCGGAATGCGGTGCCGAGCTTGAGGATCTGGAGGGCTTTTATGCTCGTCATCCTGAAAAGCGTCCCTAACCAGAATACTGAACGACTGATGGTGTGGCGTCGAATGCGAAAGGGAGGTATTTTTTGTGACAAAATCTATAACCCATGTCATACATTTATCCTGTTTATCATTGACATGCAGTATATATACTGCATATAATTTCTCATGACCGGTAAGCAACTTAGAAAACTGCTTGAAGAAAACGGATGGTGTCTTGACCGTATCTCCGGCAGCCATCATATCATGATCCGCGAAGGGCGCAGATCAGTTCCCGTACCCGTTCATGGCTCAACCGATCTGCCAAAGGGATTGCTGAACGCCATTCTGAAACAGGCCGGCATAAAGGAGTAATCACTATGCTGAACTACCCCGCACATATCGTCAAAGACAATGATGCATTTCTCGTAACTTTTCCTGATATGGAAAACGTTATCACCTTTGGTTTATCAGTGGATGAAGCCCTTGTTCATGCCGAGGAGGCACTGAACGGATGCCTCGAATCCGACTTTGAACGGAATTTCACAATCCCCGACCCCTCGCCAGTCAACGGCTCCGATATATACCAGATTCCAGTTGCGCCTCATATCGCAGTGGCAATCATGCTGCGTAAATTACGCGCCGAACGCTCTCAAATCGATGTGGCCCGGCAACTCAACATTTCCTACCAAGTATATCAGCGCCTCGAAAATCCCCGAAAAGCAAACCCGACCGTCAAAACCCTTGAAAAGATTGCCCGCGTGTTTGGCAAACGCTTTGAGCTAGGATTTGTGTAGGCCTGTAACTCATCTGTAAAATCAGAGTATTCGGTAAAACGCTAAGAAACGAAGTCCCAATCGGGTAGCCGGGGGTTTTTCTCCCCCAGCCCCCACACCACCGTACATGCGGGTCCGCATACGGCGGTTCGATAGAATTACCGGGCCGTAGCCGGGTAATGGATCTTCACCCACTGTTCTTTGACAGATAGTAGACCTT
>JBBQXT010000052.1:0-18181 GCA_038209415.1 Geobacterales bacterium
CTACAAATATGCTAATCTCGTTCATGACTCGCCTCCTTGGTTATGGCTCTGCGCCGTGGGATTTATTCCAACAGCGTAACCCACGTTAGCAAGGGGCGAGTCCTTTATTATCTACTGGCAGACATTATGTCTAACCGGACACGACTGGCATTTGGATGCAATATTCATCATCATTGCCAATTGCAACAGGGCGACCCGTTGGGATCGCCCCTACGATGCATTGTAATTTGAATTGACTGGATTTTCCTTGTCCAATTCCCATTTCATTGGGTTATTGACGATATATTCACGGGCACGGGATAATTCATTTTCATTCCTGATAACCCGTTCGTAATAATTTTTTTGCCATACGGGACAGCCTGGATTGTTTCGAAATTTATTAATGCGTTTTGTAACATTTGATTTGAATTGCGCCATGATTGCACCAATTGAACCCGACAATGGTCCGGTAGGGGCGATCCCAACGGGTCGCCCGTTTTCTGCTATTTGCGCCTCTGGGCGAGCCGTTGGCATCGCCCCTACGTTGTCAAATAAAAATATGATCCCATGAAAATGATTCGGCATGATTGTATATTCATCCAAATTTATGCCCTTGAAATGCTCTGGCAATTGGCACCAAACTGTTTCAACAATCCCCCCCGAGTCATTTAAGACCATTTTACCGTGCTCGATTTCACCAAATAGGCATTCTCGCTGCCAGGCGCAAATTGTCACAAAATACGCACCAGCCTGCGAATAATAGTAATCCCGCAGGCGGATTGAATGGCGGTGATGTATGTCGGGATTATAGGTCATAAAATATCATGTGTTCCACGTAGGGGCGACGCCAACGGCTCGCCCGTATTTGAACCATTCGCCGATGCAACAGGGCGACCCTTTGGGATCGCCCCTACAACCACAGTCCACCTTTTTTATTACGTAGGGGTAAAGCAAGCGCCTCACCTGCTTTACCCTTGGTGCCCACAGTGGTACAGAAGTCAAAGTCGGGTAAAGCAGATGAAACTTGCTTTACCCCTACAACATCCGAATAATCCCACTCAGAACTCATACCCCAGCCCTCCCAGCTTCTGCCGAATCAGACACCGGAACCAATACCTCCCAATGCCCTGACTTTCTTCCGCCTGCTCGCAATAACAGCCCATCTTTTTGCAATTTACGCAGATGATAATTGACACCATCTTCTGTCAAACCAATCAATTCAGCCAGTTCGGAAATTGTCGTCTTGGGATGGAGGCGTAACCGCTCCAGCAGTACAGCACTCTTTCCTGTAGCCTTTCCTGTAGTTTTTTTCTTTCCTGTAGTTTTTTCTGTAGTACCAATAACTTCTTGGACAACCCTTTGAGTAGTGTCGATAACCTCCTCAAGAAAAGACGGTCTATCAAAGCTGGCGATAAACAGACCGGCAATCTGGCGAAACTGAACAGTGGGGGCATTTTCCAGAATCAATGGCATGCCGCGACCCCAGCCTTCAACCATTTTGATACGGCGAAAAAGGTCTGCAATCAGTGGGTTACGGCGACGTTAAACATTGCCACCGCGCATTTCTTCCATAGTCAGACCATCATACAAACCACCAGGGCTGCGAATCTCGACACGGTTTTTAAATATGGCAATCTCTTGTAGCTGAAGAGCCTTATCAGAACTCATACCCCAACCCTCCCAGCTTCTGCCGGATCAGACACAAATTCATACAATAAACTCCAGATAATTATCTCGATTGATCAAATTCCATGTTGCATCCGGGTAGGCGGTCGTCCACTCCTTTGGCGGGCGGGGCTTTGCCTTGCCCCACTTCATCTCATAGCCGTGCAAGTTGCCGCTTCGTTCCTCGACCAGATCCAGTTCCTTTTTGGTATATGTCCGCCAGAAATAATTGTTTGCCGATTCCCGCAGATACTCCTGTCGTTTCAGACGTTCGATAATCAGATAATTCTCCCAGAGTTCTCCAACATCATTGCGCAGATCGAGCGGATTAAAGTTGTTGATCAGGGCGTTGCGTACGCCGTTATCGACGAAATAGTATCTGCTATTTTTGGTAATCTCGTTGCGCAGGTTACGGCTGAATCCACCCAGTTTTTGGATGACAAAAGCCTTTTCCAGCAGATCAAGATAATGATCGACGGTATTCTTGCTCATCCCCAGAGCTGTCCCCAGTTCAGTATATGACACTTCCTTGCCGATCTGGAAGGCGATCATCTGGAGCAGTCTGCCGATTTTTGCTGATTGCCGAATCCCCTCAAGTTCGAGAATGTCCTTGTACAGGTACGAGGAGACAATCTCTTTCAGGTACTGTTCCCGCTCTCGATTATCATCCAGCAGCACAACTTCCGGATATGCTCCGTAGAGCAGACGGCTTTCCAGGCGCGCCTCGGTTTCGTGGTGCTGTTCGATGCTGGTGAGTTCTAACTGGGCAAGTGGATATTGGATCAGTGTGCTTTTTCTTCCCGTGAGCGGTTCTCCGATACTACGTGCCAGATCGAAGGATGATGACCCTGTGGCGATGATGCGGACGTCTGGAATATGATCAACTATCAGTTTGAGATTTAGCCCGATGTTGTGAATCTTTTGGGCCTCATCAATGACCAGCAGACGATTATTGCCGACAAAGGTTTTCAGCTTTTCGGTGGATTGAGAAGAGAGATAGCTCTGAATGGTAATGTCTTCACCACTTACCAGGAGATAGGGATTTACTTCGCCTTTCAAAAATTCTTTAAGAAGAGTTGTTTTGCCCGTTCGCCTGGCGCCATAAATAACGACCACTTTGCCAGGCTTCAAAGAATTTCTGAGGTTTTCAAGCTGTCGCTGCTGGATATACATAAGAACTCCGTCAATTAATTGACCGAATTATATATTTATTTTGTGCGATTGCAACCGTGAAAATGCATAGTTCTGTTTAAAACTCATACCCCCAGACTTCCCAGCTTCTGACGTATCAACCGCTTGGCTACACTGCATTGCACGACAGCAGCTGCACTTCAAACTATTACCTGTTCCGGCGTCACATTCAGCCGCAAGCCAACGCCATGCAACAGGTTGAACAGTGTGCGTATTTCGGGATTCCCCCGGCGTGACAAAGTGCGATAGAGACTTTCACGGTTCAGGTGCGCTTTTTCTGCAACAGCCTTCATCCCGCCGTTGGCTTCGGCAATATTGCGCAAGGCCAGCAGAAACGTCTCCTTGTCACCCTCTTCAAGAGCTGCATTCAGATATGCTGCCGCCTCTACCGGGTCTTTGAGCGCTTCAATCAGGTCCTTCTGATACTCTGTTGCTTTTTCCATGCGTATCATCTCCTCATGTAATCTTGCAGGTAGCCGGCTGCCAAAGCGATATCCCTCTGCTGAGTGCTCTTGTCGCCGCCAATAAGCAGCAGAATAAGACTGTTGCCATCTTTGCCAAAATAGACACGGTAACCAGGCCCGGAATCAATCCGTAATTCCCATACGCCATCAGCAAGTTGCTTGTGATCGCCAAGGTTACCCAAGCGAGCGCGGTCAAGACGGATACGGATTTTCGCCCGTCCAGTCACATCCCGCAACTTTTCAAGCCAATCCCTGAACGGTATTTTTCCCTCAGCAGTCTTGTAATAATCAATTTCGTATGGAAACGCCTGCATGGTCACATATTAGCCTATAAGCTACATATTATCAATAAAATGAAACAGATCGATCAATTACTGCAACCGTCGGTTGCAGTAATCAGAACTCATACCCCAACCCTCCCAGCTTCTGCCGGATCAGACCCTGTCAAACTCGCTTCCCTGCGGTTCGGTAAACCTCATCATTGCGGCGCGGCCCAACTGCTACAATCAACACTTCGATAATCTCGGCATAAACCCGGTAAACAATCCGCACATCGCCAGTGCGAATGCGGCGGCAACCGGCAAGCTCGCCGGATAGCGGTTTGCCGGTCTTGTCCGGTTCGCCGTCACGGATACGGGTTTCAATAGTTTTGAGTACAGCCCGTGCCTGATATTTGCCCAACTCATCCAGGTCATCCGCTACGTCGTGGTGATAGATGATCTGCCAAGTCATGATTCATCTTCATCGGCAAACCGGAGCAGCATTTCTTCATGACTGAGAGCTTTTGACCGGTCGAAACTCTGAAGTCGATCCCGCGCTGCCAGTTGAATGTGCAGATCGTCCAGTTCATCCATCATTCTTTCGTAGGTACTTACCGGCATCATCACGGCTGCAGGGGCATTGTTACGCATAACTACATATTTTTCCTGCTTGCCGCTGCCCAGACGATCAAAGATGAGCTTGGCAGAACGGGAAACCTCGGTTACGGAAACAGCCTGGCTAGAGCGTTCAAGAAGTGCATGCATGTACTAACCTCCGTTATCATATAATTACATGATAATTGTATGAGTATTATCTGCTAAAGTCAAAGGCTGTTTCAACAGCTCAGAACTCATACCCCAACCCGCCCAGCTTCTGCCGGATCAGCCCATCCAGTTCTGCGCCCTTGGCCATCTGTTCGCCCAGCACTCCCGTCAGCCGCTGCATCTTCAGGGCAAAGGCTTCGTCGTCATCCTCAACAGCCTCCGCGCCAACATAACGCCCCGGTGTCAGCACGTGACCATGTTCGGAAATCTCTGCCAGAGGCACAGTCCGGCAGAAACCAGCCACATCGGCATACTCGGTATCTGTCTCACCATCGCCACGCCAGGCATTCACCGTATCGGCGATTCTCTGAATATCGGCATCGGTAAACTCGATCTGCACCCGGCTGATCATGGTGCCCAGCTTGCGGGCATCGATAAACAGCACCTCTCCCTGACGCCTGCTCTTTTGTTTTACGAGAAACCAGAGACAGGCAGGAATCTGGGTATTGAAGAACAGTTGCCCCGGCATGGCCACCATGACTTCCACTTTATCGGCCTCAACCATGGCGCGGCGGATGTCGCCTTCGGAGTTCTGACTGGAGGACATGGAGCCGTTGGGCTCAATTCCGGGGACATCTCATTCAATTCACTCCTTCAACCTGTTGAGTAATTTCACCCTCTCAACGCCCGCATCACCGCTTACGGTTCACGATCAATCACCTGCAACAGTATCCGCGACGGACCTTCGGGGTGGCGAACCCCCTGCTCCCAGTTGCGCACAGTTCGCGCACTCAAACCGAACAGGGAAGCAGCCATGATTTTTTCGAATACTATCCGTGCCATGTTTTACTCTCCTGCTCAAGCGTTTATCATGGTTTTATTTTCAGATCCGCTCTTTTGCGTTGCGATACACCAGATTGTTTTCCCGTTTTCTCACCGCAATGACCATAACCAATACGAGATCATCAAAAACCTGGTAGACCAGGCGATAGCCTGCGTCGCGCAGTTTGATCTTGTAGCAATCGGGTAATCCCGTCAGTCGGGCAGATTCCACTCGGGGAGCAGCAAGACGTTCAGCCAGGCGCTTTTTGAACAGCTCTCTGATGCTGTTATCCGTCTTGCGCCATTCCTTGAGAGCGGAGTCCTTGAACTCAAGCTCATAGGTCATCAAGAGATACCTTGACGCTTGTTTCCTTCTGGCGATCCTTTACAAGCTGAATGAGATACTGATCATCAAGCTGTTCCATCATTGCTTCAAAGGCGGCGGCAGGGACAAGATAGGCGGTGGGGCGATTATGGTTGAGGATGGCGACCGGCGCACCGTGTGCACGTTTGATGATATCGGAAGGATTTTTTTTGAGGTCGCTGATACTGACTGTTGCTGTAGCAAGCATAGTTTGCATGACGCGCTCCTTATTTTATTTAGAGCCTATTTTAGGTCATTATTTTGGTCTTCACAATAGTTGTTATTCTTCCATGTAGTCAATAAAAAAAACTGTTTTCAAGTCAAAACCGGCCTCACGCTTACAGAACAAAAAAAGGAGCTTAACGCTCCCAGATTTCCTTCTTATCCTTGCCCAGATAGGCTCGCTTGACTTCGGCGTTCTCCATCAGTTCCGCGGCCGGTCCCTCCATGATGACCTTGCCGGTTTCCAGCACATAGCCACGATCGGCCAGTCTGAGGGCCGCCTTGGCATTCTGCTCCACCAGCAGGATGGTCGTGCCGTTTTCCCGGCGCAGGCGTTCCAGCACGCGGAAGATCTCCTGCACCACCAGCGGCGCCAGCCCCATGGAAGGCTCATCCAGCAGCAGCAGCCGCGGTTTGGCCATCAGTGCCCGGCCGATGGCCAGCATCTGCTGCTCGCCCCCCGACATGGTGCCGGCCAGCTGCCGGCGGCGCTCCAGCAGGCGGGGAAACAGACTGAACACCCGCTGCATGTCCTCATGGATGGCGGCCTTGCCTTCCCGGTTGCGGTAGCGCAGATACGCTCCCAGCTCCAGGTTATCCTCCACGGAAAGCGGCTTGAAGACCTGACGCCCTTCCGGCACCTGGGAGATGCCCAGCTTGACGACCCGATCCGGCTGCAGCGACTGTACCGGCTCCTTGCAGAAAGAGACCTCGCCGGCAGCGGCCGGGGTGACGCCGGAAATCGTGTTCAGAATGGTGGTCTTGCCGGCTCCGTTGGCACCGATCAGGGTCACGATCTCCCCCTCGTCCAGATGGAGCGAGACGTTCTTGAGTGCGTGGACCTTGCCGTAATAGGTATTGATGTTCTTGAGACACAGCATCAGGTGTCGTCCCCCAGGTAGGCCGCGATGACCTCTATATTTTCCTGAATCTCGCGCGGCGTACCCTCGGCCAGTTTGCGTCCCAGGTTCAGCACCACGATCCGGTCGCAGATTTCCATGACCAGCTCCATGTCGTGTTCCACCAGTACGACGGTGATGCCCAGGTCGCGGATGCGCTGGATCAGGCGGGCCAGTCCCTGGGTCTCCTGGCTGTTGAGCCCGGCGGCCGGTTCATCCATCAGGATGATCTCCGGCTCCACGGCCAGAGCGCGGGCTATCTCCAGCAGCCGCCCCTTGCCGAAAGGGAGGTTGCCAGCGGTGACGTCAGCCAGTTCCGTGATGCCGGTGAATTCCAGCCACTTCATGGCTCCCGTGCGAATATTTGCTTCTTCGCGCCGGCTCCAGGGCATGCGCAGGGAACAGGCCAGAAGTCCGCTGGAACTGCGGGTGTGCCGGCCGACCATGACGTTTTCCCGCACGGTCATGCCGCCGAAGAGTTCGATATTCTGAAAGGTGCGCACCATGCCCAGGCGGGCCAGCTTCTCGGGCGGCAGGCCGGAGACATCGCTGCCCTTCAGAAGCACGCGGCCGGCGGTCTGGGTGTAGATG
Source organism: Geobacterales bacterium (assembly GCA_038209415.1). Taxonomy (GTDB): domain Bacteria; phylum Desulfobacterota; class Desulfuromonadia; order Geobacterales; family Pseudopelobacteraceae; genus CAIPTY01. Next base: position 7,223 of record JBBQXT010000052.1, read on the forward strand.
CCGCTGACGATGTTGAAGAGGGTTGTCTTGCCGGCGCCATTGGGACCGATCACACCGGTAATGGTACCTCTGGCGATGGTAAAGGAAACTTCCTCCAGGGCGGTGACGCCGCCGAAGATCTGGGTGATGCCGGCTACTTCAAGCATGGCTGCCCCTGCCTTTTTTCAGCAGTTTCCTGAACAGGTCCGGAACGCCCCGCACCAGGCCGCCCGGCATGAACATGACCATCAGCATCAGCAGGCCGCCGTAGATGATGATGTCGTAGTCCTGCGCCGCCCGCAGAAACTCGGGCAGCAGCGTCAGCAGGGCCGCGCCCAGAAAGGAGCCGTAGATGCTGCCCAGTCCGCCGATTACCACCATGGTCAGCAGTTCAACGGAGAAGTTGAAACCGAAAGAGGCCGGCGACACAAAGGCCATGGTATGGGCATACAGGCTGCCGGCTATGGACGAAATCACCGCCGACAGGGCAAAGATCTGTACCGTGAGCAGACGGGCATTGACGCCCATGACCCGCGCGGCGACCTCCGAATCGTGAACGGCCCGCAGGGCGCGCCCCACCCGTGAATTGGCCAGATTGAGCGTCAGCAGGATCGTCAGCAGGGTAAAGGCCCAGATCAGGTAATAGTTTTTGACATCACTGTCGAAGGTCAGACTGCCGATGGCCAGGTTGGGGATACCGGACAGACCGGAAGGTCCGCCGGTCAGATCCACTGTTTCATTGAAGACGATGTAGATGATGATGCCCAGTCCAAGGGTGGCCATGGCCAGGTAGTGCCCCTTGAGTTTGAGGATCGGAAAACCGATCAGAAAGGCCAGCGCACCCACCAGCAGGGCCGCCAGCGGCATGGCCAGCCACGGATTCCAGCCGTAGGTGGCGCTAAGCACGCCGGACAGGTAGGCGCCCAGGCCGAAGAAACCGGCGTGTCCGAGGGAGATCTGACCGGCATATCCCAGCAGCAGGTTGAGACCGATGGCCAACATGGTGTAGATACCGACAAATACCAGCACGTTCATCAAGTAGCCGCCCTGGAAGGCCAGCGGCGCCAGCAGGATCATTACGGCAAAGGCCAGGAACTTGAGCAGGTCGCGATTCACCGGCTAGACCCTTTCCGATTCGGCCTTGCCGAACAGCCCCTGGGGCCGGATGAAAAGGATCAGCAGCAGGATGATGAAGGCAATGGCGTCCTTGTAGCCCGATGATATCAGACCGGCCCCCAGGGATTCCAGAACCCCCAGCAGCAGGCCGCCGACCACGGTGGCGCCACCGCTGCTCATGCCGCCGATGATGGCGGCGCAGAAGCCCTTCAGGCCCAGCATGACCCCCACATCATAGGCGGTCATGGTCAACGGGGCGACGATGATGCCGGCCACCGAGCCCATGGCCGAACTGATGATGAAGGAGAACAGCACCATCCGGCGTACATCGATCCCCACCAGGCCCGCGGCGCGGCGGTTGTAGGCACAGGCCCGCATGGCCTTGCCGCTGATGGTGTGGTAGAAGTAAAATCTGTTGACGGAGACGATGATCACGGTAATGGCCAGGATCCAGAGATGCTGTGGCAGGATGGTGGCGCCGCCGATGGCAATCGGCTCATCTCCGGAAAACGGCGGGATGGCATGAGTGTCCTTGCCCCACAGCAGCATGGCCAGTCCGCGGATCAGGATACTGCCGCCGATGGTGATAATGACCAGGTTGATCGGGGTCGGCTGGCGCAAGGGCCGTATGGCCAGGCGCTCGAAGAGCAGGCCGGCCACGGTCGAGGCGGCCACGGCGCAGGGGATGGCTGCCCAGAGCGGCAGCTTGAGGGCTTCCAGAAAGAAGAGCGTCAGCATGCCGCCCAGCATGACAAACTCACCCTGGGCAAAGTTGATGATACCGGTGGCGTTATAGATGATCGAGAAGCCGATGCCGATCAGGCCGTAGATGGCACCGGTGGACAGGCCTGATAGGGTATATTGGAGAAGCTGATCGAACTGCATTGGACCTCATAAAGCAAGGGCAAACGGCCGTTCGCCCCTACATAACAAATCATTTGTGCAACTGATTACTTCACAATCACCCAATCCCTGCCTTTGACTTCAACCAGGACAAAGGCATCCTTGCCTAATCCGGCATGGTCCTGGGCAGAGAAATTGAACGTGCCACCGATCCCTGCAAAACCTTTGGTCTTTTCAAGCTGGTCACGGATTGCCACCGGAGTGTTTCCGCCGCGCTCGATGGCCCCTTTCAGGAGCATGACTGCATCCCAGGCGTGTCCGCCGAAATGATCGCCTTCGGCTTTATAGTGATTCTGGTAATCCTTGACATAGGCCAACAAGGATCTTTTCTGGGAATCGGCATTGGGCAGCATATTGGCCACCAACACCTTGCCGGACGGCAACCGGATGCCTTCGACAGCATCGCCGGCCAGTTCGATGAACTTTTTCGAAGAGACACCATGACTCATGTAGAGTGGAATCTTCAGGCCCAGCTGACGGGCATTCTTGGCTATGACCGCCGGCCCCGGATTCGTGCCCCAGCAGATTATGGCCTGGGCCCTGGAACCGCGAATCTTGGTCAGTTGCGAGGTCATGTCCGTATCCTTCGGGCCGTAGGTATCGTCAGAGACGATCGTGATGCCGTACCTGGCCGCCTGGGCCTTGAGCTGCTCGCGACCTGAAGCGCCGAACCCGTCGGAAACAGTCAGAATTGATACCGAAGTCTGCTTGTGCTTCTGAAGGTATTCATATATTTTTCCAACCGCCAGGGCATCATTCTGGGCGGTTTTGAAAACCCATTTCTTGACCGGGTCCGTAATCTTGCTGCCGGCAGCACAGCTTACCAGTGGAATATGATATTTTTCAACAACCGGAATTACCGCCATGCTTTCACCAGTCGTACTGGGACCGATGATGGCCACGACCTTGTCATCCTTGATCAGCCGGGTGGCCAACTGGACCGCCTTGGTGGCATCACCGGCGGTATCGTAGGCGACCAGTTCAAGCTTGCGGCCCTTGACACCGCCGGCCTTGTTGATCTCTTCAATCACCATCTTGGCCGAGTTGCGTTCCGGTTCGCCCAGAAAGGCAGCCGGGCCGGTAACCGCAAAGAGGCCGCCGATCCTGATGGTGCCCGAGGCAAGGGCTGCCGTGGCTGTCAGGAGACAAATACACACCGTACCGCTTACCGCCAACAAACGTTTCATCATATTCCCTCCTCCAGGGTGGCTGTTACATACTGTAAAGTCGCTGGCCTTCCAACATATTGAAACCAAAGCCTCTGAGCGTTTCTATAGCCTTGTCGGTATCGTCAAATCGGAAGATGATCACGGCATTGCCCCCACAGCGCTCGACAAAGGCATACATGTATTCAACATTGATCTGATCCTTATCCAGAGCCTGCAAAATGATGGACAGGCCGCCGGGGTGATCGGGTACTTCGACAGCGACCACCTCGGTCTTGTTGACCGTAAAACCGCACTCTTTCAAAACGGACTTGGCCGTTTCCACATTATTGACAATCAGGCGCAAGATACCAAAATCAGACGTATCCGCCAGGGACAGTGCCCGGATGTTGATGCCGGCATCACCAAGGATGCGGGTGATCTCCGCCAAGCGACCGGATTTGTTTTCGATGAAGATGGATATCTGCTCGACTTTCATAAAGACCCTCTCTATCACGTTTTTCTGTTATCGATCACCCGCTGGGCCTTGCCTTCGCTGCGCGGGATGGTTTTTGGCTCAACCAGCTTGGCGGTACAGGTGACTCCCAGCATGTCCTTGATCTCTTTCTCTATCCGCTTGGCCAGCTTCTGCAGTACCTTGACTTCGTCGGAAAAGAGCTGTTCATCCACCTCCACTCGAACTTCAAGGGTATCGAGGTTTCCGACACGGTCCACAACCAGCAGATAATGCGGTTCTACCCCTTCGATGCCGACCAGTATGGCCTCGATCTGGGACGGGAAGACGTTGACGCCGCGGATGATCAGCATGTCGTCGGACCTGCCGCTCATGCGGGTGATGCGGGCATGACTGCGGCCGCAGATGCAGGGTTCATGGATAATGCTGGTAATGTCCCGTGTACGGTAGCGGATCAGCGGTATGCCCTGCTTGGTGATGGTGGTGATGACCAGTTCGCCCAGTTCGCCCTCCGCCAGCCGTTGGCCGGTTTCGGGGTTGATAATCTCGGGGATGAAGTGATCCTCCCAGATGTGCAGCCCATTTTTAGCCTCGATGCACTCGATGGCCACGCCCGGTCCCATGATCTCGGAGAGGCCGTAGATGTCGATGGCAGCCAGGTTGAGCTTCTCCTCGATCTCGCCACGCATGGCCTCGGACCAGGGCTCGGCGCCGAAGATGCCCACCCGTAGCTTGAGTTTCCTGAAATCGACACCCTCGGCCCGGGCCTCCTCGGCCATGAACAACGAATAGGACGGCGTACACGTCAGAACGGTGGAACCGAAATCCTGCATGATCATAATCTGGCGTTTTGTGTTGCCGCCGGAAATGGGAATAACCGATGCACCCAGCCGTTCGGCACCATAATGGGCACCCAGACCGCCGGTGAACAGACCGTAGCCGTAGGCGTTGTGGATAATGTCCCCTTTGTGGGCGCCGGCCGATACGAAGGAGCGGGCCATCAATTCCGACCAGGTCTCGATATCCTTGCGGGTGTAACCGACCACGGTCGGCTTCCCGGTGGTGCCGGAGGAGGCGTGGATGCGGACAATCTCCTCCATCGGGGCGGCGAAGAGTCCGTAGGGGTAGGAATCACGCATATCCTGCTTGGTGGTGAACGGCAGTCCCTGCAGGTCCTCCAGGAATTTCACGTCGCTGGGCTTGATGCCGGCTTTTGCAAATGATGCCTTGTAAAACGGTACATTGGCACACACACATTCCAGCACTGATTGAAGACGTTTCAGTTGCAGCGCCTCCAGCGCCGGACGAGGCAGGGTCTCAAATTCTTCGTTGAAAAACATATGCGCGTTACCTCTGTAAATATTACTCGCGGCGGCCTGCCGCAATAGGTCCGACCCTGTTAAACACAGCAGCCTGACGTGCCGGTTGCATCCGCTTGTTCGTCGGTCAGCCCGGCGGAAAAACTTTCACGAGTATAACCGTTGACCACGATATCCAGGTGACCGTCATTCGGGCAGAAAAGCAGCCCGTGTACAGGAACATCCTGCGGAATCAGCGGATTGTGCCTGATGATCTTGACGACACGTTCGATATTTTCGATGGGGTGCGCAAAGACCCCCAGCCACTGTTTCAAGTCAGGTACATGTATATCAATCACATCCGGGGAAATGCCGCGCCGGACCATGTCGCGCTTGACCGACGCGGCATCGATGGAGGCCATGCCGCAGTCCCGGTGGCCGATGACAAAGATCTCTTCCACCCCCAGCATGAACACACCGGCCACCAGGCTGCGAATAACCGCGCCGGACATGGGATCGACGATGGTATTGCCGGCGTTCTTGATGACCTTGGCCTCGCCCCGCTTGATCCCCATGGCCGGTTCGAGAAAATCGACCAGTCGGGTGTCCATGCAGGTGAAGATGGCGATCTGCTTCTGCGGAGATTTTGGCAGCGGCGGAAAGGCGTTGGGCCGGACAAAAATCCTGTTGGCGGCAAGTATGGAGTCCAGTTGATTCATACTAAAGCTCCCTGCCGATCAGAAAGGCCTTTTTATTGACCTCCAGTGCCTTGGGCGGCACCATTTTTTCCAGGGCCTTCATCCAGAATTCCTCCGCAATGGCCAGCCGTTTGGAAACGGCGCCCAATAGAACCGTATTGGCGGCCCTGACATTGCCGGCATCCCGTGCAATCTTCTGACCATCCACCAGCAGAAAATCGGGGAAACAATTCTCGATCCGCTCCAGCAGGTCCGCGGGATAGGTTTCCAGCCCCATCAGCACCGATGGCGGCGATATCTGCAGATCGTTGGCCACCACGGCCCCGCCCGGCTTGAGCAGCGGCAGCGAGCGACAGGTTTCCATCAGTTCGAAACCGAACAGGATGTCCCCCTCGCCTTCCGGTATGATCGGGGAAAAGACCTCCCGGCCGAAACGCACATGGGAAACAACACTGCCGCCCCGTTGGGACATGCCGTGGATCTCGCTTTTCTTGACATCGAAACCGGCCAGCATAGCGGCCTCGGCGAGTATCTCGGAGGCCAGCAGGATGCCCTGACCGCCGACGCCTACCAGTAGGATATTCGTGATCTGTCCGCTCATTTCTTACTCCCGATCGCGTCAAACGTGCACAACTGGCGGCAGACATCGCATCCCGTGCAGAGCAGCGGGTCGATGGAGGCCTTGCCCTTCCGGCTGCCGTCACCGGCCGGCCGCCATTCGATAGCCGGGCAGCCGATCTTCAGGCAGGCGCGGCAACCGGTGCATTTGTCCGCATCAACGGCATACACCGGGCCTTTCTGGAAGACGTCATCGCGCTTGATCAGCACGCAGGGCTTGTTGGTGATAACCACCGAGGTTTCTGGCCGCTCCATCTCCTCGGCAATGACCCGCTGGGTCTCCTCCAGGTCAAGCGGATTGACAACCCGGATGTTTTTCACACCCAGAGCTTTGCAGAGCAGGGGGATATTAATGGTATGGGCGGGATCGTCCATCAGGGTGAAGCCACTGGCCGGGTTGTCCTGACGGCCGGTCATGGCGGTAATGCTGTTGTCCAGGATGATCACCGTGGCCGGCGAATTGCTGTAGACCATGCCCATCAGGCCATTGATCCCGGTGTGCAGGAAGGTCGAGTCGCCGATCACGGCCACCACCTTTTTCTTTTCCTCGGCCGAGACAACCTTGGCAACACCGGTGGCCATGCCGATCGAGGCCCCCATGCAGACACAGGTATCCATGGCCGAGAGCGGCGGCATGAAACCGAGCGTGTAGCAGCCGATATCGCCGGTGACGTAGGCCTTGAGCTGATTGAGCGCATAGAACACCCCGCGGTGCGGGCAGCCCGGGCACATGTTAGGCGGACGGCCGGGCAGTTTTTCCTGAGCGGTCTCGACCGGTTGCGGCAGTCCGAAGGCGCTGCGCAGGCGACCGGGGGTCAGCTCGCCGCACAGGGAGATGATCTCCTTGCCGACCGCCTTGATGCCCATGGCCTTGACCTGGGTCTCGATAAAGGGATCCAGTTCCTCGACCACATACAGCGTATCCACCTGGGCGGCAAAGTCGCGGATCAGCTGCTCAGGCAGCGGGTTTACCAGTCCGAGCTTGAGGGTGGAGGCGTTCGGCAGGACTTCGCGCACATACTGATAGCAGACGCCGGAGGTAATGATACCGATGGACCTGTCGCGCAACTCCATTCGATTGATGGCCATGCTTGAGCCGGCCTCGGAAAGCCTTGCCAGCATCCGCTCGACCAGCGGATGGCGCACGCGGGCATTGCCCGGCAGCATGACCAACTTGGCGGGGTTTTTCTCCAGCCGCGGCTCGGGCAGGTCCGTGACCCGTTCACCCAGCTCGACGATCGACTTGCCGTGGGAAATGCGGGTACAGCTGCGCAGTATGACCGGCGTGTCATACTCTTCCGAGAGCTGGAAGGCCAGGCGGGTGAACTCCTTGCACTCGCGTGAGTCGGACGGTTCCAGCATGGGAACCTTGGCGAAGCGGGCATAGTTGCGACTGTCCTGCTCATTCTGAGAGGAATGCATTTCCGGGTCATCGGCCACCACCAGCACCAGCCCGCCTCTGACTCCGGTGTAAGCCAGCGTAAAGAGCGGATCGGCCGCTACATTGACGCCGACGTGCTTCATGGTGCAGAGTGCCCGGCCGCCGCCGAAGGAGGCGCCGATGGCCACCTCCAGCGCTACCTTCTCATTGGGGGCCCAGGACGAGTCGATTTCCTTGTAGGAAATGGTGTTTTCAAGAATTTCCGTGGAGGGAGTACCCGGATAGGCACAGGCGACCAGACAGCCCGCCTCGTAGGCACCGCGCGCAATGGCTTCATTACCGGAAAGGATTTCTTTCATGTATCGTGTTCCTGCCCTGAGAGTAAAGTTGAATCAAGCTGAAGATTTGGCACTATACTAAAACATCGGATCGATTGCAATTTGTTTGAAAACTGATTTCTCGCTCAGGGCACGCTTCAAACGACTTTTTCGCAGCTGCCCGTTTCCGGAAGTGCCGCCTCACCCGATGGCATGACCGCAACTCTTACCAATTGACATAGCTATATTTACCGCTACTATGTTTTTATGCCTGTCGCCATATCATTCAGGGATGTCAGCCATCTCAATTTTCTGGACGGATTTTCCTGTGGCATAGGAGCAGGATCTTCGGCCCTGATCGTCACTTCACGGGAGGACGAGAGCACTGCGCTGACACGGCTTGTCACCGGCCTGTCCCGCCCGGACCGCGGTTCTGTCCTGATCGATGGACAAGATCTTGCCTGCCTTGAAGCGGATCAACTGCACCGGCTGCGCCGGCAGATCGGCATTGTGCCGGCCGATGGGGGGCTGGTCTCCAATCTGAAGGTCTGGGAGAATATAACACTGCCTCTGATGTACCACGTGGGCCAGGTCACTGCCGAAGAGGAGCGCACTGCGCTTGCTTACCTTGAACGACTGGGATATTCAGGCCGCGTCATGGCCCTGCCGGCGCACCTCACGCACCATGAGAGGCGAACGGTAGCACTGGTAAGGATGTTGATGAGTCAACCCCGCATAATGCTGTACAGCAATTGTATCGACGGTGCCCCATCCGCCGCGCGCAACACTTTTTTGCAGGTTGCCGGGGAGTTTCACACAGCCGTTGAGGGCAGAACATCCCTGTACCTGACCTCCGCTCCAGAACTAGCCGATGAGCTGCAGGTGGATATTATTATCAATGTTAAAGAATCCGTAGCGACCGTTTCGAGGAACGTATGATACGCGAAGAAGATCCCCGCTTCAGAAATCTGGAACGCAAGATCGGCATCTTCATGGCAACCGCCCTGGCGGGGGTTGTGATCGCCGCTGTGCTGTTCGGCCTGCAGAAGGATTTCTTTACCGCAAAGTACAACCTGCGCTTTACGGCTGACCGTGGAACAGGCTTCACCAAGGGTATGCCGGTAAAGCTGTCCGGTTTCAGAATCGGCAGGGTCACCGCCATCTCCCTGAATGAACAGGCCATGGTGGATGTTTCCCTTGAAATCGATACGGCCTACCGCACCTGGATCAGAAGCGATTCCATCGTCAAGCTGGTCAAGGAAGGGCTGGTTGGAGACAGCATCATAGATGTCTCGGTCGGTTCATCCGACATGCCGCAACTGAAAGACAGGGATTCGATTACCTACATCAAGACCAAGGGACTGGATGAACTGGCCGAGGAAATTGCCGAGAAGGTCAAACCGGTTCTGATCGAGGTCCGCGATATCATCGCCTATATCAACAACCCCGACGGCGACCTCAAAAAGACCATCCGCAATGCGGAACAGCTTACCCGCAAGCTGGAAGGAACCCGACAGAATGCGGATCAGCTCCTGCTCTCGGCCGCCGGTAACGTGAGCCTGGTAACCGCCCGGGCGACCAGCATGCTCGACACCACCAGTAAAAAAATAGACAGTATCGATTTGGCCCCTACCCTCGACCGGGTCAACGGTGTGCTTGACCAGCTCAATACCAAGCTGCCAACCATGCTTGAAAAGGCCGATGCCAGCCTCGCGAATGTCAGCAGGATCTCCTACGAAACGCGACTGCTTTCCGAAAAGGCCTTTCCAAAGATTCCGGGTGTCATCTCCCAGGCTGAAGACGTCATGCTCAGTACCGACCGTCTGATCAACTCCCTCCAGAACACGTGGCTGCTGCGCGATAAGACCGCCCCCACCGGAAAACAGGGCTTCATCAGGGGTGACAGCCATGAATAGACCCATATGTCATTGTCTGTTGATGGCCGTTCTGCTGATGGCGCTGCTGACGCTTCTGCTGACAGGCTGTTTCGGCGGCAGGCAGCCGGTCCGGCCTGAAGCCCAGCTACAGGCGGAAACAGCACTCAACAGGGGCATCCGCGCGCAGCAGAAGGGTGACACTGCCGGGGCGGTAATGTTTCTGACCCAATCCCTCGAAATCAGTTCATCCATAGAGGACGTTCCGGCCCGGGTTACGGCTCTGATCAATCTTGCCCGGCTGCATCGCCTGCAACATGATCTGCCCATGGCGGAAACATACATAGACCGGGCTCTGGCAACTGCCGCCGATGATCCGCGCTTTGCTGCCGAAACGGCCTATGAAAAGGCCCTGATCGAGCTGGCCAAAGGCAGCCCGTCCACGGCCCTGGCATGGGCAGAGAAATCGATCACCACGGAACAGGGCGACGCGCTCGGCAGCCGTCTGAATCTGGCAGCCCGTATCCAGTTTGTGCGCGGTGAGTGGGGCGCGGCGGGGGTTCTGGCCGGAAAGGCGCTCGGCGCGAACCGCTTAGCCGGACAGGCGGAGGAAGAGGCCAACTCCTTGAGGGTCCTGGGGGGTGTCGCCCGCCATGAGAAAAGATACGCAGCGGGATTGGAATTTCTGCAGGAGGCGCTGCTGATCGATAAACGGATCGGAAAAAGCGGCAAGATAGCCGCCGATCTTGAGGAGCTGTCTGCAACGGCTCAGGCCGCCGGCAGGTTGAAGGAGTCGGCCGCCTGGCTGGAACGGGCCTGCGAGGTTCACCGTGCCGGTGGCCGTTTACGGAAGGCGCAGGAGAATAAGGCCGCGCTGGCCGATCTGTACACGGCACTGGGGGAACCGTTCAAGGCTGATCTGGCCCGGGAGGCAGCCCGGCAGCTTGAGTTACAGGATGCAGCTCAAAGTTCGGGCAATCCATCCACGACAATCAACCCTTCCAGCAATCCGTAGTCACTCACGGTAAAGCTCCTGAACCCGAAACGCTCCATGGTATGCAGGGTAATCAGTATCCCTGCGACAATCAGGTCTTCCCTCCCCTTTTCCAGTCCCGGCAGAGCCAGTCGCTCTTCCAGGGAAAGCGGCAGCAGCAG